>NZ_CP110001.1:3600000-3957951 GCF_025947185.1 Flavobacterium sp. N2038
AATTAGGTACTTCTATTGTTATTGTTACAAAAAGCGAGTTACGTAAAATTTCTTCTATCGAGAGAATCATTAAACAAAAATTCGAAGAAAAAACAATTCCATCTGGAATTGAAATCTGCGAAATTCAATTATTGCACTTAGCAAACAAAATTAAAGATACTGAGGTTGATCACGAAATTGACAACTACTTACCAGCAATTAACAATGTTCTTGAAGGTTTATCTAAAGAAGAATTGATTAAGAAAATGGTATCAGTAGAATTTAACCGTTTTATTGCTTACTATAAAAAGAATAGAGATATCTCTACTCAATCTTCTGGAGAAAGACGTGAAAGAAATGACTCTGAGCCAAGAGAATTCAACAATAACGGAGCAGTTCGTTACTTTGTAAATATCGGTTCAAGAGATAACTTCGACTGGATGTCTCTTAAAGATTACTTAAAAGAAACTTTAGATTTAGGTCGTGATGATGTATTCAAAGTTGATGTAAAAGAAGGTTTCTCTTTCTTTAATACTGATCCTGAGCATACTGATAAAGTAATGGATATTTTAAACAACGTTCAATTAGAAGGACGTCGTATTAATGTTGAAATTTCTAAAAATGACGGTGGCGGAAGACGTGATCACAATAACCGTGGTGGCGGAAGAAGCTCTGGACCAAGAAGAGAAGGAAACTTTGCTCCAAGACGTGAAGGTTCTGGAGGTGGCGGATTCAGAAGAAACGAAGGTGGTTCAGACAGAGCTCCAAGACGTGAAGGTTCTGGAGGAGGTTTTAGAAGCGACAGAAACTCTGCTCCAAGAGAGGGAGGTTTCAGAAGAAACGAAGGTGGTTCGGACAGAGCTCCAAGACGTTCTGAAAGCTTTGGCGATTCGTCAAGACCAAGAAGACCGAGAAGAGATTAATGATTTAATATCTTAAAATACAAAATCCCAAATTCCAGACATAATTGGAATTTGGGATTTTTTTATTACGAATCTTATACACTACAAATGAGTTTTGCAATTCAAAACAATGTAATTCAATCTTCCTAATCTCTTTTTATTTAAATACGAAAAGTAACACTACTACCTTTGTTAATTTTCTTATAATTATATTTGAATACTACGAAATATTTAATCTCGATTTATTACTTTTAGTGCTTTAAATCCAGATATGAAATATTTCGCAGTTTTCTTTTTTATTCTATTATCGAGTGTTGGTTTCTCACAAGAGACAGAAACAACCGGTCCACAAAGAGTTTCTGGTTACATATATAATGATAATACTAAACAGGTTCTTCCTAATGTAAATATCATTAATAAAAATAAGGTACTAGGCGCTATGTCTGATGCCAAAGGATATTTTGAAATCAATGTACAGGCAAATGACACACTTCTTTTCTCTATTCTTGGTTTTCAATCCTTACGCGTTAGAGTAACCAATGACTGGATAAAAAACAAAGTCACAAAAATTCAGCTTACAGAAAAAGCAATTGCTCTTGAAGAAGTAGTTATTGCACCATTTAGCCTAACCGGTTACCTGGAAGTCGATTCAAAATTAATTCCAACTAAAGAAAACTTCCGTTATAGTATTTCTGGTCTTACTCAGGGCTATGAAGCTGGGGAATATTCTCCAAATGCTTTCGGAAAAGTATTAGGTTCTATTTTTAATCCAGCCGATATGCTTTATAATTTCTTTGGAAAAAGCGGCAAAGAACTCAAGAAACTAAAGGACATGAAAAAAGATGATACCATTAGAAATCTTCTTGAAACAAAATACGATCGCGAAACACTTGCCGTACTTTTAGGAATAACCAAAGAGGAAATCCCCGAAATTTTACAACGCTGTAATTATTCCGATTCTTTTATTCAGACTGCAAATGATTTACAGATTCTGGATGCTATCAGTGGTTGTTATGAACAATATAAAGTATTAAAACGAAATTAAAATTTCATTTTTATATTAAATATACAAATCCTCAATTTAAAAAATTGGGGATTTTTTTTGTTTCATAAAATCTCTATCGCTTTTATTTTAGATGTTCTTTACCCAATAAAGATAGGTTTTAGCATTTTTTTTGATTAAATTAGATTTCCCATTTTTATAAAAAAGCCGGCTTTCAGCCATAATTCCTTAAAACATTTATGACAGATCCAACTCAAAAAGTCTTAAACTTTATTGACCTTCATAAAGGTGAAGAAAATAAAAAATCAGTAATCGAAAATATAACAAGCGCTGTATCATTTAAAGGTTCAAATATTTGGATTTTGGCCTGCGCGATCATTATTGCTTCTGTAGGCTTAAATGTTAATTCGACAGCAGTAATTATTGGAGCAATGTTAATTTCGCCATTAATGGGACCAATTGTTGGCGCTGGTTTTGGTTTAGGAATGTACGATTTTGAGCTTTTAAAAAAATCCATAAAAAACTTGTTCATTGCTACAATCGTCAGCCTTACTACTTCGACCATATACTTTTATTTAAGCCCTTTTAAAGAAGCGCAATCTGAATTATTAGCCAGAACATCTCCAAACATTTACGACGTTTTAATCGCTTTTTTTGGAGGCTTAGTCGGGGTAATTGCCGTAACCCGTGTAGAAAAAGGAAACCCAATTCCCGGTGTAGCTATTGCAACCGCTTTGATGCCGCCGCTTTGTACAGCTGGTTATGGCTTAGCACTTGGGAATTACATCTATTTTTTTGGCGCTTTGTATCTTTATATGATTAACTGTGTATTTATTTGCATTGCCACTTTTGCAATTGTAAAATATTTAAACTATCCCATTACGAAGCAATTAAATCTACAACATCAAAAACGCGTCAAGTATATTGTTACCATTCTAATATTACTTTTAATTGTGCCAAGTATTTATTTTGCCTATCAATTATATATTCAAAAAAATTATAATTCGAGGACAGAAGTTTTTATTCAAAAAGAATTTTTAGACAAGGATTACCCTATCATCTATAAAAAAATTAAATACAATACTGATCCAAAAAAAATTGAGCTAGCCTTTTTAGCTAAAAAATTTGACGACACTGAAATCACTAATCTTAATAAAAAACTGGAAGATTACGATTTACCAAATACAACGTTAATTATCAGACAAGATACGGTCAATTTAAGAAAGGACATTATGAACCAGATCAATAATAATCAAAGTGTAGTAGATCAAAAAGATATCTTAATTAATAATTTACGAAATCAATTAGAACAGTATCAATTTAATAACGTCCAAATAAGTAATGAGGCCAAAATACTTTTCCCAACAATTACTTCACTTACAATTGGAAATTACACAACAGAAACCAATGCCAACAAATCAAAAATCATCCCTTTAATTTTATTTCAAAGCAAAAAAGGAATTGATTTAGAAACAGAAAAAAAATTAAAAATGTGGCTAAAAGAAAGGCTTGAAAGAGATTCGATAGAAGTATATCATCAAAACGCTAAAATAAAATAGACTGCTTTTACCTACAAACCTAAATTAGGAGCTATATTTACTTGAAAATAAATCAAATAACTAAACTTAAAACATCATGTCAAAAAGTCAAGACGCCAAAAAAACGGTAAAAAAAGAACCGCTAAAAACGGCTAAGGAGAAGAAAGAGGAAAAAAGAGAAAAGAAAAACAATCCCAGGAGAGATTAAATCTTAATATTCAATTACAGTCGCAATTTTCAGTATCAAAAGAAACTGAAAATTGCGACTGAAAACTGATTGCTTTATTTAACCGGAATACTAGAAAGAATTTCTAATACAAATTTCCAATATTTCTGAGCAGATGAAATACTTGCTCTTTCGTCTGGAGAATGCGCACCATGAATAGTTGGTCCAAAAGAAATCATATCCATATCCGGATAGTTTGTTCCTAAAATACCACATTCTAAACCAGCGTGACAAGCCACTACTTTTGGCTTCTCACCATTTTGTTTTTCGTAAATTCCAACCAAAGTATCTAATATCTCAGAATTAACATTTGGAGTCCATCCTGGGTAAGAACCTGAAAGTTCAACTTCGCATCCTACTAATTCAAAAGCAGAACGCAGTGCATTTGCTAAATCAAATTTTGAAGTTTCAACAGAAGAACGTGTCAAACATCCAATAGATATTTCACCATCTTTTATAATAACTCTGGCAATATTATTTGAAGTTTCAACCAAATCAGCCATATCAGCACTCATTCTGTAAACACCATTATGAGCAGCATAAATTGCTCTGATAATTCCTTCCTGAACACCCAAATCCATTACTTTTTCAGGTAAATCGCATTTTACGATTTCAATAGAAAGGTTTGGCTCTGTTGTTTTATATTCAGCTTTAATATCGTTGATGATTTCCTGCATATCAAAAATATATGCTTCATCAAACATTTCAGAAATAATCACTTTTGCAACACTTTCTCTCGGAATTGCGTTACGTAAACTTCCTCCATTAATTTCAACAACTTGTAAACCAAAGTTTTCAAAAGCATCAAATAATAAACGGTTCATGATTTTGTTGGCATTCCCTAAACCTTTATGAATATCCATTCCTGAATGACCACCATTTAAACCTTTTACGGTAATAATATGACCAACTGAACCTTCCGGAACTTCTTCTTCATTATATGTTCTTGTAGCTGTTACATCTATTCCTCCTGCACAACCAATATCAATTTCATCATCTTCTTCAGTATCCAGATTCAACAAAATCTGACCTTGCAAAATTCCACCTTTAAGATTTAATGCTCCAGTCATTCCTGTTTCTTCATCAATTGTAAACAAAGCCTCAATTGCAGGATGCGGAATATCTTTACTTTCCAGAATAGCCATGATAGTTGCTACTCCCAAACCATTGTCTGCTCCCAGTGTTGTACCACGAGCGCGAACCCAGTCACCATCAACATACATATCAATTCCCTGTGTATCAAAATCAAAAACCGTATCAGCATTTTTTTGGTGCACCATATCAAGATGTCCCTGCATTACGATAGCTTTACGATTTTCCATTCCCGGAGTAGCCGGTTTTCTGATGATTACATTTCTGATTTCATCTTCAAAAGTTTCTAAACCTAAACTGTTTCCAAAGTTTTTCATAAACTCGATTACACGATCTTCTTTCTTAGACGGACGTGGAACTGCGTTTAAATCTGCAAATTTATTCCAAAGTGCTTTTGGCTCCAGATTTCTTATTTCCTGACTCATTATATTTTGTTTGATGTTTAACAATTAAGAGTCCCAAAGTTACAAAGTTTAATTGCTTTTTTTGCCACGAATTGTACTAATTAGCACAAATTAAAACGACTCTAAAATTGAACAAATCAATAATTAGCGAAAATTCGTCGAATTCGCAGCAAACTTTTTTTAATCATTCAATAATGTATTTATATTTACGTATCTAAAAATTACGCTGTGAAATCAAAATACGTTTTACCTTTATTTTTTTTAATTCAAATCATTTTTTACAAAACCCTTCCCTTTTTTCCAGATTTTGTAGAAGGCTTTTACAGCAACAATTTATTTGTCAGGATTTCGCATTTTTCCAGAAATCTTTTAGGAAAAATTCCGTTTTCTGTTGGCGATTGCATTTATGCCATTTTAATTCTTTCTATAATTAGCTGGTTTTGGAGCATTAGAAAAACATGGAAAACAGACTGGAAAGATCATCTTTTAAAAATGTTAGGTAAAATATCTGTTTTTTACTTTTTCTTTCACCTGCTTTGGGCTTTTAATTATTATCGTGAACCTCTTTTCGAAAAAATGGAAATCAAAAGAGAATATACCGATGCTGATTTTCTCGCATTTACCAAAAGATTAATTGTAAAAACCAACGATATCCAGTATCAAATTACAAAAAATGACAGTGCAAAAATTGTATTTCCGTATTCTCAAAAAGAATCTTTTAAAATGATTTTAAACGGATACGATAATTTAGCAAAAGAACATCCCTATTTTAAATATGAAATCTTAAGCGTAAAAAAATCATTATTCAGCACTCCATTGACCTATATGGGTTTTGGTGGATACCTAAATCCTTTTACGAACGAAGCTCAGATTAACGATTTATTACCCATGTACACTTTTCCGTTGACAACAGCTCATGAAATGGCGCATCAAATTGGTTTTGCCAGCGAAAACGAATGTAATTTTATAGGTGTTTTAGCTTCGCTCAAAAATGACAATTTATATTATCAATACGCAGGATACAGTTTTACATTAAATTATTGCCTTGCTATCTGGAAATACAAAAATGAGAAGATCTTTCAGGAACTAAAAAAACAGGTAAACATTGGAGTCCTGAAAAACTTTAAAGAAAGTCAGGACTTTTACAAAAAATACGATACCTTTCTTGATGAAGGTTTTTATTTCCTGTGGGATAATTTTTTAAAAACAAACAATCAAAAAGACGGAATGGAAAGTTATAGCAAATTCATCGATTTGACGATTAATTACTACAAAACAAGACAACTATAAAGTTTGCCACTCCCGATAGCTATCGGGATGCACAAATTAGCACGGATTTAAAAAAGCAAACTTTTAATCTTTCTATTTTGAGAAGTAATTCGGAAAATTTGTGAAATTCGCGGCAAAAAACAAAACATCAACTGTAACAAAAATGATTTCGTAACTACTAATATAATATGAGTGAAAATCTAGAACAGTCATTTGTTGCGCAATTGCAGGCAAATCAGAATATAATCCACAAGATTTGTAGATTATATACTGCCGGCGAAGATGCTCACAAAGACTTGTTTCAGGAAATCACCATTCAGCTCTGGAAAGCGTATCCAAAATTTAGAGGCGACAGTAAATTTTCGACCTGGACGTATCGTGTTGCTCTAAACACTGCAATTACCTTATACCGAAAAACCAAACGAACCGTATCGACAGTAGAATATGAAAGTCATCAGCATTTTGTAAAAGATGTCGATTACAATTATGAAGAGGAAGAGCAGATCAAATTGATGTATAAAGCCGTCTATCAGCTCAATGACATCGAAAAAGCATTAGTTTTTATGTATTTAGAAGACAAAGATTATCAAGAAATAGCCGAAACCTTAGGAATCAGCGAAGTGAATGCGCGCGTGAAAATGAACAGAATTAAAGGGAAACTTAAAAAAATACTAAATCCTTAAAAATTATTATGAAAGAACTGGATTTATTAAAAAAAGACTGGAAAAAGAACTCGGATTCTTTTGAACAAATTTCTGAGAAAGAAATCTACAAAATGATTCACAAAAAATCGTCTTCTATTGTGAAGTGGATTTTAATTATCAGTATTCTGGAAGTACTTTTTTGGACCATATCAAATTATTTTTCCAATATTGATGATATCCTTAAAAAGATCAATCATCCGGAAATAATACTTTATATGGAAATTATAATGTATTTTAACTACGCTGTAATTTTAGTTTTTATTTATTATTTCTATAAAAACTACAAAACAATATCTACAACTGTCTCTACTAAACTGCTAATGAAGAGCATTTTAAAAACCAGAAAAACGGTTCAATATTATGTTTGGTATAACTTAGGAATGATTGTGGTTTCGTCTATTCTAAGTTTCTTTATAGGCTATGTCTACAATCCGGATATGGCGCTTATACGCGAAAAGTTAGCCATGAATGGCAAAGCAATGTTGTTTTCTATTGGTGCTCTAATACTACTTACCCTGGTTTTCTTTGGATTGTTCTGGTGTATTTACAGATTGCTTTATGGAACTTTATTGCGTAGATTATATGCTAATTATAAGGAGCTGAAGAAAATTGATTTCTAGAAAAGGTGCTAAGATTCTGAGTTGCTAAGGTTCTAAGTCTAAAAAAACTGAAATCTTTATCTAATTTTTAAATCTTAATATTCATTTTCTGTCGACTTGTAGCTCCATCGTCTCATTTCATTAAGTTCTTCCTCTACCTTAATTTCTTCAGCAGGAATTACTTTTAAAAATGATGGATGTTGTTCGATTGCAAATTCTACTTTTTCTACGATTTCGTCGATGGTATCGTTTTCATAATCAATATCAAGAGGTTCTTTGATGATGAAAGATTGCAGAATTCCTTTTTTCTTCATACGCAATCCTTTCTTATCAAAAGAACGACGGAAACCATCTATTACAATAGGAATTACAACTGGTTTATGTTGTTTAATAATATGTGCCGTTCCTTTACGAACAGGTTTAAAAGATTTTGTTGTTCCCTGAGGAAATGTAATTACCCATCCATCCTGAAGAGCAATTCTAATATTTTCAGTATCATTAGGGTTTACATCACGTTTCTCGGTAACATCAACTCCTTTTGCACGCCAGGTTCTTTCAACTGTTATAGCGCCTACATAGGCTAAAATTCTTGGCAATAAACCCGCCTGCATGGTCTCTTTGGCAGCAACATAATAAATATTCATTTTGGGTTGCCACAAATAACCAATATTCTTAATAGTATCCTGACGTCCGCTTAAACTTGCGTTAAACACATGAAACATAGCCACAACATCTGCAAAATAAGTCTGGTGATTTGAAATAAACAATACATTAGTATCCGGCAATGTTTTAATAATTTCAGATCCCTCGATCTGTAATTCATTAAATCCCCTGTATCTGCGGTGCGTCATAGCTCCCAAGATTCGGATTAACCATTTCTTGATAAATAATATATGTCCAAAAGGATTTCGTTTAAACAATCCCATAGCTGTTTATTGTATTTTTTGTTAAGTCGCAAACATACAAAAATTATTCTTTTAGCAATACTATAAAGCAATTTCGGAAATAAATCGTTATAATAATGAATACCAAATTGTTAAATATTTGTTTTTAGAAATATTCGTCAATTGTTACTTTCAGAACATCTCTCAATTCACTTAATATCATAGCGGTCGCTCCCCAAACAATATGATTTTGAATATTAAATGCGGGAACCTGAGCATTGGCTGCATAAGAAGTTGACAACGTGGCTTCGATGATTATTTCATCATCCAAAAATACAGATAAAGGCAATTCTATAATACCGGCAACTTCTCTAATATCAGGATAAAATGACAGTTCTTCTTTTGCAATTCCTAAAAAAGGGTGCACCAAAAAATTACTTGGCGGAATATACATTGGGGTAAAATGCTTAATAATTTTGATTTTTTCAGGAGCAACACCTATTTCCTCATGCGTTTCTCTTAAAGCAGTTTCTTCAAAATTAGCATCTGTGTTCTCATATTTCCCGCCCGGAAATGCAATTTGCGAAGAATGAACTCCGTTGTAAGCATTCCTGACAATTAAAACCAAATGTGTTTTTCCCTTTTTAGGATATAACAACATCATCACTGCAGCTATACGGGGATTTTTTGATCCTAAATCAAGATTTTTAAGTTCTTGAATTCTTTCCTTAGGTGCCATTTTTATGTGAGCGAACGTCGCCGGCAATTCAACTGGAATTAAATTAGGAACATATTGCAAAAAATCTTGAAAATCCATAAGCAAAGTTTATTTTTGTACTTTCAAATAAAATATAAATATACTCTAGAAAACGCGGTTCTACAAGTTTTCTAAAAACCAAAGTCATAAAAAATGTACAGTAAAGAAGAATCACAAAGAATAAAAAGAGAATTTTGGGTAGCATTTGCCGAAAAATATCCCAGAAAATGGGTTCTCTATGACACTAAAATTAAAGATTTCTCTTTTAAATTTTTTGTTGACAATAAAAAAGTACAGGTTTTAATTGATATTGAACATCGAAGCGATGAAAAACGAACTGCTTATTTTGAAAAAATTGAAGCTTTAAAAAATATTCTGGAAGAAGAATTCATTAAGGATTTGGTCTTCGAGAAAAACTATACTTTAGAAAGCGGCAAAACAATAAGCAGAATTTGGGTTGAAAAACAAGGCGTTGGCTTTAGCAACCGAAACAACTGGGATACCATTTTTGATTTTTTCAACGAAAAAATGCACGCACTGGAAATGTTCTATCTGGAGTATGATGAGTTTATTAAGGATATTGAATAATCAGGAAGATGACAAGATACTAAGGCTCTATCCCGATAGCAATCGGGACTAAGTTTTTTTTCTGAATTCGACACCATAAACACAAATCATTATTTTTTGTTTTTCAAGCTCTTCAAGAAAGGATAAAACATCCCGAAATGGATTTTCAAAATATCTTGTTAAGTGGCAAAAATCTTTTGTTGTTTTAAGGAACTCGTAAAAAAAATAAGGATCAATATTTCCGACACTTTCCCTATTCCCTAACGAAACCTCAAGAGTTTGTCCTGTTGTCAAATTTTTAAACATGCAATGTTCACCATGAACATCAAAAGACCAGTTATCACTAAGGGTTTCGCTGCCATTTAACACATCAGCATTTTCAATTTCATAATAATGTCCGGCTATTATTTTGTCTTTCTCCGGCTGATCAGTCTCATTTACAAGTTTATCAATTAATTCCTCAGCAATAGTTTTAAAAGTATCCATTGCTGTTAGTAATTGATTTACTTCATTAGCTTCAAGCTTCAACATATAAATACAATCAGCCTAGACGCTAAAAATATTATACAAAATAATATGATCGTCGTAATTGATATAAAGCTGTTTGCGATAATCTTGTTTTTTACGGGTAATAATTGAAAGCTTACATTCTTTTCCATCATTATCTTTACACATAAAAGAATATACAATATCAGTATCATTCTCTTCTCTTTCAATATAATCAAGGATACTAAAGAGTTGAATTTCCTGCGAATACACAACAATTCTATGCTTATTAGTATCCAAAACTATCGAAAGATTTACTAAATCAAGATTGGACCACTCGCCCCATTTTCCTTTTTGATTTTTCTCTAAAACACTAAAACCCGAAGTCTTAAAGTTGTATGACTGACTTTGTGCTTGCTGAAAACCAAATACCAGAAAAAGTAATGGTATAAAAATGCGTATAAAATTCATAATGTATTTCTTGCAGATAATTAAAACTCAAATGTAGCTTTTTCTTCGCTGGCAACTTTAAAATCAGCTATCATTTGTTGAATAATTTGCTCAACAGGCAAAACCTCGTGTATTAATCCGGCTATTTGCCCAATTTCAAGTTCACCTTCTTCCAGATCACCTTCAAACATTCCTTTCTTGGCTCTGGCTCTTCCTAAAAGCTGTGCTAAATCTTCTTTTGACGGGCATTTTTCATACAGTTCCTGAACATCATTATAAAATTTATTTTTAACCAGACGAACCGGAGCTAATTCTTTCAATGTCAAATGTGTCCCGCCTTCTTTAACATTAACTATCGTTTGCTTAAAATTATTGTGTGCTGAAGATTCTATAGAAGCTGCAAAACGGCTACCCACCTGCACTCCATCAGCACCCAAAACCATTGCAGCAAGCATTCCTCTTCCAGTTGCGATTCCGCCTGCAGCAATCAAAGGAATTTGTATTTTCTCCCTAACCATCGGAATCAAGGTTAACGTAGTCGTTTCTTCACGTCCATTGTGTCCGCCTGCCTCAAAACCTTCAGCGACAACAGCATCTACTCCCGCTTCCTGAGCTTTTAATGCAAACGTACTACTACTCACTACATGCACTACTATAATTCCTTTTTCTTTTAGAAATGAAGTCCATGTTTTAGGGTTTCCAGCCGATGTAAAAACAATCTTTACACCTTCTTCAACTACAATATTCATGATTTCTTCAATGTTTGGATATAACATCGGAATGTTTACTCCAAAAGGCTTATCTGTTGCTTTCTTGCATTTCTGGATATGTTCTCTTAAAACCTCCGGATACATTGATCCTGCACCTATAAGACCTAAACCACCGGAATTACTAACGGCAGAAGCTAATTTGTAACCACTGTTCCAAATCATTCCGCCTTGAATTATTGGATATTTTATATTGAAAAGCTGCGTAATTTTATTCATTAAAACTGACTGTTATTGTTTGATGATCTTTCCTGTTTTATGTACACTTTCGCTGTCAAAAGTATAAAAATAAAGACCACTATTTAACGCTTCTACAGAAAGAAACGGATTTTGATTTGTAATTTGTTTTTCGATTATTTTTTGTCCTAAAACAGTATAAACAGAAACCGAAGCTGTATACTCCTGATCTGAAAATGAGAAGGCAACCACTGCTTTTGCCGGATTAGGAAATACTGAAAAAACAGAAGAAGCGTCAAAGTTTTCGACTCCCAAAGCAGCTCCAAAATTTGGAATTCCGTAGCCGTAATTGTTATTTGGATTGGAGAATTTATCCGCAGAAGCTAAAATCATTTGCTTAATTTCTTTGTTTGTCTTTGTTGGAAAAGCTTGCCATAAACATGCTACCATTCCTGCCATAATAGGACATGAAAAGGATGTTCCGTTTGCTGTACCAATATTTCCGGAAGGATCTGAGACCACTGCTGCAACACCTTGTGCCATTACATCGGGCTTGATGCGATTATCAAAACTTGGCCCAATAGAACTCGAATCTGATCTTACTTTTGTTGAATTTACAGATCCTACTGCAATTACAGAAACAGCATCGGCCGGTGCGCCAACATGAGGTTCGGCGGTCCTTCCCTCATTTCCTGCAGAAGCCAAAACAATCATTCCTTTACTAAATGCGATTTCGGCACCTCGCGAAACAAAAGTGGTCGTTCCGTTCATATCGCTATACGTATGATTATATCTTGCAAGATCACGATCGCCAAAATACCCTAAAGAAGAAGTAATAATGTCTACTCCTAAAGAATCAGCTTTTTCGGCTGCTTCAACCCAAAGAGATTCTTCTACTGGATTTTCTTCAGCATCAATTTCTGTGATAAAAAGATAGTAAGATGCATTTGGAGCTGTTCCTACCAAGGCATTCTCTGTATAACCTCCCATCGTTGATAATACCGACGTTCCGTGACTTCCTCCTGCATAAAAATTGGCATTTCTTTTGGTAAAGTCATAACCTCCTAAAATTCGGTTATTATTTCTAAGATTTGCAAATGGTTGTGCCGTATTTACTCCTGGAAAACCTGCATCAAGAACTGCAATCGTTTTTCCTTCTCCGGTAAAATTCTGTTGATGTAAAACTTGTCCGTTTAACATTTGAATCTGATTGGCAGAATTACCATAAGAATAATCAATGGCTGTTTGAAGTTCCCTATGAGTCTGAGTCGTTTTATTCTCAGCCACTTTTTTTCCGGCAACATTTAAACTTTTATCTGCAAAATCAACTTTTTGTACAAATGATAATAATTTTAAAGCATCTATATCTGTCTTCGTTCCACGAATATGAAGTGCATTCAACCATTTGGATCGTGCCATAATGGTTATTCCTGCACTACCTTTAATCTGGCTTACAAATGAACTTTCTAAAGGAACATCCGTAATATCCAAAGCAATATTCTGACTCGTTCTTCGATCTAAAGATTTCTGAGACAAGCCTGCCAATGGGTTATTGTAAAAAGACTGCGCATTAGGTTTTGCATTAAAGTAAACCCACGCTTCTTCCTGCGAAAAAACTGTAAACGAAAGAAGTAATAAAAGAAATGTAAAATTGAATCTCATATTATACTTTTTTAACGGAATCTCTTCCTAAGAAAGTATAAAGCTAAGAAATTACTCCCGAACCAACTAATTCATTATCTAAATACCATGCAACAAACTGACCTTCAGTAATAGCAGATTGCGGTTCATCAAAGCGAACATACATACCATCTTCAAATTGATGCAAAGTTGCTTTTTGTAAAGGCTGACGATAACGAATTCTTGCCATCACTTCCATCGATTCTCCCACTTTTAAAGTAAGATCTGTACGAACCCAGTGTACTTCAGAATTTCCAACAAACAAAGCTTTTTTAAACAAACCTGGATGATTGCTGGTTAAACCGGTATAAATTGTATTAGTATCTACATCGGTTGCGATTACAAACAAAGGATCTGTTGTTCCACCGACATTTAAACCTTTTCTTTGTCCGTTTGTAAAATAATGAGCCCCCTGATGTTTACCAAGAACTTTCCCCATTGTTGGGAGATATGCTACTTTTTTAGATTCAGCTCTTAATTGCTCTTCTAAAGATAAACCAGCTGTTTCTTCAACAGTATAAATTGGATCATTTTTATCAATCTGAACAATTTTACCTTCTTTTGGCTGCAATTTTTGTTGCAAAAATTCAGGTAAACGAACTTTCCCAATAAAACATAATCCCTGAGAATCTTTTTTATCAGCAGTAACCAATTCCATTTCAGCCGCAATTTCGCGTACTTCAGGTTTAGTCAAAGCTCCAATCGGGAACAATGCTTTTGACAATTGCTCTTGTGATAACTGACATAAAAAATAGGATTGATCTTTGTTGATATCATTACCGGCAATTAATTGGTAAACCGGTTTTCCATCCACTTCAATTTCGTTTTTCTGGCAATAATGTCCCGTTGCTACATAATCTGCACCAAGACTTAGCGCAATTTTCATGAAAACATCAAATTTGATTTCGCGATTACAAAGTACGTCAGGATTTGGAGTTCTCCCTTTTTCATATTCGTTGAACATATAATCAACGATTTTTTCTTTGTATTCTTCGCTTAAATCAACAGTTTGAAACGGTATTCCGAGTTTTTCAGCTACTAATAAAGCATCATTACTATCCTCTAACCACGGACATTCATTAGAAATAGTAACCGAATCATCATGCCAGTTTTTCATAAAAAGGCCAATAACTTCGTATCCTTGTTTTTGCAATAAATAAGCTGCAACACTCGAATCTACTCCACCAGAAAGTCCAACAACTACTCGTTTCATTCTAAAATGTTTAATTTTTTAAGGTTGCAAAGGTACGCCAAATAATAGATAATTATACTTCTTTTGATTAGTTTATATAATCTCACTGTAAACAAAACCTATCGTTTTTTTTAATTACTTTTAATCATCAATAAAAATGTCATGCAAAAACTTGTTTACAGCTTTGTTTTTCTCCTTTTGGCAACCTCTTTGAGTGCACAAAGATTCAGTGCTACTTTACCCAATTACGAAGCTTACAAAGCTTTTAAGGGTAAACCATTGTCTGATAAATTTTCGAATATAGAATCTGTAAAAGTAATCTACGATTTGAGGAAGCAAAAAATGTATTATTTCAATAGCACACTGATTCCGTTGCATTATGATTTCGTAGTCAATTATTTAAACTACACACAGGATTTAGAAGTCTTTAATAATGAAAACTACAGTGATACTGAAAAAGACAGAGCTTTTTTACTGGGAAATCTTAACCATATTAAAGGAACCGAAAAATGGATTTTCGAACTTGCTGCATCCGATCATATGCCACTTTTTCTTATCGAGCGTTTCTTCAACTTAGTTAAGAATTCAACTTTTATTGGAGAGAATTTAAAATTCTATTTAAATAATCCGGAAAAAATGGAATGGTTTCAAGAGCAGAAATTTAAGATTCCTTGTGTAAAATCAGACTATATTTTTAATGAGATTACCTATCAGGAAGTGGTTGGCGGAACTAATATTGGAATTTTAAAACAATACAAAATCAAAGATTTAGACAAAATAAAACCAAGTCCTGACGAAATTGTAATTTTAGACGGAACACCTGATATTCTGCCAAATGCAAGAGGAATTATTGTAAATGAACTTCAGACTCCATTAAGCCATTTAGTCCTTCTGGGAAAAAACAGAAAAATCCCCATAATGGCATACACAAATGTTTTTAAGGATGGTAACATCCAAAGATTACTATCTAAAAAAGTGGAGTTGAAAATTGAAATTGATACTTTTTATATCAAGGAAACAAACAAAAAAATAGTTCAGAAAACAAATTCAAAAAAGAAACAGTTAGTAATCGATACTACTGTAACCGATTTAGTTAATCTGAATACCATTCCAAAAAAAGGAGTAAATTCTATTGGTTCAAAGGCTCAGAATATGGCTTACTTAATTGCCATTTCAAAAGAACAATCCTTCAAAACACCAGAAGATGCACATGCAATTCCGTTTTACTTTTATATAAAGCACATTCAAAAAAAGTCCATTTCTCCTCTAGTTAAGGAACTTTTAGCTTATCCTCATAAAGACTCAACAGTTTGGATTAACAAGCAATTGAAAAAAATAAGAGATGCTATAAAGAAAGAAAATGTTGATCCCGAATTAATCGCTAAACTCAACGAAACTTTTAAAAATGCAAAATTTAAGAACTTCAGATTCAGATCTTCTACAAACGCCGAAGATTTGGATGATTTTAATGGTGCGGGCTTATACGACTCGAAAACCGGAATTTTAGGCGACAGTATCAAAACTTTCGAAAAAGCCATTAAACAGGTTTGGGCAAGCGTATGGAACGAAGCTTCCTATAACGAAAGAGAACTTTTTGGAATTAACCAGAAAAACATCGCAATGGGAGTTTTAGTTCATCGTTCTTTTCCGGATGAGCTGGCCAATGGTGTGATTATTACTAAAAATATTTTCAGAGAGAATTTTCCGGGAATTACAGTTAACATTCAAAAAGGAGAAAACTCGGTTGTAAAGCCGGAAAAAGGCGAAATCTGCGAACAATTTGTTGCTTATCATTTTAATGACGGAAAAGATGAAACCGATTTTGATATTGATTATACATCAAACTCCAATCTAAACAATAACGAACCTCTATTGAGCCGAAAGGAAATGAGTGACTTATATACTATAAGTAAAAAGATTGAAACTAAAATGTACCGTTATTGGCGTAAAAATCAATTTCATCCCGTGGATATCGAATTTAAAATCGTTGGAGAAAAAAGAGAATTATACATTAAGCAGGTTCGGCCTTTTAATGACTGATTAATAAAAAATCAACAAATCAATTTCGTTGTTTGCTGTATTAATCAGGACAATTCTAAAATCAAAATCTTCAATCTTAATTTTTTCATGAATTGATTTTCTGATTAGTTCCTGATTTAAAGAAAAATTATCATCAAGCGGAATTTTTAAATCTACAGAATTAAGATATTTTGATGCTTTTTTATTAACGATAATCGAGGCAACAATATAAAACCCAATAATGATAGCTTGAAAAAACAATAAAATTTCAATTTTTTCAAACGGATACATAATATCTAAAATAGATAATGTAATTGTTGCAAAAAGAAAGATTATGGCATTTACTGTAAAAGACTGAGTTCTGAATCGTAGTATCGAAAAAATGGCAAATAATCCAAATCCAATTCCAACGCCTATTTCAATTTTTGTAAAAAGATAACAAAGCGAAAAAGTACAAAGCCCAACAATTACCATCAATGGATTTATAGTAGCATTATCTTTTCTGTTGGAGAAAAAATACAAAACCAAAATCGAAAAAAACAACAATAAAAATCGCCCTGCTAATTCGTTTAAATCCATTTAATTAAAATTTTAATAAATCAAATGTAAAAAATAGTTTGCCACGAATTCCACGAATTTTCTCTAATTTTTCATCCTGCATTTAAAAAGACAATATTAATTAGTGAAAATTCGTGAAATTCGTGGCTAAAAAAAATAGTCCGCTTAGCGGACTATATACTTATTTTTTAATTCATTTTAGGTTTCGAATCTGCCTGGTAATTGCTTTTAGGGTCGCTCATATTTACTTCTTTGGTTAATTTTCCTTTTAAGTAAAACTGCCACATTCCCACTTTTTTACCATTTAAGAACTTCCCTTTTGAAGCCATAACACCATCAGAGTCATAAAAAATTGCTTCTCCGTTATATTGATTGTCTTTATAAGTACTTTGCTCTAAAAGAAAAGCATTCTGACCATATTTTTTATAAGTACCATCTTTCAGACCATTTTTATAGGTCATTTCTTCGGCTATTTTTGCATCCGGATAAAAAACTGATTTTATACCTTCCAGTTTTCCATTTTTATAATTCTCAAGCGACATAACAACTTTAGAAGCTTTATGATAGTACTTCCATTCGCCTTCACGTGCTTTTCCAATTTCTTTACCTTCGCTTACTTTGTTCTTATTCTGATCAAAAAAAGTGGTATAGGAGCTTCCATCATTTGCTGTAAAATCTCTTGTAGCCAAGACATCTCCTTTTTTTGTATCATCAAAAAATTTAAAGACACCTGTCTCTTTTCCATGACTAAAAGTTCCCTCATATCTCGGACGTTTAGAAACTTCGTAGGTTCCTTTCCAAACTCCATCTTTCTTGCCATTGGCATCCACTTTATTAAAATCCTGTGCCGACACAAAAAGTGTAGTAAAAAAAAGTAATCCTGTTATTATTCTGTTATAAACCATATTACATTCAATTTTAAACATAAACGAAAATGCTTTTGATAAAGTATTTTAAAAATAAAAAAATCCCGATAAATCGAGATTTTTTTATTGTATTATTTCTTTTTATTCTGAGCTTTTGCAGCTTCTTGTTGTTCCATTACATCTTGCAGACGTTGTTGGAATTTACTTGGCTTTTTAGGCTCTTTTAATTTATTCTCTTGTATTTGAGCGTGAATTTTATCACTGTCAACAATGTAGTTTTTAATTACAAACATAATTCCGATTGTAATTAAGTTTGAGATAAAGTTATACAAACTCAAACCTGCACCGTAACTGTTGAAGAAAATTAACATCATTAATGGCGAAACATAAATCATGATTTTCATCATTTTGGCCATATCCGGCATTCCTTCTTGTTGAGGAGCAGCCATTTGCTGATCTCCAGAAGTCATTTTCATATAAAAGAAAATAGCGATTGCAGCCAAAATTGGGAACAAACTAATATGATCTCCATACAACGGAATATTAAATGGTAATTTTACAACAGCATCAAAAGATGATAAATCGTCTGCCCAAAGAAACCCTTTTTGTCTTAATTCAAAAGCTGCAGGGAAAAACTGGAATGATGCATACATAAACGGCAACTGAATCAATGCCGGAATACATCCTGCCATTGGGTTTACTCCTGCTTTATTATACAGTTTCATTGTTTCCTGTTGTTTCTTCATTGGGTCTTTTTTGTATTTTTCTCCCAATTCTGTAATATCCGGACGTAAAACTTTCATTTTAGCCTGAGACAGGAATGATTTATAGGTAATTGGCGACATCGCCAATTTGATAATAATGGTAAAAATGATAATTGCAATTCCTAATGAAAAACCAATTGTAGAACTTAAGAATCCAAACAATGGAATGAAGATCCATTTATTGATCCATCCAAAAATCCCCCATCCAAGTGGAATAATTTTTTCGAAATTTTTATCATAAGCCTTTAAAGTCTTATAATCTGCTGGACCAAAATAGAAATTCATTTTGTAATCAACTTCCCCATTTGAAAATGCTAAAGGCAGATTTGCACCAAATTGTTTTGTAAAAACAGTATCAATTTTTTCATCTTTAACTAAATTATCTGATTGTAATTTAGAAGTTTCAAATGGCTTGTTTGTTGATAAAATCGAAGCGAAAAAATGTTGTTTAAACGCAACATAACTTACTTTCTCAGGATTATCTTCTTTTACCCCTTGTCCAGTTGAACTTAACGAGCTATATTTCTCATCACCATACTCATACTCCACCTGAGCATAACGATTCTCATAAGAAACGCTTTTCTCATTTCTATACGTTTTTAAATCCCATTGCAAATTTAATGGCTTAGAAGAATTTAAAACTTTATTTAAACCTTGAGAACGTACATCAAAACCAACTAAATATTCGTTTGGTTTCAATACATACTTATATTCTAAGAATTCATTTGCTCCGGCTTTCAAACGCATTGTCAAGATCTGGTCTTCACCTACTTTTGTATACGTTGGCTCAAAAAACAAATCTTTAGAGTTTAAAGTTCTGTTGTCTGTTGTCTGCAACTGAATATTTAAATTAGAATTATTATCTTTAATTAATTCTACTAATTCTTTTGAATCTTTAGAGAATCTTTTGAATTCTTTCAGAGTAGCTTCAACTATATAACCACCTTTATTAGCAATTTTAAGTTTAATCTTTTCGTTTTCAATAGTTGTAAAAGATTCTTTTGCAGAAGGAAGCGTAGCAGAATAAGCAAAACCACCTAAAGTTTTTTGCAAATTAGCCAATTGAACTGTATCACCAACTGTTGTAGCAACCGGCGCTGCAGCTGCAGTTTTAGTTTTATCAGCTTTAGCCTGAGCTTCTTGTTTTGCTACTAATTCTTTCTTGGCTTTTTCAGCGGCAATTTCCTTATCAGAAGGCTGATTTTGATACATAATCCAAATCAAAATTCCAAATATCAATACAAAACCAATGATTGAATTTAAGTCAAATTTTTTTTCTTCCATTATTTAATTAAAAAAGTTATTCATTAAAGGCAATTAGTAACCAGTTGAACTCAAATGTTACATCCTTTTAGAATATTAATTATTATTTTTTATGCGCATTTACTGCAGCAGCCACAAAGTTTACAAAAATTGGATGTGGATTTGCTACTGTACTTTTATATTCCGGGTGGTATTGTACTCCAATAAAAAATGGGTGATTCTCCAATTCTACGATTTCTACCAATCCTGTATCAGGGTTTACTCCAGAAGCTTTTAAACCAGCTTTCTGTAATTCATCTGCATATTTATTATTGTATTCATAACGGTGACGGTGACGCTCTGAAATTGTAGTTTCACCATAAATTTTGTGTGCCAGCGTATTTGGTTTAATATCACATTTCCATGCTCCAAGACGCATTGTTCCACCTTTATCCGTAATTGTTTTCTGCTCTTCCATTAAATTCACAACCGGATGAGGCGTTTTATCGTTCATCTCTGTTGAATTCGCTTCAGCATATCCTAAAATATTACGGGAATACTCAATAACAGACATTTGCATTCCTAAACAAATTCCAAAGAATGGAATATTATTTTCACGTACATAACGAACTGCCTCAATTTTTCCTTCAATACCTCTTTCACCAAATCCGGGAGCAACTAAAACTCCGTCTAAAGAGCCTAATTTCTCCTCAACATTGTCAGCATTAATATGCTCTGAGTGAATAGAAATTACATTTACTTTGGTTTCATTTGCAGCACCTGCGTGGATGAACGCCTCTAAAATAGATTTGTAACAATCCTGCATTTCTACATATTTACCAACTAAACCAATATTTACAGTATGTTTTGGATTTTTTAATCTTTTTAAGAAAGTATTCCAGTTTTTAAGATCCGGAGATGCTTTTTTAGGCAAATCTAATTTCTTTAAAGCTACAACATCTAATCCTTCTTCAAGCATTAAATTTGGAACTTCATATATCGTAGAAGCATCAATAGACTGAATAACTGCTTCTTTCTTAACATTACAGAATAAAGCTAATTTTTGGCGTAATTCCTGAGACAATTCGTGCTCAGTTCTGCAAACCAAAATATCTGCTTTAATACCACTTTCCATTAAAGTTTTTACAGAGTGTTGTGTTGGTTTTGTTTTCAACTCACCTGCAGCAGCCAAATAAGGAACTAATGTTAAATGAATAACAATTCCGTTATTTTCTCCCAATTCCCAAACTAACTGACGAACAGACTCTATATAAGGTAAAGATTCAATATCACCAACAGTACCGCCAATTTCAGTAATAACAATATCGTAATCGCCAGATTTACCCAGCAATTGCATTCTGTCTTTGATTTCGTTTGTAATATGAGGAACAACCTGAACTGTTTTTCCTAAAAATTCTCCTCTTCTTTCTTTTTCAATAACCGAAAGATAAACTCTTCCTGTAGTAACGTTATTTGCCTGTGAAGTAGGAACATTTAAGAAACGCTCATAGTGACCTAAATCTAAGTCGGTTTCAGCACCATCATCTGTTACGTAGCATTCTCCATGCTCATACGGATTCAATGTTCCCGGATCCACATTGATATACGGATCGAATTTTTGAATAGTTGTACGGTATCCTCTTCCTTGTAACAATTTTGCCAAAGATGCCGCGATAATTCCTTTTCCTAATGAAGAGGTCACACCTCCTGTAACAAAAATATATTTTGTTTGATTCATTCTGTAGTTGTTTGTATTGTAGTTGTGTAAAAAACTTGGCAAAAGTACAAATTTAATTAGATAATTTATCAATTAGAGAATGAGATAATTTGCAAATTTTTAATTAGATCGATTACTTGGTTTTGTTATCGATAATTTTAACTTTTTATTAGAGATTTTTTTGAGGATTCTTATATTAATTTTAAAAATCTCTTTTATCTTCCTAAATGCATATTAGATAAAGCAAATATAAAGTAGTGCCCATAAACAATAACAACAGCAGTAAGTCCTAATATTAAACCTATCTTAGAAATTAAAACAGGACTGTTTTTCTTTTTTGCTATATTCATGCCTATTACGCCAAGAAATGCACTAAAAGCCCCAAGAAAAAAAGCTGCCCCACCAAAAAATATCGCAACAAAAAGATCTGTATTAAAAGTATAAAAGTAAATTATTGCTGAAGCTCCTGCTAAAATTGACACAAGTAAAGCTATAATACCAATTACAAAACCAGATTTTGAACTATTAATATCCTTTTGCATGTTTTATTTCTGTTTTTAGTCGCAAATGTAAAAATATACCTGTAATATATAAAAGCTTTTTTTTAGCTATTAAATTGATGTTTTTTTTGATCATAGATACTGTTCTAATTTCATTCGGACAACAAATTAATTCAGGATAATGTTGTTTCAATTGCAAACAGCTTTATACCTGTGACATTAAATTATACTTAAGATAGCTTTCCGAGACTTGAAGTTAAAAGATGGAACGGTAAAAGTCCTGGCAATCTGAATGATTCTCATTATTAAAAGAAAGAACAAATGAGAAAGAAATTACGTATATCCAAAACAAAAAGACTAAAGAGGCAAGTTTTGGCATAAAAAAAAATATTACAATTTAAAATACTGGCTTGTACACATTTAATAATTCAGTCTTGAATTTAGTGGTACCACTTTATTTAAAATTATAATATTTTTTTGTTTATCAAACTTAAATAAAAACAACTAAACCACCAAAGATTTTTCTTACTATTTAAACAGGTTTTGGATATTGCTTTTTAATGTTTCTAATCAATTCCTCCAATCCGTTTAGCTTTAACTCGTAAATAAGCTGCAATTGCTGCCCTAATTCTCCTTTTGGAAAGCCTTTATTATGATACCAAACCACATAATATTCGGGTAGATCGATTAAAAAACGTCCTTCGTATTTCCCGAAAGGCATTTTGGTATGAGCTAATTTTATGAGCAGTTTTTTGTCTTGTTCCATTTTTTTAAGAAGAAAGAAGCTAGAAGAAAGAAAATAGATTGTTCAGCTTATTTTAGTTGCGTGCAAAACTATCATTTATTTTTTCTTTTGCCACAGATTAAAAGGATTTAAAAGATTTTCGCCACGAATTCACGAATTGATTTAAATATAATTCGTGAATTCGTGGCGAATATTTAAAGAGCTAAAAAACTTACAATCTTAGTCCCTTAGAATCTCAGCATCTTAGTAATGCCATCTCACAAAAGCTTCCATTGCAGCATAAGTCGCTAAACCTAACTGGTGGTATAAAGCTGCTGTCTCACCATTTCTGTCTTCAGCTCTTTGCCAGAACTCTCTTGCATCGGTTCCCTGGAAAACAACTCCGTCTTTTTGCGACTGATGTTTGAAAATTCCGTGACGTTTTGCTAAAACCTGATCAGGGCTCATTGGCACTGCCATTTCAACTTCGTCAATTCCCCATTCCTGCCAAGCTCCACGATATAACCATAACCAACAATCGTTCATGAATTCTTTTGGTTTTAAAACTTTAACCGCTTCAAAAATAGCATCCAGACAAACTTTATGGGTTCCGTGCGGATCTGCTAAATCTCCTGCTGCATAAATTTGGTGTGGTTTAATTTTTTCAATTAAATCAACCGTTAATTGAATATCTTCTGGTCCGATCGGTTTTTTCTCGATTGTTCCGGTTTCATAGAAAGGCAATTCCATAAAATGAATCTGTGAATCTGGCAAACCAACAAAATGACTGGTTGCTCTCGCCTCACCTTTTCTGATTAAACCTTTAATATAACGTACTTCAGGAATATCAATTTCACTATTCTTTTTATTTTCTAAAAATGTTTGTGCTTTTTGGTAAATATTATCTGCTTCTTCACTTTTGATTCCGAACTTTTCGTTGTAATCAATTACGAATCTTGCAAAACGCAATGCCTCATCATCTGCAACTGCAATATTTCCAGAAGTTTGGTAGGCCACATGCACTTCATGCCCCTGCTCCTGCAAACGCATAAAAGTTCCTCCCATACTAATAATATCATCATCTGGGTGCGGACTGAAAATCAATACACGTTTTTTGGCTGGTTCCGCTCTTTCAGGACGGTTTGCATCGTCTGAATTTGGTTTTCCACCTGGCCAGCCTGTAATTGTATTTTGTAATTTATTAAAAATCTTGATATTGATATCATACGCCGGACCAGAATCTGCCAATAAATCACTCATTCCGTTCTCGATATAATCAGCATCAGTAAGCATTAAGATTGGTTTTTTAAGATCTAATGCCAATCCTAAAACTGCTTTACGGATCAGTTTGTCTGTCCACACAATTTTTTCAACCAGCCAAGGCTTATTGATTCTTGTAAGTTTTGAAGAAGCTTCTTTATCTAAAATAAAAACTGCATTGTTGTGCTCTTGCAAAAATGAAGCTGGAACTCTGTTCGTAACTTCATCCTCAACTGATTTTTTTACAATATTTGCTTTTCCTTCTCCCCAAGCTAATAAGATTACTCTTTTTGCTTCCATGATTTTTTTTACTCCAAGCGTAATTGCTGTTCTTGGTGTATTATTTAATCCGAAGAAATCTTTACTTGCTGCAACTCTTGTAATGTGATCTAAAGCGACTAAACGTGTTTTAGAGTTCTGAAGTGAACCGGACTCGTTGAAACCAATATGTCCGTTTCCTCCAATTCCAAGAATTTGAAGATCAATCCCGCCTAAAGCTTCGATTTTAGCTTCATATTCGTGACAGTAATCTGCAATTTGCTCTTTTGTCAAAAGTCCGTCCGGAACATGAGCGTTTTCAGGTAAAATATCGACATGATCAAACAAAAGCTCTTTCATGAAACGAACATAACTGTTGATTGAATTTGGCTCCATAGGATAATACTCATCCAGATTGAAGCTAATTACGTTTTTAAAACTCAGACCTTCCTCTTTATGAAGACGAACTAATTCAGCATACAATCCTTTTGGAGAAGAACCCGTTGCAAGTCCTAAAATACAAGGAAGATTTTCCTTTTGCTTAGATTGAATTAATGCTGCAATTTCCTGAGCTACTGCTTTTGAAGCCTCAGAAGAATTTTCAAAAACAACTGTATTGATGTTTTCGAATCGTTTTTCGAACCCTGTTGCTTTGTCGATTTTACTTTTTAACATGATATAGTTTATTTTTAATTTCTCAGTAAACTACCATCTTCTGTATTTATGCCCTTTTACTGCGTAAAAAAGAATCATTAAATAAGATGGTAAAAGCATTAAATATGCCAGCTGATTTCCGCTTTTTGAAATTCCCTGTGTACCAGCTGCTATATTTGATGTATTGATAGTTTCGGTAATTAAACCGTATAATAAAGGAAAAATAGCACCACCGATAATTCCCATAATTAAAATTGCGCTTCCAATTTTAGTATAGCCACCTAAGTCTTCTAATGCCATTGGCCAGATTGCCGGCCAGCAAAGTGCATTTGCCAAACCTAATAATGCTACTAAAAGAATTACAATAGGCAAATTTGGAATTCCCGGCAACTGAATCATTGCTTTTGGGGAAATCATAACGATTGCCAAAACTAAAATTATACCCAAAATACCAGATCCCTTTAAGGCCGTAACCTGCGAAAGGTATTTTGGAATTAATGTTATTCCTAATATATATCCAACAACCATTGCCGACATGGTAAAGGAGGTTAATTTTAAATAAAAATTTCCTTCTTCTCCATAGACCCCTAATTGCTTTCCGAAGCCTCCAATAGAATCTCCGGCCAAAACTTCGGCAGCCAGATACAACATTAAAGTGATTACACCTAAAACTAGTTGCGGACGTCTTAATGCATTTCTAACTTGCTTGAAAATACTTAAATGTGCTACATTTCCATCTTCATCTAAATCAATTTCCGGGAGTGGAGACAATTTTACCAAAAAGGCTAAAACCATAATTATCAAGCCCATATAAAGATAAGGCCTTTGTAATTGCAATGCAAGAGAATTTAAAGCATTTGATTTTGCAACTGAATCCAGCATTGCAATTTTGTCTGCTGTAAAATCCTGCATATTAGACAAAACCAACGCGGTTAAGATAATGGGCGCTACAAATCCTGCCAGCTTATTAGCAATTCCTAATACGCTAATTCGGGCTGCAGCACTTTCTCTGGGACCAATTACAACTACATAAGGATTTGAAGCAGTTTGCAGAATTGCCAAACCTGTTCCCATCACAAAAAGCGCTATTAAGAACAATAAAAAAGTACGGCTTTCTGCTGCAGGATAAAAAATAAAGGCGCCGCATGCAATAATTAGTAATCCTAATGAAATTCCGTTTTTATACCCTACCTTTTCAATAATCCACGAAGATGGCACTGCCATCACAAAATAGGCAATATAAAAAGCAAAAGTTACAAAATAAGCTTGCGAAGAAGTCAACTCGCAGGCAAGTTCAAAAAACGGAATAAGCGGTCCGTTTAACCAGGTCACAAATCCGAGAATAAAAAACAAAGCAGTCAGAATAACCATCGGAATAATGGCGCTCCTTTTATTTATTTGTATGGCACTTTCAATGTTTGACATAATACTTTTGGTTAATTTGTTAATAGATTTTTTTCTTTAAATCTAAATGGAATCAACACTTTATAAATTGCTTTGCGTTTTTTATGCAAATATCTGCATATTTTTTGCATTGACAAAAGTAGCGTATTAAATAGTACCAATCTCTAATTTAGATATAAATTTTTTGTTAATTTTTAATTCTCCCAGTTTAACACCGGATAATGCTTTTGTAAATAGGCTTTAACTTCAGAAATATCTTCTTTTGCAGTCAGGTCAGGAACATGCTCTGAAAACGGAATTCCTAAAGTTGTATTAGGATGTTCTTTTACCGAATTTAAAAGAACTGTCGGCAATTCTTTTTCATCTCTTTCAGGATGTACAGGACAGTTTTTAAGATGCGGATATAATGTTTTACCCGTAAATTTAAAGGCATTCATACTTACTCTGATTCTTCCATCAACATCTTTATAATGTTCTAAATCCTCAGCTGTTGGTTTTTCTAAAATATCTAAAAGCTGATTATTTTCATCTAATTTGGCAATCGCAAAACGCGAAATTCGCTCTAAAGGAAATTCCATTGCGTCACGATCATAACTAATAAAAGCGTTTGGACTTGTCGTTTCTCTCAGCGCCAATAAAGCTGCAGCAGAATATAAATTATCACTGTTACAAACTGAATATTCCTGCTCATTAAGCTCCGGAAACTGCTCTACGGCCTGAAACAAAGCATCTGCGGTTCCAAATGGCTTTACTCTTCCCTCTGGAATATATTGCACAGCAAATGAAATATTAAGACCATGAAAATCATTATTCCTATTTTGGCTTCCGTAGAATTCTTTAAACAACTCTCCTTGCTCTCCAATAATGATATAAATGTTTTTGTAACCTGCTTTTTTAGCGTTTAATAATAAATAATCCAATAATGGTCTCCCGCTCGACCCTACCCCGATAAGACCTTTGCTTCTTTCGTTTGCCTGCGCGATTTCTTCCGGAGATAAATTATCTAAAACTGCTTCTTTTTTCATGCGGGATGATGCTCCACCAGCAAGAATAACTAAATTATTATGCATACCTATTTCTCTAAATTTCAATATTTTCTATAATCCTAACACCAGGATCTACACTCACAGCATAAGCTTCCTGAGCGCCGGCCTCCAAAATAGCTTCGATAACCTGCTCCTCTTTTTTAGGATCTGCTATTACAACAATACTTCCTCCGCCTCCTGAACCAACAATTTTTGCACCATATGCTCCTGCACGTAATGCTGCATTTACCATATCGTCGATTCGCGGAACCGTAATTTTCAATAAATCTCTAAGAACAGCGTGATGCTCATTCATCAATTCACCTATTTTTTTAAGATCTAAAACTGGTTTTTCGAACTCTTTTAATGCCTCTTTTGTATAATGATAGTTTTTTAGAGCTGCTTCAAAAAACGGAATCAAACGATCCGGAAGGCAATTTTTATAACGATCAACATCCTCAATTTCAGAAGCATTTAAGTCAAAGTCAGGATAACTTTGTTTAACAAGATCGATCGCCATTAAGGCATTTCCTTTTAGTTCACCAATTAACCCTATCGTCTCTTTTGGAACTCCGGAAACCCCTGTGATCAAGCCTTTTAACTCTGTTCCTACGGAACGATATGAAAAAGGATCTTTGGTATTGATATACACAATATTCCCTACGCCTATACTAAAATGATCCATCATTCCGCCTGGTTCTCCGTGTTCCAGAACTTCAGAGGCATATCCAATCTTTGCAATAAATTCGCAAGTCACTTCATCATCTACTCCAAAAGCAGCAATTAAAAAGCGAATCCACGCCATTAATAAAGCCGAAGAACTTGATGTTCCAGAATTGATTGGAATATCTCCTGTAATGACGATATCATAACCTACATCTGGAATACAGCCATGCCTGCGCAAGACACGTAAGGAGGATGCAAAATAATCACGTGGTTCTAGTTTTTCAAAAATGGCATTAATATCGATTACACGAATTTCATTAATATCAATCATATTAATAACAAATGTGCTGGTCTTATTTTGCACTGCAGACAACCGTATATTTCGATTTATAGCACAGGCTATAACGGGCAATCCTAAATAGTCCTGATGATCTCCAAAGAGACACGTGCGGCCCGGGGCTAATGAAGTAATTTTTTTCACTTAAAAGTAGTACATTAAATCACTGTAAAACAAATAATTACAATGATTTTTGGTTATAAATTTATTTTATCTTTTCGGTTTTGATTTTACGAAACTATAGATTATATTTTGATAAAACAAGAAAAAAACAAAAAATGTGCTCGAACACACTTAAATAATGTTCTCGAGCACACAATGCTGCTTCAGTAAAGTTTTTTTACAATAATTAAATCAAAGTTTCTATATTTGCTTATATGGATAAAAAGTACACGATAAAGGATATTGCAAAAATGGCCGGAGTTTCTAAGGGAACTGTCGATCGGGTTTTGCACAACAGAGGAAAGGTTTCTCCTACGGCGCTTGAAAAAATCAATGAGGTTTTGAATGTGATAGATTACGAACCCAACTTAATTGCCAGAAACTTAAAAAGCACCAAAGTTTATCGCATTTGTGTTTTACTTCCGGATCCTGAAATTGACCCGTACTGGCTTCCGTGCGTGAACGGAATTCAGGATGCTATTGCCGAGTTTAAAGCCTACAGCGTTATTATTGAAACGCACTATTTTAATCCGGAAAGCAAAAAATCTTTTCTGAAAACCCACGAAACGATTATCGAAAAGTCACCTGATGCGGTTTTACTGGCTCCGTTATTTCATAAGGAAACTATTGAAATCATCAAGCAATATGATGAATTGGGTATTATGGTAAATACTTTTAATAACCAGGTAGAATCTTCATCCATTAAGAGCTTTGTTGGACAGGATTTATATAAAAGCGGTCGTGTCGCTGCCAGTTTGATGAAACTTATTCTGCCTAAAGGTCAACTTGCTATTATTCATATTGATGAAAGCCTTAAAAACGCTGTTCACATGCAGGAGAAGGAAAAAGGATTCAGAAATTACTTTGAAGAAACAAAACTTTCAGATTTTACTTTAACAACTTTAAAATTAAAAAATTCAAATATAGAAACGAAGTTTTCTGCCTTCCTGGAAGAGAATCCGGATTTAAGCGGAATTTTTATTACTACATCAAAAGCATATCAGATTGCAACAATCTTATCTTCTTTCAAAAACAAAAAGATCGCATTGATTGGATATGATTTAATTGAGAAAAATGTCAATTTCCTAAATGACGGACTATTGCATTTTTTAATTCATCAAAATCAAAAAAGACAGGCTTATTTGGGTGTCAGTACTTTAGTCGATCACTTTTTGTTTAGAAAAGAAATTCCAGATACTATATTATTGCCAATCGATATTATTAATGTCGAAAATGCTTCTTTCTACGTTTCATAAGGAGTCGTAAAAAATCGCACACCAATTTTACGGATTAAACAGGTTTGTGCAGGTTTCTTTTTAAACTATCTGATAAAACTTCCTGCTAAAAGTAAAAACAGCGCACAGATTATACGGATTCAACTGGTTTACACTGGTTTCCTTTAAACTTTGCGACGATACTATATGGTAAAAAATGACACACAGACTTTGCAGCTATACGCTGCATTTTTTTTGCAAATGCAAAAAAAAAAAAAAAAACATCCTTCACTTAGAAACCTTAGTATCTAAGAACCTCAGTACCTTAGAACCTTAAAAAACCTATTTCATCAAAATAAATTTCCCAAAAGAAGATGCCGTATGAAAATTTGGAGTTTCGGTATCTGGATCAACCCAGCTTATCCAGGTTGGCTCATAATTTTGATTCTCCTTTTTAGAAAACTTAGCCCTGTAAACCCCAGTTTCGATAGTATTGTTTTGAATTAAATTTAATCTGTTTAAAGACGCAATACTTATTCTGCCCACAACAGTAAAAGAAACTTTATCTACTGATGCTATCAATTTCAAATCCTCTTTAGGCCAATCCCAGTTAAAATCAAAATTCTTATCAGGACGCGCTTTAAAATCCATTACTCTGGTCGAAGTATCCATTTCCAGACAATAATAAGGATCTAAAGTTTTATTTGCTCTAAAAAAGAGTTCTACCCTATCAGAATTCCCTATGCTATCAATACTGTCATCTTTTTGATCAATATATATATCCGTGTCAAAAACGCGGAAATTAAAATAGAGATTTTCAAGATCCCAAAGTGCCCTAAATTCAATTTTAGATATGGGATCATTTTTCCAGGGCGAAGAAAAATCAGTTAAACAATTTGCATTTTCCCAAAGGGAAGAATTCAAAATTTCGACATCATCTGTACTATTTTTATCTATTAAAATTACCTGATATTCTTTCATTATATTGACTCTTAATTTTTGTTAATTTTTGATTTTTAATCAAACTCAAAATAGCTTAAGATTTAACCTCTTCTGCTACTATTTTTTCTGCTCGCCAAGGTAGTCTAAATTTTAAGAATAAAAACCTTCTTAATTAAGAAATAAAAAAAGGTCAAATTACTTATAATTAAAAAATAAACCCATAAGAAAACCCTGTTTAATTTCTATTATTTAGGTTTTGTGATTGCGAAATTCACAAGAAATTAATTAAACCTTATTCATTCTTCAATCAAATAGCAATTTCATATAAAAACCCTCCAAATATAGAGGCGCTTTTATTTCTGAAATATTTTATAAAAATCACATCATTTTAAGTCAAAAAAAACGTTTCGTACAATTTTATGTGCTCGAGAACATTAATTTTGTGTGTTCGAGCACATTTTTTGTGTTTTTTCTTGTTTTATAAAAATATAATCAATAGTTTCGTCCTGTATTAATCTTAAAACTAAGTTAATTCTATAAAATTTTAGCCGATTTTGACTCTTCAAAAACAGATAAAATGGAACGAAATAACCCAACTTTTGGATTAAAAAAGGAAAGCGGATTTTCAAAAAAAATAATTCAAATACACGTCATTAAAAAAACAAAAATGAGTTCCGGAATTAAAAAAGAAATCCAAAACCTACAAACGGCAAAAAACAATTAAACATTAACCAAAACCAATTTTAAGTATGAAATTATTAACCCAAAAAAAGCCAAGAGATTTTCGGATTAACAATTTATCCGGAAAAGAATTCAAACTAACACTTTTATCGTTATTAGTTTTTACATTTCAGGCTCCGGCGGCTTCATCAATAAATGCGTCAGCCAAAAACAAAACTTCATTGTTTTTTGAAAAAACAATAAAAGGTACTGTTACAGATCAGAATGGTTTACCACTTCCGGGTGTAAATGTTGTAGTTAAAGGAACAAACAAAGGAGTTCAGACCGATGTTGACGGAAGTTTTGCCATTACCGTAGCAGATAATGTGACTAAACTGGTGATTACCTACATTGGCATGGAAGATCAGGAGGTTACTATAGGAACTTCTCCTCTGAAAATTGTCATGAAAGAAGCAGGACAAAAACTGGAAGAGATCGTTATTGGATACGGAAAAGCTAAGAAAAAGGATCTTACCGGTTCTGTAGCCTCTGTTGGAAAAGACAACTTAAATTTAGGTGGTACAGTTGCCAATGTTGGTCAGGCACTTCAAGGACGTGCATCTGGGGTTCAGGTACAACAAAACAGTTATGCGCCAGGGACTACTCCTACAATAGTTGTTAGAGGTGGAAACTCTATTACGACTTCAAACGCTCCCCTTTATGTGGTAGACGGTTTTATTACAAGTACGGGTGCCTCTATCAGTCCAAATGATATCGAAAGTATTCAAATTCTTAAAGATGCCGCTTCTACAGCAATTTATGGTTCGCGAGGTGGAAACGGAGTTATCATGATTACGACCAAAAAAGGAGCCTCAGGCAAAATGCAGATTGAAGGAGAAATTTCAGATGGTTTTCAAAATATTATTCAGGAACCTTCATTGATAAACGGGCAACAATATGCTTCTATTCAAAATGCTATTGCGGCTGAAAATGGAAGACCACCGGTTTTTTCTTCAGATTTTCCAATTGCAAATACCAACTGGTTTAAGGCAGCAACACGTCCCGGAGAAGTACTAAACAGAACATTAACTTTTAGCGGAAGCGATAAAACCTCTAAATTTTTCTTATCCGGAAATTATTTAAAACAAACCGGAGCAATAGAAAATACAGACTTTACAAGATATACTGTACGTATTGGAGCTGAGAAAAAATTCACAGAAAAAGTAACTGTTGGAGCAAACGTATACGGAGCTGCAAGTGAAGGACATAATAGTGATTTTGGTGATAATATTTTATCTCCAATGTTTTCTATCCAGACAGCTCCTCCATCAATTCCTATTTACAATGAAGATGGTACTTATTATAAATTCCAAGGAAAAGATAATGCTTTGGCTCTTTTGCTGGAACCAACTGACCATACCATCAACAGATTGGTAAATGGAAACATGTTTATGGATTATGAAATTATTAAAGGCCTGACCTATCATTTTGGAGCAGGTGCAGAATGGCAGGAAAATATTCAGGGCAAATATACGCCACGAACTCTTGTTGCAGGAGCAGCTTTGAATGGTACGGGATCTGAGGAAAACAAAACTTATTTTAGATGGAGTACTGAACAATATTTAACGTATAAGTTCAATATAAAAGAACATCACTCTTTTACAGCAATGGTGGGAACATCAAACCAAAAAGATACTTACGAAAGAATGAAAGCTTCTGGTTCTGGTTTTGCTAATGATATATTGACTTACTACAATCTTGAAAGTGCTTCTGTTTATCTAAAACCTGAAACTCAAAAGCAAGAGACAAAACTTACTTCATATTTCGGAAGGTTAGGTTATGCTTTTGATGACAAATATCTGGCTTCATTTACAATTAGACGTGACGGTTCTTCTCGTTTTGGTCCAAATAACAAATACGGTACATTCCCGTCCGGAGCTGTAGCCTGGAGAATCTCAAAAGAGGCTTTTATGCAAAATTTAGAAACTATTTCTGATTTAAAATTAAGAGTTAGTTACGGTATTACAGGAAACGACGGAATTGCAGATTATGCATACATGTCTACTTTACAGCCTTGGAATACTACAATTTCAGATGGTTCTTTTGAAAGTGGTACTGAGCCAAAAAATCTAGCAAATCCTGATCTTAAATGGGAACAACAAGCTCAAACCAATATTGGTTTAGACATGGGATTCTTTAACGACAGACTTACAGCTACAATCGATGTCTATAAAAAAAGAACAACAGATGCTCTTTTGAATGTGCCAGTTGGAGGATGGTGGGGATTCCCAACCCAGACACTTAACTCAGGTACAATTGACAATAAAGGTATTGAGCTTGGTATAAGCAGTGAAAACTTTAAAAATGATAAATTCTACTGGAGAACATCTTTAAACCTTGCTTATAACAAACAAGAAGTTATTTCACTGGCAGACAATGTAAAAATAATCAGTTATAACACTTCTAACCCTAGTGGTACAGTTTCCGGACGTGAGTTTACAAGACTTGAGCCAGGAAAAGAAATGGGATTATTATATGGATTTAAATATGCCGGCGTAGTTAAGACAGGAGAAGTATATGCACCACAACCTTTATCTAAGCCAGGAGATCCTAAATATGAAGATTTAGACGGTGACGGACAAATTACAGCTAAGGACAGAACGTATTTGGGAAATTCAACTCCACATTATATTGTTGGTTTTAATAATGATTTTAGATTTGGAAATTTTGATGTGAACGTATTCTTTCAGGGAGCCCTTGACTACTCTGTTTACAACATGACCAGAATGGTTGGAGAATCTACAACCAGCACAGACGTATTGGATCGTTGGGTGGCAGGAACAAATGAAAATACTGATATCCCAAGAGATGGTTACTACAAAAGTTCATACGGAAGTTATGTAAACTCAAGATTTGTAGAAGACGCTTCATACTTACGTCTTAAAAATTTATCAATTGGATACTCAATCCCGGAAAGTCTTTTAAAACCAACCAAATTTATTGATAGCATTAGACTGTATGCAATTGGTCAAAACTTACTGACTATTACAAAATATTCTGGAAACGATCCTGAAGTAAATGGACATACTAATAATGCTACGGCACAAAATCTTGGAGGAGGAATTGATTTTAACTCATTCCCTGCTTCACGAACATTTATACTAGGAATAAAAATAGCAATTCATTAATAGCTTTTCAGTAACATTAAATTTATCAAAATGAAAAAATATACAATATTATTGCTTTTAGTTGCTGCAGGTCTTCAATATTCGTGCAATGAGGATCTGGACCCTACAGTATATAGCAGTTTAACAAATACAAACGGATATCAAACCAAGTCAGATGCTATAGCAGCAATTAACTCGATCTATGGCCGATTAAAAGGACCTTCTGTAGGTGATAACTTTTCATACTGGGCAACCCGACATTTTGCTTTAACAGATATTGCAACAGATTTAGGGCATTGTCAATATGGAGGAGATCCGGGACAATTATCTTTAGGCACCTGGAACTCTGCAAATGGTTTATTACTTGAAGACTGGAATGCGATGTATAAATTGGTATCAAACGCAAACAATGCCATTTATTATATCACTAAAATGTCTGCAATTTCAGATGTTGAAAAAGCGCAATTCATTTCTGAAGCTAAATTTTTGAGAGCATCCGCTTATATGGATTTAACCGACTCATGGGGACCGGTTATCTTAATTACCGATCAAAACCTGGCAAATCCAAATTATTTGGAGCAAACCGCTCCAACATCTGTTGAAGACATCGATAAATTTCTTATCAAAGAACTTACAGAAGCTGCTGCTGTTTTACCTGTAAACTACAAAGGCGACAATATTTACGGAACTAATGATGTAGCACGCGCCACAAAAGGTGCAGCACTTACTTTATTAGCAAAACTTTATCTTCGTAGTCATGACTGGCAAAAAGTAGTCACTACGACTCAGCAAGTAATGGATTTAGGTGAATACCACCTTTTTCCTTCTTATTTAGGTTTGTTTAAAGAAAGTAACAAATGGTGTAGCGAAAACATCTTTTCTTCTCTTAGTGATGCTAATACAAATGGAACTGAATTGTTGAATCACTTTGGGCCAATTGATCACCCTGTTGTTCAAAACAGATGGCAGTATTATACTGTAAACTGGGATTTCTACAACACTTTTGGAGATGAAGACGAAAGAAAACAATGTTTCTTCCCGGAATTTGAAGGTACAGACGGGTTACTTCACAAACAAGCTCCATCATTGGGTGCTCAACCGCCTAAAGGAGAATTTTATATGCCAGACGTTTCTACCAGAAAATATGCTGACGATGAAACCACTACTTATTATGACGGACATAGTGTAAACATTTTGCGTTATGCTGATGTATTATTAAGCAGAGCCGAAGCCATAAACGAAATTAGTGGCCCAACACAGGAAGCTATAGACCTTATTAATCAGGTAAAAGGAAGATCGCATGCTAAATTATTGGCTTTATCAGATTATAACCAAACTACTTTAAGAGATGCTATTTTACAAGAAAGAGGCTGGGAACTTTTCTATGAAGGAAAACGTCGTGCCGATTTAATCAGAATGAACAAATATGATGTGCTTGTAAATGCCTATCACCTAAGAGTTGGTGAAGCAGCATTGGTAAAAATGCCACAAAATAAATATTATACTTATCCACAAAGTCAGGTCGATCTTAATCCTAAGTTAAGCAACGCCGACAGACAATAAGAATACCCTATCAGAAACAGACAGTTAAAATGTCTGTCTGTTTCTGATTTTTTAAACAAATTGAGTACTTTTCTGTTTCACAAAGAAATCCTTTAAGATGATCAAAAAAATAGTATTAAAATGGCATTTTATTTTGGTTTTACTTGCTTTTGCAAGTTGTTCCAAAAATCAGGGCGGTATTACAAATATCAATATTGGGACTCATAGCAACAACGAACTGAAGATTCAGATCGATGTTACTACGAAGGACAATGCGCAGGTATTTGCCGAATATTGGTCTGACAAAAAAGGAATAAAAAATAAAATAACCTCCCCTATTTCAAAAATTGGCCTTAAACATTCTTTGGTTCTTTGTAATATAACTCCCGAGACCAATTATAGCTATCAGCTTATTACGGTTCAGGATGGAGAAAAAATTCCGAGTAAGATTTATACTTTTAAATCCAGAAAACTTCCGGAATGGCTTCAAAAACAATTCAAAGCCAATTGTCCGAAACCAGAACTATTACCACAAAATTTCAAAAGAGGATTCATGCTTTTAGCCAAAAGAGAAACTCCGGGAACTGCATATATTGTAGATTACCAGGGAAATTTAAGATGGTACCATACCCTTGAAGGAACTGGTTTTAAAGTAACTCATTTTACAAAAGAGCAAACAATTCTCTCCATTTTAGGTACAAATGACGAACCAACAAGTTACGGAAGCGAAATCTTAGAAATCAACCTGCAAGGTGATACTTTAACACACATCAAAAAAGGACAAGCTGATTTAAAACAAGCTATTCACCATGAAATCATAAAAAAATCAGCCAATGAAATTGTCACCATAACTGTTGATCAAAAAATAATGGATTTAACTTCTATTGGAGGAAAAAAACAAGATACGATCAACGGAGACGGAATTCTAATTTTAGATAAAAAAGGAAAACAACTATGGAAATGGAGTGTTTTTGATGATTTAGATCCCTTAAAAGATAAAAATATATTAAAAACCAAGAAAGACTGGACACACGCTAACAGTTTAAATTACGACACAGATGGTAATTTCTTAATTTCTTTCTACAATAACGGTCAAATCTGGAAGGTAAATTCTAAAACAGGAAAAGTAATCTGGAAATTAGGAAAAGGCGGAACAATGAAAATGGCTCCCGACACCAATTTCTCTCAGGCGCATGCCGCACACATTGATCAGGAAGGTAGTTTATTATTTTTTGATAATGGTGTAGAGAAAAAACAATCATCTGTTTTTGCTTTAAAAATTGACGAGAAAGGCAATTCAGTTAAACTGGATTTTCAAATAAAATTACCAAAGGACATTTATAATGACAGAATGGGAAGTGCCTATATGATTGACAAAGATGCGTTCTTAGTTTGCTGTTCTAAAAGACATATAACGGTTTTAACAAATAAAAAAGGAGTTCTTTTATGGGCTCTGGAATCTGAAATTCCGCCATACAGAACAATCTTTATTCCCGAAGAAAAACTGAAGCCTTTTCTTCAAAATTAGAAAGCGATGCTCCTGCAAGGTTTTTAAAACCTTATAGATCTAATTATAATACGAATACCTACAAGGTTTTAAAAACCTTGCAGGAAGAACAAGATTAAAAATAGTAAACATGAAAAAAATAATTCTTATTGGCCTATTTTCAGCATTGCCAATTGTTGTTTTTAATTCCTGCACCAAATCAAATTCTCAAACTTTGGCAGCAAAAATTGTCGAACAGGAAGATGAAGGTTACATTACCGTTGATACCTCAAAAATTCCTGATGATCAATTTGGAGAATCAGTTCGTTACGGAAGAGAATTAATGATGAAAACAGCCTATTATATTGGCCCGGATGGTAAAAACGGGAAATATTTAGGTAATAAAATGAATTGTACCAACTGCCATCAGGATGCGGGCACAAAACCTCATGCCTTTAATTTATTATCTTCACATGATAATTATCCGCAATACAGAGGCCGTGAAAATAAAGTACTTACACTTGCTGAACGTGTAAACAACTGTATTATGAGACCACATTCCGGAAAACCACTTCCGCTTGACAGTAAAGAAATGGTTGCTTTTTTATCTTACTTTAAATGGATCAGCAAATTTGTTCCTAAAGATGGTGATTTTAAGGGAGCAAAAAATTTAGAAATTGAATTCTCAGATGTGGCTGCAAGCCCCGAAAGAGGAAAAGCATTATTTGTTGAAAATTGTGCCCGTTGTCACGGAAACAATGGCGAAGGACAATACAATGCTGATAAATCAGGATATATATACCCACCACTTTGGGGCGAATATGGATATCAGCCCGGGTCAAGTATGCACCGCGTTATTAAGCAAGCGCAATGGCTAAAAAGCAATATGCCATACGACAAAGTAACTCCGGGAAAACCTTATCTTACAGACAAAGAAGCTTTTGATATTGCCGCATTTGTAAATGATGACAAAATACATTCAAGACCTAATCCAAAAACGTTTGATTATCCAAATAAAATGGGCAAACCAATCGATTATTCTCACGGTCCTTTTAGTGATAATTTTTCTGAAGAACAGCATAAATATGGCCCTTACAAACCCATTATTGCGTATTGGAAAAAACAAGGATGGAAAGCCGTTTACTAAAATCAAAATACAAGACTATTTAACCTGAATATAAAATAAAATGAAACTAAACCTTAATAACAAGCCCCTTTTAAGCAGGATATTGCTAATCTGTGTTTTTACAATCAGCATTCCATTAACTGCCCAAATAAAATATACAGACGGAAACGACAGCTGGAATCCTAACCAATTAGGAAATCATCGCGTTGTAGTCGCTTTTTCCGGCACAGGAAATGTAGCAAAAGCTACAATTGAATGGCGAAGAAGAGATGAAAATCCGGAGCTTAAAAAAATTATTGTTCAGGACGCAGCCGGAAAGGATATTCAAAATGTAAATACTGCCAATATCAATAAAGAAAGCGGAACAGTTTACTTTGAACCCGTTTCAGGAAAAGGAACTTATTATGTTTACTATATGCCTTATGTTGACGAAGGTACGTCAAATTACCCTAAAGGAATTTACGCTAAACCAGACCAGAAAACTGATGCACAATGGGCTGCTAAAATCAAATCTAATTTAGCCGATAATTGTACTGTTACAGAAATTCAGAGTATAAATGCTTTCAACAGTTTTTATCCTATGGAAGTAATTGCAACAGCAGCTGAAACTAAAGCTATAATTGCAAAAAACAGTGGAAATACCTTTTTAGTTTTTCCGGAAGACCGCCTACATTCGATCAGAATGAAATCTGATTTACCCCAAAGATGGATTCAAAAAGGCATTCAGAATAGTTTTTCTGATACTGCAATGAAAGGAGAATATTTAGCTTTTCAATTAGGCGTTTATGCACTTGAAGATCTAAAAAATGTAAAAGTGACTTTTTCTAATTTAATCAGTAGTAACGGAGCATTAATTGAAGCAAAAAACATCAGCTGCATTAATACAGACGGAGTTAAATATGACGGAACTCCTTTTGCCGCAAATGTTTCTGTTTCTAAAGGAAAAATACAAGCGATGTGGTGTGGTATTGATGTGCCTCAAACTGCCGCAGCAGGAACCTATACCGGAAAAGCTACTGTTGTTGCTGACGGAAAACCAAGAGAAATTACATTAGAAATAAAAGTATCTAATGAAGTAACTAAAAATGGTGGAATCGACAGTCCGGAAAAAATGACACGTTTAAAATGGTTAAACTCAACTTTAGCTCAGGAAAATACTGTTATTGCTCCTTACATTCCGTTAAACGTAAAGGGTTCTGAAATTTCTTTATTAGGAAGAAAACTAACATTGGCCTCAAACGGATTTCCGGCACAAATACAAACTTTCTTCACGCCTGAGATGACTACTTTGGGTACTAAAGCAAATGATATTCTAACTGCTCCAATAGCATTTCATTTTGTTGATGCAGCAGGAAAAGAAGTAACAGACTGGAAAAATACAGGAATTAATTTCACTAAAAAAGAAGCAGGAACAGTGGCATGGCAAAATACATCTATATCAAAATCAGTTCAGATGGATGTAAATGCAGCTATCGAGTTTGATGGTTTTGTACACTATATTGTTAAAGTTACAGCACTTGAAGATGTTTCTTTTAATGATATTAACTTCCAGTTGCCAATGCAGCCATCAGCTTCAAAATATATGATGGGATTAGGTCAAAAAGGAGGCGATCGTCCTGCAACTTTTGACTGGAAATGGGATGTAGCACATAAAAGTCAGGATGGAGCATGGATAGGAAATGTAAATTCAGGTTTGCAATTTTCTTTAAGAGACGAAAAATACAGCCGTCCGTTAAATACCAATTTCTATTTACAAAAACCTTTATTGTTACCAACTTCATGGGGTAATGAAAATAAAGGCGGAATTACCATTACACCAAACCAAAAGTCAGTTTTGGTAAATGCGTATAGCGGTGCAAGAACAATGAAAAAAGACGATGTGTTGTATTATAACTTCAATTTATTAATTACACCATTCCACACCATCAATACCGATTTTCAATGGGATACGAAGTTTTACCACAAATACAGCCCAATCGATACAATTGCAAAAACCGGAGCAACGGTAATCAATATTCACCACGCCAATGCAATTAATCCTTATATCAATTATCCTTTTATCGAATATAAAAAGATGAAAACCTATATCGATGAAGCACATGAAAAAGGATTAAAAGTAAAAATATACAATACCGTTAGAGAGGTTTCTAACAAAGCTTATGAAACTTTTGCTCTAAAAAGCTTAGGGCATGAAATCTATTCGCCAGGAAAAGGAGGCGGATTCTCATGGTTACAGGAACACGTTGGAGACGATTATATCGCGGCATGGTTTGTACCTGAAATTAAAGATGCTGCAATCGTAAACAGTGGTATGAACCGTTGGCATAACTACTACGTAGAAGGAATGAACTGGTTAACACAAAACGTTGGCATTGACGGTATTTATCTTGATGATGTTGCTTTTGACAGAATCACCATGAAACGTATCAAACGTGTACTTACACAAGATGGTCATCCGGGAATTATTGATTTACACAGTGCAAACCAATACAACAAAAGTGATGGTTTTAACAATAGTGCCAACTTATACATGGAGCACTTTCCTTACATCAATAAATTATGGTTTGGAGAATATTTTGATTACCAAAAAAATCAGCCTGACTTTTTCTTAACTGAAGTAAGTGGAATTCCTTTCGGATTAATGGGCGAAATGCTTCAGGATGGAGGAAATCCCTGGAGAGGAATGGTTTACGGAATGACCAACAGATTACCTTGGAGTGACAATGCAGATCCGAGACAAATCTGGAAATTATGGGATTCTTTCGGAATCAAAGGCTCTGAAATGATTGGATACTGGAGCGAAAATTGTCCGGTAAAAACAACAAATGACAAAGTATTGGCAACCGTTTACAAAAAGAACGGAACAGCTTTAATTTCTATTGCAAGCTGGGCTGATTCTGATACAAAAGTAAAACTGAACATTGACTGGAAAAAACTAGGAATCAACCCTGCAAAAGCGACGATTACAGCTCCTGAAGTACTTAATTTTCAGCCTGCACAAACATTCAATGCAAAAGATGAAATTCCGGTATCAAAAGGAAAAGGCTGGCTATTGATTGTGAAGTAATCGGTAGCTAAACAACATAACTAAAAATTTTAATGCCACAGATTTCACTGATTAACACAGATTATTTTTACTCCTATATAGTTTAAAAAATCGTTCTAATCCCTGAAATCTGTGGCAAAAAATAACCAAAATAAAGCGCTCCATCATGAAACTTAAACCTTTCTTATCAGTACTACTTCTTGGAAGCCTCTTTGTCACTGCACAAAACAAAACAACCGTAAAAGAATACAAAAAAGTTTTTACAACCTATCCGTTTTCTGATCCTGATCCGATTCCAAAACCCAATACCAAATTTTATCCTTACTTCCGTTTCGACGGATTTACAGATAAACCGGTTCAAAAGGAATGGAAAGTAATCGAGATTGAAAACGATTATATCAAACTGATGATTCTGCCGGAAATTGGCGGAAAAGTATGGTCTGCGACTGAAAAATCAACTGGAAAAGACTTTGTTTACAATAATCATGTAATCAAATTTAGAGATATTGCCATGCGCGGTCCCTGGACCAGTGGTGGTGTTGAGGGTAATTACGGAATTATTGGGCATACACCAAATTGTGCTACACCAGTTGATTATAAAATTATAACCAGAGAAGACGGAAGCATTAGTTGTGTTATTGGCGTTTTAGATCTTCTAACCCGAACTTCGTGGAAACTAGACATCAATTTACCAAAAGACAAAGCCTATTTTACCACAAACTCATTTTGGTCTAATTCAACCGAATTAGATCAGCCATATTATACCTGGATGAATACCGGAATAAAAGCAGCCGGAAATTTACAATTTATCTATCCAGGACAATCCTATATTGGACATAACGGAGAACATAATGCCTGGCCAATTGATAAAGAGAATGGCAAAGATTTATCTTTCTATAAAAACAACGATTTTGGAGGTTACAAATCCTATCATGTTTTCGGAAAATATGATGATTTCTTTGGAGGATACTGGCATGACGAAGATTTCGGGATGGGAAGATATGGAAACCACGATGACAAGCCCGGTAAAAAAATATGGATCTGGGGATTGTCTCAGCAAGGAATGATTTGGGAAAAATTATTAACAGACACCGACGGGCAATATGTAGAAGTACAAAGCGGAAGATTATTCAATCAGGCGAGTGAAGGCAGTAACTTAACCCCTTTTAAACAGCGCTCATTTGCTCCCAATCAAACCGATATCTGGACAGAATACTGGTTTCCGGTAAAACAGACCAAAGGTTTTGTAAAAGCTAATAATTATGGCTCCGTAAATATAAAAAACGAAAATGGCTGGTTAAAAATTTATTTCTCACCGCTTCAAAAGACAAATGAAAAAATTGAAGTTTTTGATAACGATAAAAAAATCTATTCAAAAGATATCGCTGTAAATACATTACAAGTATTCAAAGATTCCATTCAGGTCGCTGTTAATGAAAACAAGTTAAGATTGACCATTGGCGGAAACAAACTGGTTTGGAATTCAGCTCCCGAAGACGGAAATATTAACCGCCCGGTAGAAATACCACAAAACTTTGATCACAATTCAGTTTACGGATTATATCTGCAGGGAAAAAACTACATCAGTTTTAAAGATTACAAACAGGCAGAAGAAAAATTAAATGCCTGTCTGAAAAAAGATTCAAACTTCGCTCCTGCTCTATCTGCTTTGGCCTCTTTACAAATTAGAAAATTTGAATATAAAGAAGCTGTTGCCTCAGCAAGGAAAGCGCTGGCAATCGATACATACGATTCGGCTGCAAACTATTATTATGCTTTGGCTAATTTTCATTTAGGAAATACTACCGATGCAAAAGATGGTTTTGATATTGCCGCTGCCGGAGTTGAGTTTAGAAGTGCTGCTTATACCTCATTAAGCAAAATATATTTAGCCGAAAATGATTTAGCAAAAGCAGCAGAATATGGCGAAAAAAGTCTGCTAAACAATCAATATAATTTAGAAGGTTTACAATTGCTTGCCGTAATATACCGCCTGCAAAATAATACCACCAAAGCACATGAAGCATTAGCAAAAATAAATACTATTGATCCTTTAAATCATTTTGCTGATTTCGAAAAATTCCTTTGGGAAAAATCAGAAGCATCAAAAGGTAACTTCACTTCGATGATCCGAAATGAAATGCCGGAACAAACCTACCTTGAATTAGGTATCTGGTATCAGCAATTAGGATTAAACGATGATGCAAAAAAAGTCTTCTCGATAGCAGAACCAAGTGCCGAAATTATTTATTGGAATGCCTATTTAGAAAACAAAACGGTCGACATAAGCAAAATCAAACCGGGAACCAGTTTTCCTTTTAGAACTGAAACTGCAGAAATCCTGAAAAAGCTAATTAAAACCAACGATCAGCACCAGTTAAAATATCATCTGGCATTGATTGAGTGGAATCATAATGATATTTCAGAAGCTAAAGAATTGTTCCAACAATGCGGAACAAAACCAAATGATCCGGCTTTTTATGCTGCAAAAGCTTCTTTGTTTAAAGACGAGCCTGCTTTAGTAACAGCTAGTTTACAGCAAGCGATAAAACTTGATCCTCAAGGTTGGAGATATCAAAAATTACTGGCAGAACATTATATTGCCCAAAAACAATTTGATAAAGCACTTGCTACAACAGAATCGTTTTACAAAACGCATAAAGAGAATTATCTGATGGGGATGTTGTATGCCAAATCCTTATTACTGAATAAAAAATATGCAACAGCTGATGCATTCTTGACTAAGCTGGAAATTCTTCCTTTTGAAGGTGCAACAGCCGGTAGACAATTGTATCATGAAGCCAAATTAATGCAGGCTCTGGCAGAAATGAAAAACAAACAATACAAAAAAGCATTACAATTTATTGCCGATGCCAAATTGTGGCCGCAAAATCTGGGCGTTGGAAAACCATATGATGAAGATATTGACGAAAGACTGGAAAATTGGATGGATTATCAATGTTATACCAGTCTTGGTAATACAGAAACAGCAAATAAATCATTACAGAAAATAATCGCTTTCAATCCAAAAGTAGACAATACAGTAATGAATTTTTTACCGGCAAATCAATTGATCTCTGCATGGGCAATCGAAAAAACGTCTTCTGCAAATGAAGCTGAAAAGTGGTTACAAAATCAGGCCCGTTTATATCCGGCAAATAAAATTATCCAATGGTGTTTGCAGGTTTATAAAAATAAACAATCCGATAGTTTGACAGCAGATGAAAAAGATGGCGAAGTTCGAATTATCGAAAAACTTTAAAAAATGTATTAAAAGTACATTACAATTAGCTGTACTTTTAAACCATAAAACAATCATTTAAAATCAAAAAAATGAATAACCTTTTCTTAAAATGTACTCTTTTTGGACTTGCCCTATTGGCGGGTCAAAATACAGAGGCACAAAACGCAGACAAGAGCAAAGATGAATTGTCTGTTTATCGAGTTACTGCTCAAAAAGTTCACGATTTAGTTCACACCAAACTTGACGTATCCTTTGATTATGGCAAAAGATACCTGTATGGGAAAGCATGGCTGACTTTAAAACCACATTTCTATGAAACCGATTCACTTACGCTAGACGCAAAAGGAATGGATTTTAAAGAAATTGCAATTATTGAAGGAAACAAAAAAACACCTTTAAAATATACGTATGACAATGAGCAGCTTTTTATTGGCTTAAACAAAAAATACAAAAGCACGGAGAAATTCACTATTTACATTGGTTACACCGCAAAACCAGATGAATTAAAAGCAAAAGGAAGCGCTGCAATAACAGATGCAAAAGGATTGTATTTTATAAATCCGGATGGAAAAGATGACAAACCAATCCAGATCTGGACACAAGGAGAAACGGAATCTTCATCGGCCTGGTTTCCAACAATCGACAAACCAAATCAGAAAACAACTTCTGAAATTGCGATGACTGTTGATGCAAAATATGTAACCTTATCTAACGGTAAACTGGCTTCACAAAAAGTCAATTCAAACGGAACCCGCACGGATACCTGGAAAATGGAATTACCACATTCTCCTTATTTGTTTATGATGGCGGTTGGTGATTTTAAAATAACCAAAGACACTTACAATGGTAAAGAAGTAAGCTATTATCTGGAACCAAAATATGCGCCTTACGCCAAACAAATATTTGGTAAAACTCCGGATATGATGAACTTTTACAGCAAAATGCTGGGTGTTGAATATCCTTGGGCAAAATACGCACAAATCGTTGCCCGAGATTATGTTTCTGGTGCAATGGAAAATACTTCTGCAACATTGCATGGTGAATATGTACAAAAAACAGCCAGAGAATTGCTGGATGACAATCAGGAAAGTACGGTTGCACACGAGCTTTTTCACCAATGGTTTGGAGATTATGTAACGGCTGAATCCTGGTCTAATTTAACAATGAATGAATCCTTTGCCACTTTTGGCGAGGTATTATGGCACGGTCACGATGCCGGACAAGATGCTGAAGACCGCTCTCGTTATGAAAAACTACAAAACTGTTTACGTTCTTCTAAAGAAGGAGTAAGTCCGCCTTTAGCTCGTTTTCATTACAAAAACAGAGACGATATGTTTGATAATATCAGTTACTCAAAAGGTTCTATCATATTATACGCGATAAAAAATCAAATGGGCGATGCAGCATTTTTCAAATCTTTAAATCATTATTTAACAACCAATGCCTTTAAAGCCGGAGAAACACATCAATTGCGTTTGTCTATGGAAGAAGTGACTGGAAAAGACTGGAGTCCATACTTTAATCAATGGTATTATCAGGGAGGAAATCCAATACTAAATATAGAATACGGATATGCAAACGGAAAAGCTACAATCGCAGTAAAACAAGTTCAGGAAAGTTCCGTACAAACTTTTAGTTTACCCTTAAAAGTTGATTTTTATGTAAACGGTGCTAAAATCAGAAAAGATATTCTAATCGATCAAAGAGAACAAAATTTCAGTTTTGATGTTCCGGCTCAACCTACTTTTATAGATCTGGATCCTGATAAAATTTTGGTAGGTCAGGTGATTGACAACAAAAAAGTAGCCGATTATTTATTTCAGTACAAAAATGCTCCATCTTACTATAACAGAATCGAAGCTATCAAGTTTGCTGTAAAAGATAAAAGCCATGACGCGCAATTAATTTTACTGGCTGGTCTGCAAGATCAACAAGATGATTTGAGAGTGCTAAGTATAAAAGGAATTGATTTAAGCGATGCCCAAATAAAAGATGCTGCTCTAAAAACCCTGCTTAACATTGCTAAAACCGACAAAAATACCTCCAGCAGAGTAGCAGCAATTATAAAACTAGCTTCATCCGGAGATGCTTCTTATAAAGAATTAATGCAGGAAAGCATTAAAAATCAATCTTATAATGTAATTGCAGCCGGAATAACAGGATTAAAAAAATTCTCTGCTGATGAAGCTGACAAAGCTTTATCAACATTAGATGAAGACACTCAAAAACATGTAACTCCGTTGATAAAAAGATTTAGTGGTCAAAAATAATTAGTAAAGTTCTTCAGAATTGTTTTGTTTTTGAAACCTCTCTAATCTGGTTAATTAGAGAGGTTATTTTTAATCCGTACGATAAAACTCAAAAAAAAATAACACGTAGAAACATGCAATTCTTTGGTTCATTAGAGAATGCAAAAAGAAACACATTTCTTTCACATAGCTAAACTATGTGCATTTAAACTAGTGAAACGCCTTTTTTAAGATTACAAGAAACTATGCTTCTGTGCGCTAAAAAATAATTACTCACAATGGGCTACCGTGTGGACACAAATATTATAAATCAATTTTGAACACCAATTGCACGAATTTGCACAAATTTTAATAGGTTAACCTTGTTTGTGAAATTAATTTCACAAACAAATTAGTGGCAATTAGTGCAATTCGTGTTATTCGTGTTATTTTTTATACTTATGTCCATACGGTAACACAAAGGGTGTTTTTTAAATTAATAAAACCAAAATATCAGCATAATGAAAAATCTGTTCTATCTGTTCTTTGCTTTTCTTTTAGTCTCCTTTTCAAACAAAAAGGATTCTAATCCGAATACTAAAACAACTGTTTCAATTCCTCTTGCCGGAAATGCTTTTAGCTCCAAACATGTTGAAGGAAGCAATACGATTACAGACAATGGAATAGAAAACTGGACCAATACTGCCGAATTTTTTACCGTATATTTCAGAGTTTCAAAACCAGGTACTTTTCAGATTACTGTAGAAGAATCTGTTGAAGTTTCTGGAAAATCAGAATTAGAGTTCTCCATTCAGAATGAATCAAAAAAAATACTCTTTACCACTTCCAAAAAAGCAGTTGTTGTTGGAAACTGGACAATTAATCACGAAGGTTATGTTGCCCTAAAAATAAAAGGAATCAGCAAAACCGGAGATCGCTTTCCTTCTATCAGTCGTCTGACCGTTTCAGGTACAGATTATGATGGTAAAATAGCTTATGTCCCAAATAATGAAGGAAACTTTTATCATTGGGGACGACGCGGACCATCTGTACATTTAAACTACCAGGTTCCTGAAAACACCAATGCCGAATGGTATTACAATGAAGTTACTGTTCCTAAAAACGAAGATAAAATTGGTTCTTACTTTATGGCAAATGGCTTTGGAGAAGGCTATTTTGGAATTCAGGTAAACTCTGCAACAGAAAGAAGAATTTTGTTTTCAGTATGGAGTCCGTTTACTACCGATGATCCTGACAGCATTCCGGATGATCAAAAAATAAAAATGCTCAAAAAAGGCGAAAATGTTCACTCTGGAGAATTTGGAAACGAAGGTTCAGGCGGACAAAGCTATATGAAATACAATTGGAAAGCAGGAATAACCTATAAATTCCTTTTACACGGAACGCCGCAAAAAAACAACTCCACAAACTATACTGCTTATTTTTACGCACCCGAATTAAAAAAATGGCTTTTGATAGCTAGTTTTAACAGACCACAAACCAATACTTATCTAAAAAGATTTCATTCATTTTTAGAAAATTTTGTTCCGGAACAGGGCAATTTATCTCGCAAAGTTTTATTTAACAATCAATGGATTTGCGACGAAAAAGGCAATTGGACAGAAATTAACTCTGCACGTTTCACCACAGACAATACCGGAGCAAAAGAATACAGAATGGATTTTGCGGGCGGACTTGAGAAGAACTCTTTCTATTTAAAAGACGGAGGATTTTTCAACGATTATACAACCCCAAAAACAATATTCACAAGACCTTTAAACCATAAAAAACCAGATATCAACTTCGATACTTTACCTTAATTCTCGCGCTATTGATTAAAAAAAACCATTAACATTCTTGTGAAAATTATTTTCCTAAATGTATCATGTGTTTTTTTTGCTTACCCCTAATCTTCTTCAATATTGCGTTAAAATATAAGACAGTCAAAAATCATTTATTTTAAAACTCTAATATATGAAAGAACAAAAAAATTCCCGACGACAATTTATATCCAAAAGTATTGTTGGCCTCTCCGGATCTATTCTTGCTAGCGGACTTCCGTTATCATCCTTTGCAGAAAATAAGATCACAGCAGTTGACGAGGCCGATTCTTCCCATGATTTTTTAACTAAACCCTATTTACAGGCTCCTTCCAGTGATAGTATTACAATTATGTGGATCACAAAACAACTTAGTCTGAATTGGGTTGAATATGGGGAAACGGAAAAACTGGGTACCAAAGCTCAACAATGTTCACATGGTATGATGAATACAAATTCTAAAATTAATAAAGTAACACTAACAAATCTTAAACCCGGCACCAGGTATTATTATAAGGTTTTCTCTAAACAAATTTTAGATTTTCAACCTTACAAAATTACTTTTGGAGACATTATTAATAGTGAAATAAATCATTTTGAAACATTTCCTGAAAAAGCAACTAACATTAGCTGGCTTGTTTTAAATGATATTCACGATAGACCTGAATCCTTTTCGCAACTAATCGATTTAAACCAAAATAAACCATTTGACTTTGTCTTTTTAAATGGTGATATGTTTAATTATCAAACTGACGAAAATCAGATTATCGAGAACTTACTTACTCCATGCAATATATTCTCAAGTAAAAAGCCGTTCATGTTTGTAAGAGGAAACCATGAAACCAGAGGAAAATTTTCCAGAAATTTACTTGATTATTATCATAATTATGACAATAAAGAATATTATACATTTCAGACAGGACCTGTGTATGCAATTGTTTTAGATACTGGAGAAGATAAAAAAGATTCACATCCGGTTTATGGAGGTACTGTCAATTATGATTCTTATAGAGAAGAACAAGCTGCCTGGCTTGAAAAACAAATGAATACCAAGGCTTTTAAAAAAGCTTCTTTTCGCGTTGTAATGATGCACATTCCTCATTATCATTCTGATGAAGAACACGGAACTACCGAATGCCGAAGATTATTTGGCCCTTTATTTGAAAAACATAAAATTGATTTATTTGTAGCAGGACATACACATGAGTATGGAATGTTTGAGCCAAATACAGACCATTCTTATCATTTTGTGATAGGTGGCGGACCAGAAACCGGTATTAGAACTTTAATACGTATTGAGGCTAACTCCAAGATTTTAAAGTTACAAATGCTAAATGATTCAGGTAAAGAGATCGGTGTATTTACACTTAATTCTAAAAGAAAAAATCTTTAAAATTATCTCTTTTTCACTGCATATAATTACGCTTTTACCTCAGAAATACAACCAAAAACAAAGCATCGTTACTTCTAAAAATAGTACGTGTACCTTCAGAAAAAATGGGTCAATGAAGTTTTAATTTTCTTCTGATCTTTCTTCACTATACAGAAATTGTTTTTATAACCACTACAAAAAACTTTTTCTCTTCTAAAAAAAAATAATTTTCCGGTAGAACTCCCCTTTTTCTTCAAATACCAATGTGCTCGAGAACATTACATGTGTTCTCGAGCACATTAAATTTGTTTTGTAATAAATTTATTACTATTTTCACCAAAAATACACTTATAAAGTAAGATTAGTTTTACTTTAAAGCTATTCCTTAATGCAATTTGGCCAATTGTAAAACATAAAAAAAAAATCATAAAACAAAATTGTCATGCTATTTAATCAAAATCTAACATAACTATGAGAAAAAAAATCAAAAAGGAATTGAGAAGCCTGTGCCGAAAAGGCATTTTTGAAAAGTGTTTAAAAGTAACCGTCATTTCTTTACTGTCTTTAAATTTTCAATTTACCGTAGCAGCTGTAAAAGAAATGAAGTTTGATGTAAGTAAGTTTACATTATTCCAGAAAATGGTGAAAGGAAAAGTTGTAGATGAATCCGGAGCACCACTGCCCGGAGTAAATATTATTATAAAGGGTACAAAAAATGGCGTTCAGACAGACATGGATGGTAATTTTACTATTGAGGTTCCAAGTGCCAATACCATACTTGTTTTTACATTTATTGGAATGCAGGATCAGGAAGCTGTCGCAGAAAATGGCAACATAAAAATTGTTATGAAAGAAGCCGGCCAGCAAATGGACGAAGTTGTTGTAGTAGGATACAGCAAAGTAAAAAAAGAAAGTTTAACCGGATCGCTGCAAACTTTGGACAATAAAAAAATTACAGATGTAACTACACCTAATGTTGAAAATATGCTGGCAGGAAAAGCTACTGGCGTATTTGTAAATACAGGCGGCGGACAGCCAGGAGCAGCAGCTAAAGTAATTATTAGAGGCAGAACAACTGTCAATGGAAGTACAGACCCTTTATGGGTAATTGATGGAGTTATTGTGGGGAATACTTCGGCAAATGTAAATCCAGCTGATATTGAAACCTTGACTGTTCTTAAAGATGCAGCTTCTACGGCTGTATATGGTTCACAAGGAGCAAATGGTGTGATTGTAGTTACTACTAAGAGTGGGAAAAATGGAAAATCTACCATTAATTTTTCTGCTAAAACTGCTATGACCACAATAAACAATGGAAATTTCAAAATTATGAATGGCGCTGAATTATATGATTTATATGACTCATTTGCTAACAAAGAAACTTTTCAAAATGTTTGGTGGTGGAAACCTGAATTAAGAAACAAAAACTTTAATTGGTGGGATAATGGAACTCAAACAGGTATTGCAGAAGATTACAACTTATCATTCAGCGGCGGCAGTGAAACTTTTAAGAGTTATATTTCTGTAGGTCTTTACAACGAAACAGGGGCTATAAAAGGGTACGACTACAAAAAATACAACGGCCTTATGAAGTTTGAGTACAAACCAAGCAGTTGGTTCACCTTAAGACCTCAGGTAAATTTAACCAGAGAATCTACTTTAGACAAACAACACGATGTTTACGCTTTGTATGCAAATATGCCTTGGGACAGTCCTTATTTGCCAGATGGATCTTTGGTAGGAAATGCTCCAAACCCAACTTGGGTAAACACAACCGGATCAAACTACTTATATGATTTACAATGGAATTATGGTGAATCTGAGAGCTATACTGTTCGTACAAATCTTGATTTTGATGTTAAATTGACAAGTTGGCTGACTTTTTCATCTGTAAACAATTACATTTTTGGTAATTCAAATTCCAATTATTATACAGATCCAAGATCAGCAAATGGAATCGCTGTAAAAGGCAGAATCGAAGATAACTTTGATACTTATAATAGAATCTATACCAATCAATTAGTAAAATTCAATAAAACATTCAAGAAACACTCTTTTAATGCTGTTGCAGGTTATGAGTGGAATGAGTACAATAAAAAATTCAGCCAGGCAATTGCTACCGGAATTCCTCCGGGAATTGTAGCTCCTGATGCAGCAGCAGTTCCTGAAAAAGTAGCTGGTGGAAGATCGCAATGGGCGGTACAATCTTTACTATCAAACGTAAATTACTCTTATGATAATCGTTATTTAGCACAAGTATCTTTCCGTCGTGACGGAGCATCAAACTTTGGTAAAAATGCACAGTATGGTAATTTTTACTCTGTAAGTGCAGGTTGGAACATTCATAATGAATCATTCTTTCATGCAGATTATATCAATAACTTAAAACTAAGAGCCAGTTACGGTTCTGTAGGTAACAGACCTAATAGTTTATATCCTCATCTTCCTTTATATTCTTTCTCGAAAAGTAGTTATAACGAAAGCCCGGGAGCGTTAATCTCACAATTGGCAAATCCGGATTTAAGCTGGGAAAAAACTTTTACAGGTGGTGTTGGTGTAGATGTAAGCTTCTTTAAACGAGTAAACATTACTTTAGATTATTACAATAAAAACACTTCCGGATTATTATATCAGGTACCACTTCCGGGTGTAATTGGAATTAACAGCATTTGGAGAAACGTAGGTGCAGTAAACAATAGAGGTTTTGAAGCTTCGGTAAATGTAGACATCATCAAAAATGACAACTTTAACTGGTCTGTCGATGCCAATATTGGAACTAATAAAAATAAGGTAACTAAACTTTATGGTGATAAACAACAAATTATTGTTGGAGACGGTAGCGGTGTTGCGGGTTCAGCAAGAAAACTTTTAACTCCGGGAAAAGATGTTGATAGCTGGTACTTAACAGAGTGGGCTGGCGTTAATCCTGAAAACGGAAAACCACAATGGTTTACTACAAATGCTGCTGGTGAACGTGTAAAAACGAGCGATTATAGTGATGCCTCTAAAAGCCAAAAAGTAATAGGATCTTACACTCCTGACTTTTTTGGAGGATTCTCTACCAATTTACACTATAAGAAATTTGATTTTTCTGCTATTTTTAGTTATTCCGTTGGAGGTGAAATTTACAATTATGCACGTGCAGAATTTGACTCAGATGGTGCTTACAACGATAGAAACCAAATGAAACTTCTAAATGGATGGAGCCGTTGGGAAAAACCTGGTGATATTGCAACGCATCCACAGGCTCTTTATGATAACCCTAGTCAATCAAACAAAGCATCTTCACGTTTCTTAGAAACCGGTACTTACTTAAAAATGAGAAGCATCACTTTTGGATACAACATGCCAATTGAGCGTCTTCATATTGCAAATTTAAGATTATACATCGCTGGAGAGAACTTGTTTACTATTAGTCATTATTCTGGTGTTGATCCTGAACTGCCTCCTACTTATAATTCAGCAAACCAGCAATATACTATAACAGGTGTTGCAACACAAGTATATCCTTCAACACGTAAAATTGTATTAGGACTTAACTTAACTCTATAAAACAGAATCATGAAAAAGATATTTATATTATGTATGGTAATTAGTTTCCTGTCCTCATGTGACTTAGACAGAGAACCATTTGGATCCTACACAAAAGACAAAATTGAAGAAGATAAAGTAGCTGCCGTGGAAGTTTTATTAAATGGCTGTTATGCACAATTAAAAGGCTGGTCTGACACTATGCACAGAATTGGAGAATATCCTGGTGACAACATCATGATTAGAGGAACATCTACTGATTCATTTTATTCTTTTATTTCATATCAGCATATTCCGGACAATGACAGACTATCTATTTTCTGGAACAACAGTTACAAAATAATCTCACAATCAAGTGACTTAATGAAGATTATGACCGAAGGAGAAAGTCCTGCCGTTGACCAGCAATTAGGTGAAGCTTACTATTTAAGAGGTATGGCTTATTTTTATTTATGTCGTGCTTACGGAAGACCTTACGCACAATCACCAGAAACTAATTTAGGTGTGCCAATCGTAAATGGTGTTCCTGCAGATTTAATTAATCTTACTTTACCGGACAGATCAACCGTAAAAGATACTTATGCACAAGCGATTAGCGACTTGAAAAAAGCAGAATCTTTAATGACTGTTGACAGATCTGCAGCATATGCAACTAAAGAAGCTGCTCAGGCAATGCTTTCAAGAGTTTATCTGTATATGAGTGGTACATACGAAAACCCAAATCAGGATTATGCAACACTATCTATCGAATACGCAAATAAAGTAATCAATAGCGGAAAGTATAAATTATTGAGCCGCGAAGGTTTTATGAAATCCAATATTTATGCACCGGATTCTGATGAACAAACTGAAACCATTTTTGCCGTTAAACGTGTCGCTTCAGAATTCTCAGGTGATGATCATTATCGTGGTATTGGCGGTATGTATGCTAATATTCAAGGTCAGGGATGGGGCGAAATGTATGCTAGTGCAAAATACCTTGATTTACTAAGAAAATCAGGTTTAAAGAAAGATGCTCGTTGGGCTTTTATTGATCCGCAGTACGATACAAACGACGCAGGAACGAAAACTCCGGCATTCCGTTTTATTTACGACATTAAAAATGCCGGCGGGACACAAACTGGTTACAACTACATGCAGCAGCCGCTTAAAACAAATTCTAATGGTTCGCTTTATATCACAATTGGCACTACAGATTACAACTTAACCGTAGTAAATGCAGTCGAAAATCAATATTCAATTGTGTACGAAGGAAAAACTTACACAGGAGAAAAAGATTATATGATGTTATTAAATCGTGTATACCCAATGTATTATATCACCAAATGTTCTTTACAAAATAATGATTCTCACCTGTACTCTCCTCCTATTTCAAAATTAGATGAGTTATATTTAAATATAGCAGAAGCCTATGTCAAAAAAGGCGATTACAACAGTGCTTTAACGAACTTAAATCTCATTCGCGAAAGATCAATTGTTGGAGGAGGTTATACATCATTAGACAATACAAATGCTGCACAACGTGTAGACGAAGAGCGTCAATTAGAATTAGCTTTTGAAGCACATCGCAGTTATGATGTTTATAGAAACGGACAAACTATGACACGTCACTATCCGGGACCGCATTTACCAATGGTCGACTGGCCGGCTTCAAGTCCAAGAGTAGTACAATACATTCCTCAGTCTGAAATCAATGCATATCCGGGAACTCTAACCCAAAACCCATAGTTCATTCTTTTCAAATCTCTCTAATTTACAGATTAGAGAGATTTTATAATATAATATTTTAAGTATGGGCCATCCTATAATTTGTGCAAATGCTATAGCTTATAAAGGTACTGCACGATGCATTCTTTATAGTCAAATCTATTTAGTTAATTATCAATCTCTAAATTATATTTTTAAACAATTTTTCTCTTTTTAATTGCTATTATGACTTAAATTTTATTACATTTACAAAGTGTGCTCGAGAACACAAATTAAAACACTTTAAATATCTTAAAAAAGAACAACGAATTTAATGCACTTATAATGTGCAAAAAATACGTCATCAAAAAAATCTAATCAAACAAACTAATTATGAAAACTCGTAATTTAAAATTCATTTTGGCCGTTTGCATTATGTTGTGGGGAACATTTGCTACGGCTCAAATGATAAAAACAAAAACTCCATCACGTGCTAAAGGTCAAACCGATGTATTACGTTTGGCTGCACCAGCGATTCCAAATGTTCGTGTTGCTTTCATCGGACTTGGTATGCGCGGTCCCGGAGCTGTTGAACGTATGACACATATTCCTGGTGTTGAGATTGTGGCACTATGCGACATGACACAGGAAAATACATCTAAAGCAAATGAAATTTTAACCAAAGCCGGACTTCCTAAAGCACAGGAATTTTATGGTGATGAAAATGCATGGAGAAAAGTAACAGCATTACCAAACGTAGATTTAGTTTATGTCGCTACAGATTGGTTGCATCATGCCGTAATTGGCGTTCAGGCCATGAAAAACGGTAAACACGTTGCAATTGAAGTTCCGGGAGCTTTGACAATGAAAGAAATCTGGGAGCTAATTGATACTTCCGAAAAAACAAGAAAACATTGTATGCAGCTTGAAAATTGTGTTTATGATTTCTTTGAACTAACTACTTTAAACATGGCACAACAAGGTTTATTTGGTGAAATCTTACATGCTGAAGGATCATACATTCATGGTTTACAGCCTTTTTGGGGAGAATACTGGAATAACTGGAGAATGGATTACAACATCAAACATCGTGGAGATATCTATGCAACACATGGCATGGGACCAGCTTGTCAGGCTCTAAACATTCACCGTGGAGACAAAATGAATTTCCTGGTTTCTATGGATACAAAAGCGGTTGGAAATCCTGCTTACATTAAAGAAAAATCTGGACAGGAAATTAAAGACTTTAGAAATGGAGATCATACCATGACGATGATTCGTACTGAAAACGGAAAAACAATCCAGATTCAGCATGACGTTACTTCTCCTCGTCCTTACAGCAGAATGTATCAATTGAGCGGTACAAAAGGTTTTGCAAACAAATATCCGTTAGAAGGTTACGCTTTAGACGGTAAAGAATTGGGCGATGATGTAAAACCAAATCACGAAAAATTAAGCGCGCACTCTTTTGTTCCTGAAGAGGTTAAAAAAGCTTTAATGGAAAAATACAAACACCCGATAGTAAAAAATATAGAAGAACAAGCTAAAAAAGTAGGTGGTCACGGCGGAATGGATTTCGTAATGGATTATCGTTTAATTCATTGCCTGCAAAAAGGGCTTCCGCTGGATATGGATGTTTACGACTTAGCAGAATGGTCTTGTCTTGGTCCGTTAACAGAAATTTCTCTTGATAATGGTTCTGCTCCAGTTGAAATTCCGGATTTCACTCGTGGCGGATGGAAGAAATTACAAAAATTAGAATTCGCAGAATAAATTTTATTGGTTAGTTTAGTAGAGCAAGAGGGCGCAATTTTAAAGCGCTCTTTTGTTTATTTTACACAATATAAAATATAATGGTTACTTAACTTTAACACATACAAACATAGCTTTGGTATACTTAAAAAGGCGTTTCACTAATTTAAATACACATAGTTTCTCTATGAGAAAGAAACGTATTTCACTTTACTTTCTTTTTTAGCCCTGTTTATCTATGTTTCTATTTGTTAAACAAATTTTCCATGAAGTATAATTATAAAACAAAAAACCATTCACGCATGTGAATGGTTTTTTGTTTATTATAAGTTCTAAAAATTACTTCCAGTTAAAAGTAATTCTTTTTTCAATTTCTGAACTTAAGCTTAAGAAAACCGGGCAAGTCATTCCCGCACGCTCCAGTATAGTCCTGCTTTTTTCATCGGCAACACCCTGCATATCAAATACAATTTCGATTGCTCCGATTCTTCTTGGTTCTGCATTCATAATTTTAGTTACTTCCGCAGTAGAGCCAACAAAGTCTACATTTAAATCACGGGCTTTAATTCCCATAATAGTCATCATACAGCTTGCTAATGCATTTGCCACAGTGTCTGTTGGCGAAAATGCTTCTCCTTTTCCGTTATTATCAACCGGTGCATCAGAAATGATTTCACTTCCTGATTGTACGTGAATTGATTTTGTTCTTAAATCGCCTAAATAGGTTACTTTTGATGTCATTAATTTGCTACTTTTAAAGTTAAGTCAGTATCGTAATATAAAATGTAAACACCTTTGTTTGCGTGTCCTCCATCTTCTTTTTTATAATATTGAAATTTATTATCCACTTGTTCCGTCGTCATTAAATCTGCCGTTTCCTGATATGTTTTTCCTTGCATCAAACGCATCATCGTATCAAAAGTTACATCAAAACCTTTGGTTGCATAAGCATTTGGATTTACTTTATTCTTCAATCGGTACGATTTTTCAAAGATCTGAACTCCGGCATCATCGCTTTCACGAGTTACTGATGGATACATTAATTTTAATTTTGTCAAATTATCAAAACTAATTTCATCGGTATCCAGTGTACTATTTGGTTCTAAAATCACCAATTGCACCTGACAGGTTTTTTGTGCATCCAATAAAGCTTTTATCGTTGTTTTTACCATTGCCGTATTTCCGGTTTCCATTACTACATAGTTCATTCTGTTTGGCAGCAATAAACTTTTCAGATTAGCTACATCCAAACCTCCCGTTTCTGTCAAAGCTGCAAAAACAACTCCTTTTTGGTTTTGTTTGATATAATTAACTACCGATTCTTTTTTCTTATCAACTACAGCAACTATATTTCCGTTTTTAGCACGCATATAATCAAAAACCGCATTACGAATAACATCATTTGATGGAATTGCCTGATACAAATTATCAATTGGGTTTGCTGCATCTTTAGACAATGGAGAAATTACAGGAACATTATATATACGAAGTGAGTTTGCAGTCGCCTCAGCATTATTTTGATAAAATGGCCCAATTACAGCATTTGCATTTTGAAGTTTATTCTGCGCGATTAAACTCGAAACATTTGATGTCGTTTTAGTTTCTCCTGAATCATAAATAGAAACATCTATTGGCAATTTTAGCGTTTTGGCAGAATCAATTGCCATCATAGCTCCAGAATAAAAATCAAGAGTCATGTTTAAAAATTTATCGCTTTTAATTCTCGTAGCGGTACTTGTTGTATCACTTTGCATTTTTGCCAAATTAAAAGGCAACAATAAAACTACTTTCTGACGACCTGTTTGCCCCCTCTTTTTGGTCAATTCAACTATTTCAGGATCTGCCGAAACAGATTCAGATTTTACTTTATCGACAATTTTAATCCCACTTGGGACATCTGCAGCTTTTTCAATTGGTTTCTCCATCTCTTTTTCTGTCGGTTGTGCCTGTACAATAATTGGAGCCGGCGCTAAATATCCTGTCGGAACTTTCAAAACCATTCCTTCTTTAACTCCTTCTGAAAGAGACGGATTTAATGCTGTCAATTCTTCCTGAGTCAAATGAAAAGTTCTTCCTAAACTATAAAATGTTTCTTTTGGTTTTACCTGATACTCCATATAAGTGGTTGCTTTTTTAGGAGTTTCTGCAGCTTTTTTAGTTTCTGTTGGTTTCACCGTATTTACTGCCGGAGCTGCTGTTTCGGTTTTAGGAGCTATTCCTTTTATTGTCAGTCTGTAACCTACAGGTAAACTTTCAACAATCTCAGGATTACGTTTTTCTAATTCTGCAACTGAAATGTTATATTGTTTTGCAATACCAAATTTGGTTTCCTTTGCTGCCACATCATGATAAACATATTTTTCCTGTGCTGCACTTTTAGCTGGCTTTGAACTTGCAGCAGCTGCTTTTGGAGCAGAACCTTTTGCAGGAATCACTAATTTTTGTCCAATTTGTACTCCGTCTTTTTCCAAAAAAGGATTTGCCGCTTTTAAAGCCGCGTCCGAAATACCATATTTTTTCTCGATACTGTAAAAAGTCTCTTTTGGCTGAACGTCATGAATAATTTCTTTTGAATTACCTTCCGATTTAGCCACAGCTGTTTCCGTTTTTGCCACAGATTTATTTCCTTTTGTCGGAATCAGCAAAACTGTATTTGGTTTTACTCCGCTTCTGGCATCCGGATTCAGCGAATAAATATCATAAGGTGTCACTTTAAATTTTACAGCAATCTCGTTAATTGTTTCCCCGCCTGAAACCGTATATTTTACCACTTTCTCTTGCGAAAAAGCAGAACAGGTAACAAAAAAAACGAAAAACAGTAATGTTGAATAATATTTCATAATAAGGCTTAAAACAATTTAATTTTTAATTTCTAACAAGGTACTAAATTCTACTCAAAGCAAGATTCGCGCCATATGTTAATTAGATGCAAATTATTATCTGAGATCAATTTCAACTTTAGCAATAACAATCTTTTTATATAACTCATCTTCCTCTTTTTTCTTGCATTTATACAGAACTTCTTCCATATTTTGGAACTTATCTGAGTAAACATAATACGAAAGACTATTAATATTGAAAAAGAAACTAGCGTTAAAATCACCAGAATCAATAAGTTTCATAATACACTTATCGCGCAATGTTGCGTCTGTAAATATACCTAAAACTAAGTAATACCCATTTGAAACTTCTTTAAGATTATCAAAAACTTCAACCTGTACCGTTTTATCCTTTTTAAGAGGGTTTTGCTCCAATTCGCGTTTCATTTCTTCCAATGAAACTGTTTTTGAAGCCTCGGCAGCATTTGTTTTGCTTTGTTTTTTAATCGCTTCATCCTGATACTTTTTCAGTTTAACCAAAGCCAGTTTATCATCAAATTTTCTGGCTTCCATACTATAATAAGAAGCTTTGCTGATATGTCTTTTAACTTCGATTTTTTTCTGAATATCTAATGAATCAATTTTAGCAATTAATAACTGATTTTGTGCATCACCTTGCTCCTGCTCGATTTTATAACGTTTAATTTCTTCTAAAGAAAGGCGTTGTTGTATAGAAGCAACATTGTTATTTTTTTCGCTTTCGCGGATTTTCTTCTTGTACTCCTGATTTTCTTCAACGGCAATTTTTTCTACTTTATTCATCAAACCGGCGTAGGCTTTTCGGTTTTCTGCCAGTTCCTTTTTTAATTGAGAAGATAATTCACTTGTTTTTCCAATACTTTCAGACGATTGTTTTTCCAGACGTTTAGATTCATCAACATTCAAAATATCCATACGTTTTAGTTCCACCAAATCATTATTCATCGTATTTACCAACGAGTCCAATTTGGCCATCAAAATATCCTGTACATTTTTATTGGCTTCTAAAACCAAACGTAATTTTTCAACCGAATTCTCTTTAGAGCCATTCATATCATTCAGATTGACTTTCAGGTCATTGATTTTAATGATCTTCTGATTCATTTCTTTCTGAATCACCAATCTGTCTTTTAAATCTTCAAGCTCAACTGTTTTCGCTTTTGTTTTCTCAACTACAACTTGTTTTTCTGCCAAAGCCATCATTAATTCTTCGCTTTCGTTGGCAGGTTTAATTTCCTTTGTATTAATGGCTAATTTATTTCCAACCACCAGACCATTTACAATTTCAGGATTTTGAGATTCTAATTGCTCAATTGAGATTCCAAACTTTTTAGCAATCGAAAACTTTGTTTCCTTTGGCTCTACGACATGAAAAACAGTTTCCTGATTGATAATACGAACTCTTCCGTCCAGGGTTTTTCTCTTATTTGGTATAACAATCGTTTGTCCTATTTGCAATCCGTTTTGCAACAAGTCTTTATTTAAGTTTTCTAAGTCCTGAACCGAGACATTATATTGTCTGGCAATACTGAATAAAGATTCTTTTGCAATAACCAAATGCGTTACTTTTGAAGAAGTAGCATTTTCTGTTTTAGAAGGATTTGAAGTATTTTGCGGAATAACAAGTTCCTGCCCGATTTGGAGTCCGTTTGCAAGAATGTCTTTGTTTGCTTCCTGAATTGTTTCTACAGAAACATTGTATTGTTTAGATAAACCGTAAAGCGTTTCTTTTGCACCAACAATATGGGTAATTTGTTGCTCTTGTTTTTGCTTTTCTACAGCGTGAACCGGAATCTTAATTATTTGATTGTCTTTGATTCCACTTTGCGATTCAGGGTTGAATTTGTAAATCTCATCAATCGAAACCTTATACTTTTGGGCTATAAAATAAGCGGTTTCTCCCTTTTGAATTTTGTGTTCAATAAATGAATCTTGCGCAATTATTCTGTTAAAAGACAAAATAAAGACAAGAAAAAATGTTAAAAATTCTCTCATAAATAGTAGGTTTAAAAAATTAAGGCATTACAAATGTAACGCCTTAATTTGAAAAATCTTACTATTCCCACTCAATTGTTGCAGGTGGTTTTGAACTAATATCGTAAACCACACGATTTACGCCTTTTACTTTATTTATAATGTCATTAGACACTTTCATTAAGAAATCATAAGGTAAATGAACCCAGTCAGCAGTCATACCATCTGTAGATTCTACCGCTCTAAGCGCTACTACTTTTTCGTATGTACGCTCATCGCCCATTACTCCAACACTGTTTACAGGAAGCAAAATTGCTCCGGCCTGCCAAACTTTGTCGTATAATCCCCAAGATTTTAATCCTTCGATAAATACAGAATCAACATCTTGTAAAATTTGTACTTTCTCTGGTGTAATATCTCCTAAAATTCTGATTGATAATCCTGGTCCCGGGAAAGGGTGTCTTCCTAATAATTCAGGATCTATTCCTAATGTAGCTCCAACTCGTCGCACTTCATCTTTAAAAAGCATTCTAAGTGGCTCTACAATTTTTAATTTCATATAATCTGGCAATCCACCAACATTATGGTGTGATTTAATTGTAGCCGACGGTCCTTTTACAGAAACCGATTCGATTACGTCAGGATAAATTGTTCCTTGCGCTAACCATTTTACGTCTTCAATTAAATGTGATTCATCATCAAAAACTTCAATAAATACACGTCCAATGGTTTTACGTTTGGTTTCAGGATCACTGATTCCTGCAAGTTCAGAAAGAAAACGATCTCCGGCATCAACACCTTTCACGTTTAATCCCATTCCTTTATATTGATCCAATACGTTTTGGAATTCGTTTTTACGAAGTAAACCGTTATTTACGAAAATACAGTACAGATTTTTACCAATAGCCTGGTTTAATAAAACAGCTGCTACAGTAGAATCTACTCCTCCTGATAATCCTAAAACTACTTTATCATTCCCAAGTTTCTCTTTTAATTCTGCCACCATTTCTTCTACGAAAGCATTTGGTGTAAAATTTTGAGGAACTTCGGCAATTTTCACTAAAAAGTTCTCCAGCATTTTTGATCCGTCAGTAGAGTGAAAAACTTCCGGGTGGTACTGAATTGCATAAGTTGTTTCACCTTCAATTTTATATGCAGCATATTCTACATCGTGTGTGCTCGCTAATTTTACAGCATTTGTTGGAAGTGCTTTGATACTATCGCTATGGCTCATCCAAACCTGGCTGTTTTCTGAAACTCCGTCAAAGAAAGTTTCATTTTCTTTAATAAAAGATAAATTAGCTCTACCATATTCTCTGGTATTTGAAGCTGCTACTTCTCCACCGCTAAAGTGAGCTAAGTATTGCGCTCCATAACAAACTGCCAACATTGGAAGTTTACCACGAATTTGAGATAAATCAGGATGTGGAGCGTCTTCTGCACGAACAGAAAATGGGCTTCCTCCCAGAATTACTGCTTTATAAGGTGATAAATCACTTGGAAAGTGATTGTAAGGGAAAATTTCGCAGAATATATTTAATTCGCGAACTCTACGCGCAATAAGCTGAGTATATTGCGATCCGAAATCTAAAATAAGTACGTTGTGTTGCATGCGCAAAAGTACTTTTTATATTCGAAATTGAAAAATTGATTTTTGATTTTTTTTTACTGAAAGGTTCTAAGGTGCTAAGACGCTAAGATTCTGAGCCTTTTTTAAACCTCAAAAAATAAAAAACTTAGCTCCTTAGAATCTTAGCAACTTAGTATCTTCGCAAAAAAATCCAAAAACCCGATTATTTCGTATTTATCGAAAAACCCTATTTAAATTTAACTATGAAATCAAAATTAATTGCCCTTTCTCTCTTTTTATCTTTATTTTTAAGCTCCTGCAATGCTGTTGATGATTTATTGACGTTCAATATTTCAAATGAAACTTCGATCAAAATCAAAAGTACTTCTCCAATCAATTTGCCCTCTGAGATTGTCACTCCGGAAGTAACCACAAATTCATCAGCTCAATTTGAAAACAACAAAACCAAAGCCAGTCTTGTAAAAGATGTTAAATTAAGATCACTTCAATTAGCCATTACAGAGCCTTCAGACAAAACTTTTACGTTTTTAAAATCAATTCATTTATACATTTCCACTACAGATTCTGATGAAATAGAATTAGCTTATCAGGACAATATTAATGCATCAACAAATACAATTGATTTAATCTGTACGGATAAAAAACTAGATCAATACATTAAAGCTGATAGTTACAAAATAAGAACTAAAGTAACTTTAAAAGAAACATTAACAAAAGATGTGACAATAAAAGCAGATATGAAGTTTAAGGTTACTGCAGATCCTTTTTAATTTTCAGAAAAAAGGCTCAAAGCAACAAAGGTTCAGAGATTAACGAAGCGTAAAAACTTTGTCTCTCTGAACCTTTATTGCTTTGAATCTTTATAAAGCTATTCTTTCGTAACAATAATCGATGCTTTAAAACCAGCCGCCAAATTATCCCAATAATCATTGGTGATCAATTGGCCCTTGTCATCGTAAACCTGTATTTCGGCAGTATTTCCTCCTAACGAACCAATATTTAAGGCCTCAAAATCTAATTTATTGAATCCGTCAACAAGGTTTATTTTTACATCTTTAAAATTAGAATCCAGAAATATCTGATCCCTGATTACGTAATCATTATTGGACACTTTTACCAAATCGCCATCGATTGCACCAAAATCACGAAATTTCACGATAAAATATTGTGACTTGGTTTTGAAATCTCCTAATGAAATATTTTTCTTTACAAGTGTTCCTCTTCCTTCTCTTAAACCGGCATCTTTTAAGGCTTTGTCTAAATCTTTTTCCATTTTTGCCACATAGCGGTCACCTGGGTTTGCAAATTCTGTTTCGGTTGACATCGTGAATTTACTTTTCTCTTCGCCAATCTGGAATCTTGATTTTGGAGTTATACTCGTATTATCGTAAACATTTGGTGTTTTTATACCTGGAATATCCAAATTATCAGCCTGCGGGTCTTTTACCTGCGGAATAGGTGTCTTCTTAGGTTTCGCACTAAACTTTGGAGCAGGAATACTCTTGTATTTAGTACTAAATTCAGTTTGGGCTGATACCGTTACAGCAGTAAAAAATAATATGAAAAATAAAATGTGCTTCATTGAAAAAGTTTTATCGAAATCGGCTTTTATAATTTTTATAAAATAAATAGTATAGCAAAGCAAAAATAGCATAATTTACTTAGTCACTTTAACTTTAAGGTTTTTATAACAATAAATTAGGCAAATTTTTGGATACAAAAAACCTGCCAAAAATTTAAGCACCACATTAAAACCAAATAGTATTGTACGAATATTCTAAAGTTATTTTTCATTTTTTTTATTATAAAACAACAGCTTTACTTTGACAGTAAGTAACTTATTCTTAAATTCAGTGTTTTAATTTACGTTTATAAAAAAATTGATAAAATGGATTATATCGACTACTATAAAACATTGGACATTACAAAAAGCGCTACTGAAGCTGAAATCAAAAAAGCGTATCGAAAACTTGCCCGAAAGTACCATCCGGATTTAAACCCAAATGATAAAGAGGCAGAACAAAAATTCAAGGAAATAAACGAAGCAAATGAGGTTTTGAGTAATCCGGAGAATCGCAAAAAATACGATAAATACGGAAAAGACTGGAAACATGCCGATGAATTTGAAAAAGCAGGTTACGATCCAAATCAGCAACAATACTCAAGACAACAGCAAGGCGGTCAAAATTATTCTGATTTTTCAGGTAGTGATTTTGGTGGTGGTGATTTTTCGGATTTCTTCAATTCTATGTACGGTTCCGGGCGAAGCAGCCGAAGCCAGTCTAAATACAGAGGGCAGGATTTTAATGCCGAATTACAATTAGATTTAGCATCTGCATATACCACACATAAACAAAGCTTAACGGTAAACGGTAAGAATATCCGAATTACCATTCCGGCCGGAGTCGAAAACGGACAAATAATAAAAATCCCCGGACATGGAGGACCTGGAGCGAATGGTGGCCCAAATGGCGATTTATATATCACTTTCACCATTGCTAATAGTTCAGACTTTAAACGAGAAGGAAATAATTTATATGCCGATGTCGAACTGGATTTATACACAGCCGTTCTGGGCGGAGAGATTTTTGTCAATACTTTTGATGGAAAGGTAAAAATAAAAGTACCCGCAGAAACCCAAACTGGAACAAAAGTTAAACTGAAAGGAAAAGGCTTTCCGGTTTATAAAAAGGAAAATCAATTTGGTGATTTGTACATTACCTACAACCTAAAAATCCCAACTAAATTATCCCAAAAAGAAAAAGAATTATTTCAAGAATTAGCTAAAATAAGAAATCATGAGTAGCAAAAACTTAATCCTGATAAAACAGTTTTGTCTGTATCACGAAATTGAAAATACATTTATAACAGAATTGAATAATTACGGTTTGATTGAAATTATTTCGCAAGAAGAAGAACAGTATTTTCATCCGAAACAATTGCCTGCTGTAGAAAAAATGATTCGTCTTCATTATGACCTGAAAATTAACATGGAAGGAATTGATGCTATCGCTCATTTATTGAATAAAATCGAAGCTTTGCAACAAGATTTAACTTCAACCCAAAATAAGCTTCGTCTTTTTGAGCAACATTTTACAGAATAAAACCGATGCTCAAAATATCACAAAAAAGAACAATTTGCATGTTGATTTTAAGCAAATTCAACTGATTTTGCCAAGCATATTTCATAAATTGCGGTGTTATTAACTAACCTGAATTTGTTTTAAAAAAAACCAAACAAATTCAAAAAACATAAAAAATGAAAAGAGAAAACATCTTGACAGGATCACCGTGGGAAGACAAAATGGGATATTGCCGTGCAGTAAGAATTGGCAATATCATCGAAGTTTCAGGCACAGTGGCAATTGTTGATGGCGAAAAAGTAAAAGCTGACGATGCTTATGCGCAGACCTATAATATAATTGAACGTGTTGAAAAAGTTTTAGAAGACTTAAACGTTGGAATTAAAGACGTAATCAGAACCCGTATTTTTACAACTAACGTAAATACTTTTGAAGATGTTGCCAGAGCACATTCTGCTTTTTTTAGAGATGTAAAACCAACTACAGGTTTTTATGAAATCAGTAAATTAGTTGCACCGGAATATTTGGTTGAAATTGAGTTTACAGCTGTAGTACAGTAATACTTTTTTTTGCCGCGAATTACACTAATTTCCACTAATTATTTTTTAGCCACTCCCGATAGTTATCGGGATAATGGATTAAAAATGTTTTTTTCCTTTTAATTCGTGAAAATTCGTGAAATTCGTGGCTAGAAAAACATCACAAAAAATTAATGGCTTTCCAATTCCCAAAACAAATCCTGCTTTCCGTTCCTAAATGGATTATTATTTGTGCTTTAATTGGCCTGTTTTCAGGATCTGCATCTGCATTTTTTTTAGTTGCTCTAGAATGGGTTACACAATTTAGAATTCACCATAACTGGATTATCTGGCTTTTGCCTATTGGCGGATTTTTAGTTGGCTTAAGTTATTATTACTGGGGACAATCTGTTGTTAAAGGAAATAACCTGTTGCTTGAAGAATACGAAAATCCACAAAAAGTAATCCCTTTCAAAATGGCCCCTTTGGTTCTTTTAGGAACCCTCCTTACCCATTTATTCGGGGGCTCTGCCGGACGAGAAGGAACTGCGGTACAAATGGGAGGCGCAATTGCTGATCAATTCACTAAAATTTTTAAATTAGACCATTCAGAACGTAAAATTTTAATTATTCTCGGAATCAGTGCCGGTTTTGCTTCTGTTTTTGGAACACCTTTGGCAGGTGCTATTTTTGCTTTAGAAGTTTTATATTTTAGTAAAATCAATTTCAAAAGTATCGTTCTTTCTTTTGTAGTGGCTTATGCAGCTTATTTCACCGTAGAATTTTGGGAAATAAAACATACCCACTACAGTATTCCAGTTGTTTCAGAAATTAATTTCAGTACTTTATTTTACACCATAATTATTGGTTTATTATCTGGTTTTGCTGCTTTATTATTTGCCAGAAGTACTCATTTTTGGAGCTCCTTATTCACTAAAAACATTAAATATCCGCCGCTGCGTCCCGCTATTGGCGGAGTTGTTTTAGCGATCGCAATTGCAGGTTTTGGATTCACCAAATTCTCAGGACTTGGAGTTCCTGTGATTGTAGATTCCTTTTCTAGTCCAAACGAATGGTATGATTTTTTACTTAAAATTCTTTTTACCGGATTTACTTTAGGTGCCGGTTTCAAAGGAGGAGAAGTTACTCCCTTATTTTTTGTAGGTGCCACTTTAGGAAGTACACTTTCTTTAATTATTCCAATGCCAATTGCGCTTTTGGCCGGCTTAGGATTCGTTGCGGTATTCTCCGGAGCCACACACACTCCTATCGCCTGCACCATTATGGGAATGGAATTATTTGGCATTCAGCCCGGAATTTTCATTGCTCTTGCCTGTACAATTGCTTATTTTTCATCAGGTTCTGTTGGGATCTATAAATCACAGATTGTCAAGGGAGCAAAGTATAAATTGTATCAGCGATTTAAGAAAGAAGAATTAGAACATCTGTAATTAAAATGCCAAAACTTAAATTCCAAAATTCATAACTCATAACTCCTAACTTAAAAGTGTGTTAATCTGCAAAATGATTTCAACATTACATTAAAAAAATGTAAATTCGCACACTATGAAAATACAAGATATACAGGCAATACAATTGTTGCTTGCTACCCCAAAGAAGATTGCAATAATTCCGCACAGAGGCCCAGATGGCGATGCCATGGGCTCTACCTTAGGTTTATACCATTTTTTATTAAAAAATAATCATCAGCCAACGGTGATTGCACCAAATGATTTTCCAGATTTCTTAGCCTGGCTTCCAGGTTCTGAAACGGTAAAAATATTTGAAAAAGACACTGAAAACTGTACAAAAATATTAGAAGAAGCTGAGTTAATTTTTACACTTGACTTTAATGCCCTGCATCGTACAGGCGAAATGGAACATACTTTAGCAAAGCTAACTGCTCCGTTTATCATGATTGATCATCACCAAAAACCTGATGATTATGCGGCCTATACGTATTCTGATACTTCTTACGGGTCAACTTGTGAAATGGTTTATAACTTTATCAATTTTTTAAACAAAAAAGAAGATATTGATAAAACAATCGCAACTTGCATTTATACAGGAATCCTAACTGATTCAGGTTCATTCCGTTTCCCGGGAACCACGGGCAACACGCACCGTATTATTGCTGAATTGATTGATTTAGGAGTTGAGAATACTCAAATTCCTGTTCTGTTATTTGACAACAGTTCATACAGCCGTCTTCAATTGTTAGGCCGTGCTTTGCAGAATATGAAAGTTCTGGATGAGCATAAAACATCTTACACTTCGCTTACACAAGCCGAATTGGATTCTTTCGATTATATAAAAGGTGATACTGAAGGAATTGTAAATTACGGTTTAAGTATAAAAGGTATTGTTTTTACTGCTATTTTTATCGAAAATAAAGACGAGAAAATCATCAAAATATCTTTCCGTTCACAAGGCGGATTTGATGTAAATCAATTTGCAAGAGATCATTTTAATGGTGGAGGACACAGCAATGCTGCCGGTGGAAAATCGGACTTATCTATGGAAGAAACATTAAATAAATTTGAAGATTTAGTAACTAAACTAAAAATATAACCAACTATGAATTACTTAAAACTGGGTATTTGCAGTTTTCTTTTTGCTGTTTTATTGGTGAGTTGCAAGCATCATGAAGAAGCCAGAAGACCGCTTTCGAGAACTTCAGGAACTTTCATGAAAAAATCGGCTGACCGAAATAAGAAATTAGTAGCCAATGAAGAAAGTGTCATCAAAAAAATCATAAAAAATAACCCTAAGGTAAAATATTATGCCACCAGAAAAGGATATTGGTTTTCTTATGATGAGCGAAATTTAAATGAAACTCAAACACCACGAAAAGGAGATATTGCTTATTTCAACTTAGAAATAAAAGATATCAATGGTAAAGTTATTTACTCAGAAACGGAACTTGGGCCTCAAACCTATGCTGTAGACAAGCAGGATATTATGATGGGTCTGAGAGACGGAATCAAATTAATGCATAAAAATGAAACGGTTACCTTTTTGTTTCCGTCACATATCGCTTATGGCTATCATGGTGACAATAACAAAATTGGAACCAACCAATCTTTAATTTGTACGGTAACGCTACGAAATTTTGTTCCGGATCCTACTGCTCCAAAAACAGCTGTACCTGCAGGTCAAACTGCAACAGCTCAGACTCCGGCAGGACAAACACCAAAACCGGCAACACCTAAACCAGCTGCTGTAAAACCTTCTGCTCAACCGAAAAAAGATACAATAAACCCTTAAAAAAACATTTTAAAAATGAAAAAGAGTATTTTATTATTACTATTAGCCGTGACCTCATTTTATTCCTGTAAAGACGAACACAGCAATTTACCTGATGGTTTATACGCCGATATAGAAACAAACAAAGGACATGTTATCGTTGAATTAGATTATAAAAAAGCACCTATTACGGTAGCCAATTTTGTAACCCTTGCAGAAGGTAAAAACGAGTTTGTAACAAAAGAATATCTTAAAGGCAAACCATTCTATAATGGGCTGAAATTTCACAGAGTTATTGAAGATTTTATGATCCAGACAGGAGACCCTGAAGGAACTGGTTCTGGTGATACAGGATATAAATTTAAAGATGAAATCACAGACTTAAGATTTGACAAAGCTGGTGTTCTGGCAATGGCAAACAATGGTCCGGGCACCAACAGCAGCCAGTTTTTTATCACGCACGTTGAAACGCCATGGTTAGACGGAAAACATACTATTTTTGGTCATGTGGTTGAAAAAGGACAAGAGGTTGTAAATAAAGTAAAACAAGGTGACACAATTGTTTCTGTAACAATCATCAGAAATGGTGAAGCTGCTAAAAAGTTTGATGCTGTAAAAGTTTTTCATGATTATTTCTCAGATATTGAAAAGGAAAAAAGTAAATATGCAGGAGCTCAAAAAGAAAAAGTAGCTTACTATGCGGCTTTGAAAGCAAAAGCAACCAAAACAAATTCTGGACTAGAATATGTAATTACTGAAAAAGGTTCAGGTAAAAAACCAGCTATCGGAACACAGGTATACATTCACTATGCAGGATTCCTTGAAGACGGAACATTGTTTGATGCAAGCATTGAAGATGTAGCAAAAGCATTCGGAAAATATGATCCGGCAAGAGCAGAACAACACGGTTATCAGCCAATTCCATTTCAGGCAGGAAAAAAAGACGGTTTGATTCCCGGATTTATCGAAGGAATTGAGCAACTTTCATTTGGAGACAAAGCAGTTCTTTTTATTCCATCTCATCTGGCTTACGGAGCAACTGGCGCAGGGGGAGTAATTCCGCCAAATGCAAATATCATTTTCGAGATTCAATTATTAGAAAAGCCACAATAGTACATACTAACATAAACTTAAATTCTAAACAAAATGAAGTTTAAATTTTTATTTTTATTTTGCCTTGCTGTTGCAAACCTACAGGCACAAACAACAAAAAAGCCTGCAACAAAACCAAAGGCAGCAGCAACAACAAAAGCAGTTGTAAAAGCAAATCCAAATGAGGGTATTTTTGCTACTATTGCAACTACAAAAGGAGACATTGTTCTTTCTTTAGAATATGTAAAAGCTCCTGTTACAGTTGCCAACTTTATTTTATTGGCAGAAGGAAAAAACCCAAATCTAAAAGTAGAGAAACTAAAAGGGAAACCATTTTATGATGGGTTAAAATTTCACAGAGTTATAAATGATTTTATGATTCAAGGTGGAGATCCTGACGGAAATGGCTCGGGTGGTCCTGGTTATTCTTTTAAAGATGAATTTACAGAAGAACTAAAATTTGATAAAGGCGGAATACTGGCAATGGCAAATTCGGGGCCAGCTACAAACGGAAGTCAATTTTTTATTACACATAAAGAAACTCCATGGTTAAACGGAAAACACACCATTTTTGGTCATGTAGTATCTGGAATGGACAATGTAAATAAAATTGTTCAGGATGATATCATGACAAAAATTACAATTACCCGTAAAGGTGCAGCTGCTAAAAAATTCGACGCTTTGAAAGTGATTGCTGATGATGCTAAAAAAGGAGAAGCAAAAAAACTGGAAGCTCAAAAAGTAGTAACCCAAAAAGCAGCTTATTTTGCAGCAAGTAAAGCAAAAGCAACCACAACTGCTTCTGGTTTAAAATATGTAATTACACAAAAAGGAACTGGTGTTAAAGACGCTGAAGGATCTCCTATTTATTTTCACTATGCAGGTTATTTTGAAGACGGAACTCTTTTTGACAGCAGTATGGCCAGTGTAGCAAAAGCTTACGGTAAATATGATGCCAGCAGAGATGCACAAGGCGGATACAAAGCTTTTCCTTTTACAGTAGGCAAAAAAGACGGAATGATTCCCGGCTTTATTGAAGCATTAGATATGATGACTGACGGAGAGAAAGCAACTTTTATTTTGCCATCAAATTTAGCTTACGGTGAAAAAGGTGCCGGAGGTGTAATTCCACCAAATGCTACTTTGATTTTTGAAATTGAAACCTATAAAAATCAGCCGAACAAATAATTCATACTGATTCTTTTAAATAAAAAACGAAGCCATCAATTAGCAATTTTTGATGGCTTTATTTTTTTTAATAACAGATGCTGGTTTTCTATTAAATTCTCAAAACACAAAACAATTCTGCCCCCTCAAACGATAGTAACAATAACGTTTGCGTTGATTTTATGCTAAATCCTGAACAAAATACCTTACCTTTGCCGGCCTTAATTTTTAAAACAGGAATTTCAAATGTCACAAAACAATGTATTAAAAGGAGTCTTTTTAGTTGCTTTAGGAGCTACAACTTTCGGAATGTTAGCCACTTTTGTAAAAATGGCCTATTCTGAAGGATTTACTACAGCCGAAGTAACAACATCCCAATTTGTTTTAGGAATAATTGGAATTTTACTTATCAATACCTTTCAAAAAATAAAAAATAAAGATAAAGTTGTAAAAAAAGCAACTTCAAAAAATATCTTTCAATTAATGCTTGCCGGAACTTCTTTAGGAATGACTAGTTTGTTTTACTATCTGGCTGTAAAATATATTCCGGTTTCGATTGGAATTGTTTTATTAATGCAAACCGTTTGGATGGGAGTTTTGCTGGAAATGATTTTAGAAAAAAAACTACCTTCAAAACAAAAAGTGATTGCAGTATTTATTGTTCTTATCGGAACTGCTTTAGCTACAAATATTATCCATGCTGATTTTCATCTGGATTGGAGAGGAATTATGTGGGGCATTTGTGCTGCTGCTTCTTTTACAACTACTATGTTTACAGCAAATCGCGTTGCTACCGAAATCTCATCGGCACAACGAAGTTTATACATGCTTTTAGGTGGTGCAGTAATTGTATTTTCTTTTGCATTGGCTACTCAAACAGAAACTTTTAATCTGGAAATCTTCCTTAAATGGGGAATTATTTTGTCTTTGTTTGGAACAATCATCCCTCCTATGCTTATGAATGCTGGTTTCCCGTTAACCGGAATTGGCCTTGGAAGCATCGTTTCTGCTCTTGAACTTCCAGTTTCTGTTACTATGGCATTTGTACTTTTAAATGAAAAAGTGATCTTATTACAATGGGTTGGGATTGCTTTGATCATTCTTGCCATCATTATAATGAACATAAATTTTAAGACTAAAAAATAATCCTTTTTGCAAAGTGCTAAAAAAAAAGCTCTTGTAATGCAATAATTGTTAATTTTTTTATAAATTCGTGATAAACAACAAGATATCATGAATATACCCTGGCATTTATATTTAATGGCTTTTTTATATATCCTTGCCGGTATCAATCATTTCAGAAAACCCGGAATGTATTTTAAAATCATTCCGCCACAATTTAAGAATCCCAAATTAATAAATAACTTAAGCGGAGGTGCCGAAATAATATTGGGTGCGCTCCTGTTTCTTCCTGTTGCAAAAAGTTTTGCAGCATGGGGAATTATTGCTCTGTTGATTGCTGTATTCCCAGCCAACATTTACATGTTTCAAAATAAAAAAGCGAGTTTTGGTTTACCAAATTGGATTTTATTTGTACGTTTGCCCTTACAATTTGTTTTGATTTTTTGGGCATATCAATATACCTGTTAACAATCAAATCTATTAATCTAAAATTATTTAATTATGAAAAAATTATTTGCAGAGTTTTTTGGAACTTATTGGTTAGTTTTTGGAGGTTGTGGAAGCGCCCTTTTTGCAGCTGGAATTCCTGATCTCGGAATTGGGTTTGCAGGTGTTGCTTTAGCATTTGGTTTAACTGTTTTAACAATGGCTTATGCTGTAGGACATATATCAGGAGGGCATTTTAATCCTGCGGTTTCTTTTGGCTTATGGGCTGGCGGAAGATTTTCAGCAAAAGATCTTGTACCTTATATTGTTGCTCAATGCGTTGGTGCTATTGCTGCTGCGGGTACATTGTATACGATTGCATCAGGCAAAGCCGGATTTGTAATTGACAATACAAAAGCGGGGGCTTTTGCATCAAATGGTTTTGGAGCTTTTTCTCCAGATGGATATTCATTACAATCTGCTTTTATTGCTGAATTTGTATTGACATTATTCTTTCTTTTGGTAATCTTGGGAGCTACAGACAAATTTGCAAATGGCAGATTTGCCGGTATCGCTATTGGTTTAGCTTTAACTTTAATTCACTTAATCAGTATTCCAATTACAAATACTTCTGTTAACCCTGCGAGATCACTTTCTCAGGCCATTTTTGTTGGCGGTGAACCATTATCACAGGTTTGGTTATTTTGGGTTGCTCCAATTCTGGGAGCTATAGTCGCCGGGTTTATATATAAAAACCTATTGCAAAATCATGCTGAGGCTTAATTGCACAGTAACTCAAACCAATCATTATTATTAACACTAAAATTTAATATATGGAATTTTTATATTTTTTACTTATAGGAGCAGTTTCAGGATGGCTAGCCGGTCAAGTTTGGAAAGGTGCTGGTTTTGGATTAATTGGCAATATCATTGTTGGAATCATTGGTGGATTTGTCGGTGGATGGATCGCCGGAAAATTGGGTATTGGCGGCGGCGGACTTCTTTGGCAAATTCTAATTGCCGCTGGAGGTGCCTGGGTTTTACTATTCATTATTAGCCTGATCAAAAAAGCATAAATACAGTAAAGTAATAATTTACTCATTAGAATATACAAAGAGAAAAAAGAAGTCTAAATGACCTTTTTTCTCTTTTTTTTACCACACAACAGAACAAAACAGATTTCTTCAACAAAATACTCCTTTAGCAATAAATTCCCTAAAAAAAACATTGTTATTTCATCAATTTTATTACATTTGAGCAAATACATTGCTTAATTATGAATGAAATTATTAATTATTTCAGTACAATTCCGTCTACACATCGAAGTTTGATTTTGATCGGAGGAATTACCCTTTTTTGGCTAATTGAAAATACGTTTCCGCTTTTTCAGATGCAGTATCGTAAATGGCATCATGCAGGTATTAATATTTTCTTTACTATTACGACTATAATAGTCAATTTTATTCTGGCATTTATCTTAATTAAAACTGCAGCCTGGACTACTGATAACAATTTTGGGATACTACAATGGCTTCCTGAATTACCTATCTGGCTTTATACCCTAATTGGATTACTTTTATTAGATTTAATTGGAGCTTATCTCGCACATTTTGTACAACATAAAATAAAATTTTTATGGCGTTTTCATCTTATTCATCATACCGATACCTGGATTGACACCACTACTGCAAACCGACATCATCCGGGCGAAAGTGTTATTCGTTTTCTATTTACAACCTTGGGCGTTTTAATTGTGGGAAGTCCAATGTGGATGGTCTTTCTGTATCAGTCCTTATCTGTAATAGGCTCACAATTTAATCATGCTAATATTTCGCTTCCTGCTAAACTGGATGTATGGCTAAGTTATTTTATTGTCTCTCCCAATATGCATAAAGTGCATCATCATTATATGCTGCCTTATACCGACAGTAATTACGGAAACATTTTTTCGGTATGGGATCGTTTATTTGGCACTTTTACAACCTTACCAAAAGATGAACTGATATATGGGGTTGATACTCATATGAAGCCCGAAGAAAACAATAAATTGCAAAATTTATTGCAAATTCCGTTTCAAAAATCGGGATCGAAAAAAAACAGTTAAAATCAGTAAAAAAAATATCCCTGAGCGAACCAACTAATTATTTTTTTTATTAATATTGATATATAAAATGAAAATCAATCTATTAATCATTAACCTCTATTTTGAATTAATTTTCACGAGATGAAAAAGAGTAACCGCAAAGAATTGAATTGGGAACAAACTGAAAAACTTGTTTCGTTAGCTTTAGAAGAAAAAAATCCATTTGAGATCATTAAGAAAGAGTTTGGATTGGCAGAAAAAGAAGTACTGGAAATTTTGAAGAAGAAAATGCCTCTTGAAAAATTTGAAATGTGGAAAAAGAAGGCTCTTGCAAATAAACCAAAACCAAAACCCGTTAAAATTGATGATTTTGATGAAGATCTGGATGGTAAATATTACATTAAGAACAAATTTGACTAAAATAAAGCTCCTGAAATTCAGGAGTTTTTTTTTATTTTTAACTAATTGTAACAATTTCATATTTATTTAGTCCTATACACATAACTAAACTTACGTACATGAAAAAAATAATTTACACCTTAGCTCTGGCTGTAACACTTTGGAGCTGTAAAACAGGGAGTACTGGCGGCTCTGCAAAAAATAACATTGTAGATGTTAACATCAATCTTGTTGATGTAAAAGACGATAAAGTTTTGGTAACGGTTACTCCGCCTGCTATTAAAACTGACGAAGTTATTTATAGTATTCCTAAAACAGTTCCGGGAACATATTCTACAGATAATTACGGTAAATATTCTGATGATTTTAAAGCTTTTGATGCGAAAGGAAATGCGTTAACTGTAAAAAGAATTGATGACAATTCGTGGTCAATTTCTAATGCAAAAACGCTAAAAAAGATTACTTATTTAACCGGAGATACTTTTGACACCGAGAAAGGAACTGGTTTTGGTAATGATGATGTATTTTCTCCGGCAGGTACTAATATTAATGCAGGAGTAAACTTCATGGTTAATACGCATGGTTTTGTAGGTTATTTTCAAGACAAACTAGATGTTCCGTATAAAGTTACAATTACACATCCTGAAGCACTGTGGGGAGCAACATCAATGACAGATGAAGATGCAAGTAAAACAAGTGATGTTTTTACAACTCCTCGTTATGCTGTTTTGGTTGAAAATCCGATTATGTATTCTAAACCGGATTATACTACATTTAACGTTAACGGAATGGATATTCTGATCGCCGTTTATTCTCCAACAGGAAAATTTACAGCAGAAAGTATTACACCCGAAATGAAAACGATGATGACCGCTCAGAAAAACTTTTTAGGGCCTGTAAACTCAACTAAAAAATATTCTGTTTTACTATACTTATCAAGTATGGCAAAAGATGATGCGCATGGTTTTGGAGCCTTAGAACATCCTACTGCAACAACGGTTGTTTTACCAGAATCAATGCCAAAAGAAAAATTAGTCGAATCAATGAAAGATGTTGTTTCACATGAATTCTTTCATATTGTAACACCACTAACGATTCATTCAAAAGAAATTCAGTATTTTGATTACAATGCACCAAAAATGTCTGAGCATTTATGGATGTACGAAGGGGTAACAGAATATTTTGCTAATCTTTTCCAAATCAATCAGGGATTAATTAATGAAGGAGAGTTTTACACTCGAATCGCTGATAAAATAGAGCAGGCAAAAAGCTTAGACGATACTATGTCATTTACTAAAATGAGTGCAAATGTACTAGTACAACCCTATAAAGATCAATACTTAAATGTATATCAAAAAGGGGCACTAATTGGTATGTGTATTGACATCATCATTAGAGAAAAAAGTAATGGAGAAAGAGGAATTCTGGATTTAATGCATAAATTATCTAATGAATATGGTATTGAAAAACCATTTAATGATAACGAACTTTTCGCAAAAATAACGTCATTGACTTATCCTGAAGTTGGAGAATTCTTAGAGAAATATGTAGCAGGAACTACTCCTATTCCTTACGATTTTTATTTAGCTAAAGTTGGTGTAACAAAAGCAACACAAAAAACACCAGGTCCAGTATTCTTAAAAGGACAAACTCCTTATATTACAGTTGACAAACAAACTAAAGAAATTGCAGTTCGTTCTGACATCGAGCCAAATGAATTTTTCAAAAACTTAAACATAAAAGGTGGAGATAAAATTCTTGCGATCAATAACAAACCTTATTCTTTAGAGAACATCTATGATTTAATTACTGAAAGTGAAAACTGGAAAGAAAACGATCCTATCACAGTAAAAATCAAACGTGGTGGTAAAGAAGAAACTATAAAAGGAACTGTAAAATTACCATATGAAGAATCTGAAACTTTTAAAGCTACAGATGTTACAAAAGAAAAACTTAAAAATGCATGGTTAAAAGGGTAATTTCTTTTAACTCAAAAAACAAAAAAACCGACAAGTAATTGTCGGTTTTTTTGTTTTTAGTCTTATTCCTCATTTCGACGAAGGAGAAATCACAATATTGTGATTATTATTTCTTAGCCGGAAATTTCCAGTCAAATTCGTCTTTGTCGTTTATAATTGCACCAATTTCAAACTTCACAACCTCATCAAATTCTGTTTGAAGGATAAACCAGTTATCTTCATTAAAATAATTTTCAAAAGTATCAAACGTTTCCTGATTGTATTTTGTAATTCCTTTAGTCGCTAAATCTTTCTTTACATCAGCAATTTTTCTTCCGATTAGTTTATACCCGAAAACTTCTAAATCGTTGCTTGAAGCGACTAAATAACCCAATTTCAGGTCTTCTTCCTGATAAAATGTCAATCTGATTTTGTAGGCATTATATACAAAAATCACATTGTCATCTTCGTCTTTATAATTTTTATCAGGTTTTCCTAAAGCAGCCGTTACATCATTCTGCTTCATTCCGAAAAGCAATTTATCAATTCCTGATTTTAGATTTATTTTCATATTTACTTGTCTTTATTTGAAGTGCAAATTTCGTGAAGTTTTTTGTTGTTCCGCCACGAATTACACAAATTTTCTCGAATTTTAATATTATTCTCTTGTCAGGCTGAGCGAAGTCGAAGCCCTTTTCGCTACAAAAGCCCTTCGACTTCGCTCAGGGTGATGCCGTAATAAATAAAACAGCGTAAATCCGTTTTATCCGTACAATCTGCGACCTATCTAATTTTGATATTGCTTTTTATTCGGTTTATTACTCATATAGAAAGTAATTTTACCACCATTAATAACATCCGCATGTTTTAAAAACGGCTTATCCAATTGTTTTCCATTCAATAAAACTTTGCTCACAAACACATTTTTATCTGATTGATTTACCGTTTCGACTTCGAAAGTTTTACCATTTTCTAAATTGAAAACAGCATTTTTCACTAACGGACTTCCCAAAGCATATTCATCAGAACCTGGTGCAACAGGATAAAATCCTAAACTGCTAAAAATATACCAGGCGCTCATTTGTCCGAAATCGTCATTTCCGCCTAAACCATCAGCGCCGTTTCGATACATTTTTTTCAGAATCATTCTGATTTTGTCTTGTGCTTTCCAAGGCGAATTTGTCCAGTCGTACAAATAAACAACATGATGCGAAGGTTCGTTTCCGTGCACATAATTCCCTATGATTCCTTCTCTGGTAATATCTTCTGTATTTTCAAAATATTTGTCCGGCAAATGCATGCTGAATAGCGAATCCAGACGAACATTAAATTGGTCATTTCCGCCCATCATTTTAATCATTTCTGCGGGATCTTGCGGAACGTACAAACTATAATTCCACGAATTTCCTTCAATAAAACCTTGTCCATGTGTATCTAAAGGATCAAATTCTTTTTTGAAAGTTCCGTCGTTTAATTTAGGACGCATAAATCCCGTTTTCTCGTCGTAAACGTTTTTATAATTTTTAGATCTTTTGATGAATTCATTATAAATATCCGTCTTTCCTAGTTTCTTCGCAGCCTGCGCAATTGCCCAATCGTCATAAGCATATTCTAATGTTTTAGAAACCGATGAACTGTTTTTATCCTCAGGAACATAACCCATTTTCATATAATATTCCAATCCGTCATAATAAGGAACTTTTGCAGTGTTAACACAAGCCTGAAGTGCTTTTTCTTTATCAAAATTCCCGTTTCCTTTTACAATTGCATCAGCAACAACAGATACGGAATGATAGCCAATCATACACCAGTTTTCATTGGCATAATGCGACCAGATTGGCAGCATTTTATGAACACTTTGGTCTGAATGTGCCAACATTGAACTTATCATATCTGAATTTCTTGTTGGCTGAACCAGATTAAAAAGCGGATGTAAAGCTCGGTAAGTATCCCACAAAGAATAACTGGTATAATTTTTAAAGTTATCGGCTTTATGAACATTCATATCCAAACCTTTGTAATTTCCGTCTAAATCCATGTATTCTGTTGGACCTAAAAAGGCGTGATACATTGCGGTATAGAAATTAACCAAATCTTCTTTTTGAATGGTTTCAATCTGGATTTTGTTCAGTTCCTTGTTCCAAATTTCCTGACTTTGTTTTTTAACACGTTCAAAATCCCAATCCGGGATTTCTTTTTTCATATTTTCAAGTGCTCCAGCAGAACTTACTGGTGACAAAGCCATTTTAATTTTGATTTTTTCTCCTTCGTCTGTATCAAAATCAAAGAATAATTTAAGGTTTTGACCTGCCATTTCGGGGAAATTCTTGGTTTGATCAAATCTTCCCCAAAAACCTCTGTAAACACTTTTTTCCTGCGCTGCCTGTCCGTAACTTTTGATTGGTTTGCTAAAAGACATGGCAAAATAAACGGTTCTGGTTCTCGCCCAGCCATTCGTCTGGCGATATCCTGTAATTAAAGTATCGTTTTCTACTCGAACAAATGTCCAAACATTCTTTTTATCATAATTGTAAATTCCTGAGGTTAAATCGAGAATAATATGTGCTTCGTCAGATTTTGGAAATGTATATTGGTGCATTCCTACGCGCGTTGTTGCGGTAAGTTCAGCTTTGATTTTATGATCTTCCAGAAGTACGCTGTAATATGCAGGTTCTGCTTTTTCGGTTGAATGTGAAAATGCTGACCGATAACCTGACAATGGTTTTGAAGCAACGCCCGAATTTAATTGTAGTTTCCCCGTTGTTGGCATAATTAGAAAATCGCCTAAATCAGAATGTCCTGTTCCGCTAAAATGGGTGTGACTGAAACCTACAATCGTTTTGTCTTCGTATTGATATCCAGCACAATATTTATAGACTTCTCCGTTATATTTTCCGTTTAAACTATAAGCAATTGTATCTGTTTCAGGACTTAATTGTACACTCCCAAACGGAACTGTTGCGCCCGGATATGTATGTCCCATTTTGGCGGTTCCAATCATTGGATCGACATATTGAATCAAATTTTTAAGGTTATTTTCCTTTTTCTGCGCATTTGTATTTGCCGTAAAAGCAAGCATTAAAATTCCAAATGCAATAATAAAAGCAGGTTTTTGTACAATATTCATCAGGTCTTTTTTGGGTAATTGTTTGGTTTAGAAAATTACGATAAAATATAGTTTTAAAAAATTTAAATTTTAAACTAAATAGCATTTGAATATCTTTGGTTTTCTAAACATAACTGCCGAAATGAAAAAAATAACTCTATTCCTGTTTCTTCTAAATTCTATATTTGCTTTTTCTCAAAAAATTGAAAGTTATCCATTAGATAAAGAACAAATAACTCAAAGAGAGCTTAATGAAATTTCTGATTTCCCTATTTATAAAGCTTTTGAATACAGCGATAAAGGCGGCGTTACTAATTTGGTTTTAACCGAAAATCAAAAAAATATTTCTAAAAAAGATACTTTAAACACCAAAATTCAGGCAATTTGTGTGATGAATGATCACGGCGGCTTTTTAGAGAAATGGAGAATTAATGATTTACTGGAAGATTCTATTCCGAAGGAAACTACGATTTGGTTTTGGACAAAATACTGTAGTACAAAAGATCTTGATGGCGATGGTTACATTGATCCGGTAATTGTTTACGGAACCAAAACTGAATATAATGAGATTAGACGTGTAAAAATTATTACAGTTTACAACAACAAGAAATATGTTATTCGTGCTGTAGAATGTGATCTAGATTATTGCAGAAGTTTTAAAAAAGATTCCAACTGGAATAAGCTTCCGCAGAAAATAAAAACTTATGTGGATCAATTAGTAATCAAAATTAGAAAGGAACAAGGTTTATTGTTGGTGAATGGATGAAATAAATTCCAATTTTAAAAATTCCAAATTCCAATTGTTGGATTCCATATCTTAAACTTCATTTCAAAATATTCCTGCACGCGCTTTTCTTTGTCTAAGCTGGATTAAAATCCAGCCCTACAATATTGACCGAGCCTAATGGCTCTTTTTTAAAGTTCCGTAGAACGGTTCATGTTATGCTATGTTTTTGTCTAAACTGGATAAAATCCAGCCCTACAATATTGGTCGAGCCTAACGGCTCTTATTCCTAAAGCTTGCTTTTTAAATTCTCTTTTACCTCATCAAACCATTCATTTCTTAGAATACTTAAAATAATTGAATCACGGCGAACTTCACTATTTGCTGTTGGCATATGATTGCGTAAAACTCCTTCGACTTTGCATCCGATGCTTTTCATGGCAGCAACACTGCGCTGGTTGTTATTATCGGCGCGGAATTCTACACGTTCCATTCCGAGGGTTTCAAAAGCAAATTGGAGTAATAAAAATTTACAATGTTTGTTTAATCCGGTTCCTCTAAATGCCGAACCGTACCAAGTGTAGCCTAATTGCAGGGTTTTGTATTCAAGCTGGATGTCGTAAAAACGTGTTGAGCCAGCATATTTTTGAGATTTTTTATCGAATACTATAAAGGGAAATTCTCTTTTATCATCTCGGGCTTTTATTGCTGATTGGATGTATTTTATCAAATTTTCTCTCCCATCAGCACCAACTAATGAATACTTCCAGGTTTCTGGCTCGTTGATGGAAATTTCTAATAAATTATCGACGTCTGATTCTTGTAAGGGGCGTAATAAAACTAATTCGTCTTCTAAAATTATTTGGTCTGAAAAACTTAAATTTGATTTTGTCATTGCTTATATCTTCTGAGATTCTTCATGAATTTTATATTCTGAAATTTTGATAAATTCCAACTTATTGCTTCTTTTTAAATTTTTAATCTGCCATAGAGCGGCAATCAAAACACCAATTCCTCCTCCTGCATAACTAAAACTATGCATTTCTGAAACAGCAATAAAATTTTTCACATTATTAACTTGAAGAGGAAAACAACAAGTTGATTCTAAATTTGATAATCCAAGAAATCCATAACATAAACCTATCAAACCTACTAAAATTGTTATGCTTAGCATGATTAAAATTGCATTGCTAATCCCTTTAAGCATTGCCTTTGAGCTAGAATAAAATAATCGTATAAAAGCAAATACCAAACCAGAAACTAGTCCAATCCACCAAGTCGACCATGCTCCAATTATTGAGACTGTCAATCTTGGAGTGTTTCTGCCATATTCTACAAAACCAAATCTTTCGAATAGTACTTTTGTAAAAAATTCATTTGATAATGTAAAAGTGAATTGATTATGCAAAACTCCAAAAAGTATCGCAATAACAACGCTTAAAAAAATACAGCAAATAAAGATCAGTGCTTTTTTCATCTCACTTTTTACGAATAAACAATAACAAAACTATTCACTCATTTCATCGTAACGTTCCGGAACTTGCGGATCGTACAACGGACATTTGAATTCTTCCATTACAGAAACCAATTGATTCATGGTTTTTCCTTCTGTCCCGTAACAGTCAATTTTTACACTTTGTGGAGTTGTGATAACCTGAAAAGCACCTTTTCCTTCTTTATTTTTCCAGCTGTTTTCGTCTACTCTTTCCCATTTTGAGAATACCGAATTAATTCGGTTTAGAATTACATCAACAGGAAGAATAGCCAATCCTACGACTTCTTCTTTTTCAATAAGGGCATCGCAAACTTCCTGATTGTTCAGGTAAATTTCTTCTAAATATCTCCAAAAAAGTAATTCGTACATAATCAAAAGTATTTTAAACCATATAAGTGATATAAGTTCATATTAAAAGTACTTAAAAAACACTAAACTGAACTTATATCACTTATATGGTTATTTTTTTTAATAGTTGAAGGTTCCGTATTCGCTGGTAATTGTAAGCTTCTTAGCTTCTGAAGCTTCTACTCTACCTACGATTTGTGCCTCAACATTGAATGATTTTGAAATTTCAATAATATCCTGAGCAATACTTTCAGGAACATAAATTTCCATACGGTGACCACAGTTAAATACCTGATACATTTCTTTCCAGTCTGTTTTTGATTGTTCCTGAATTAACTTGAACAATGGCGGAACCGGAAATAAATTGTCTTTTATAATGTGTAGATTCTGAACGAAATGTAAAATCTTAGTTTGTGCGCCTCCACTGCAGTGCACCATTCCGTGAATATCTTCCGGTGTATATTGATCTAAAATTTTCTTGATAATCGGAGCGTAAGTTCTTGTTGGAGAAAGTACCAATTGTCCTGCATTGATTGGACTATTTTCTACTTCATCTGTTAAGTTAACCTGTCCTGAATAAATTAATTCTTCTGGTACTAATGCATCATAACTTTCAGGATATTTTTTAGCAAGATATTTTCCGAAAACATCATGACGTGCCGATGTTAATCCGTTACTACCCATTCCGCCATTATATCCTTTTTCGTAAGTTGCCTGACCAAAAGAAGCCAAACCAACAATTACGTCACCGGCTTTGATATTTGCATTATCCACAACGTCACTACGTTTCATACGTGCTGTTACTGTTGAGTCTACAATTATAGTACGAACAACATCTCCAACATCTGCAGTTTCTCCTCCAGTTGAGTGAATAGTTACTCCAAAAGATTTTAACTCGTTGATTAATTCTTCTGTTCCATTGATAATTGCAGAAATTACCTCAGCAGGAATTAAATTTTTATTTCTTCCAATTGTAGAAGAAAGTAAAATATTATCTGTTGCGCCAACACATAATAAATCATCTATATTCATGATTAAAGCATCTTGTGCGATTCCTTTCCAAACTGAAATATCTCCGGTTTCTTTCCAATACATATAAGCCAAAGATGATTTTGTACCCGCCCCGTCTGCATGCATAATAAGGCAGTGATCGTTGTCCTGAGTTAAATAATCAGGAACAATTTTACAGAATGCCTGCGGAAATAAACCTTTGTCTATATTTTTAATAGCGTTATGTACGTCTTCTTTTGATGCCGAAACACCTCTTTGTGCATATCTTTTGCTAGAATCTGAACTCATGAAAATTAGTTTGTGTTGATGTGGTGCAAAGATAATCCCTTTTTTTAATTCTTTGACTTATTCGAATATTTGATTCACAAAAAAATTCGATAACATTTTGGATGCTATCGAATTTTTTGAACTAAATTGTCTTTAAAAACTTTATCTTTTTAAAATTATTTCCAATCTGGCATTGATGCATTCTGGAATAATGTTGTCCTTGTTGAGTTATCACCCACATTGGCGGTCTGAATATTTTTGGCAGACAAACCATCATTGGATGTGTTGACAAATATTACCTGAGCTTCATTTGGTGAGAACTTGACATCTAAATCATTGAATCCGTTATCTTTTTGACTCTGTAATTCTGCCGCTGTATTGGTTGCCACGGTGTAAATGAATATTCTCGAATCCATTCTTCTGTAATCTGCGTTTTCAAATCCTGAAACATCATAGGTATATACAATTTTACTGTTATCAAGTGAAATATTAATACCGCTTGCCGCGCCTGTTACTCCGGAAAGTACCTGATACAAGAAATCTCCGGCCGCACTTATTACATAGATCTCGACATTATATCCATTGACATCGTTTACTTTTAACACCATCTGACTTCCGTCCTGACTCCAGTCGCATTCTGAGATAAACTTACCGCTTGGCGTTTTATACAACTGAATTAAGCCTGAACCATCAGCATTTATACGATAGAGTTTATCAAAATTAGGATAGATAATTTGCGCTCCGTTGGCACTCCAACAGTAATTAACGTGATCCATATTAAATCCGGCGATTGGTACAAAATTGGTTATTTTTCTAATATCTGTTCCGTCAGGATTCATACTGAAAATTTGATTTACAGAACCATCTGTACTGATATAAGCAATTCTGTTAATGCTTAAGTTTTTTCTGGGTCTGTAACTATTTACCTCAGCAGATGTCATTTGCAATTCGTTTCCTGCTTCATCGGCGGTAAAAATAACGTTATTGTTTTTTATTTTCTTAACGTACAAATACCTTGGATTTGGAAATGCCAGTGTTGAAAACGAATTGGTCACACTATTTGTTGGTTTATTTATACCATCGCTAACAGAAACCTGCCAATAATACTTGGTGCTGTAATTTAAACCTGAGATCGCCAATGTCGTTGTTTTGAGATCGGCATACGTTTTAACTTCATCTGTTGTGCCATTTTTTACAGTAACGGTATAAGTTAAAGGATCTGATTCCTGATCGGTCGCTGTCCAGGTTAAATTTAATGCTAAAGCTTGTCCTGTAGCATTATTTAAAGGTGCTGTTAATACCGGAATAGTTGGCGGTTTATTGTTTGCTGTTGAGACTTCTAACTCAAAAATAATCTGAGATGGCAGATCTTTTTCAACTGTTGCAGGTTGAAATCTGGCAATAAAACCATCTTTCTGAGCCTGAAAAGAATATTTTCCTACTGGTACTTTTTCGATTAAAAAATACCCGTCTTTATCTGAGAATACAGTACTGGAGGTAGGGCTCGACGAGATACGGGCATTTTCTATGGGCTCGTATGTTCGGGCATCAACTACTCTTCCTTTTACTGTTCCTGTTCCTGTTTCATCTACCTGCTCTTCACTACATGAAATTAAAAAAAGAAGGCACATCAAAATTTTTAATCCTATTTTCATTTGAGACATATTTTATATTGAATTTAATCCTCTGATTATTTTGAAAAACTGACGTTTTATTGACAGCCTCTTTATTTCTTTTTGTACTTATAGCCTTTAGGAAAATAATAGGTCATTCCTAATCCAAATCTCCAGTAAAAGTCATCCCTGACCCCTGCAATATTATAATCTATATTATCGGTAAAATTTACATTGTATTCGCCATACAATTTAACGCCAAACTGACTCGTGACGAGATATTCCAGACCTCCTCCAAACTGGACTTTACTGTGTACATTTTCAAATTTGGAATTAAATCCTACACCTGTCCCTCCAAAAATATAGGGCGTAAAAGTATCCTGTGGCAAAATCAAAAATTCGAGGTTCATATCTAAAGTGGTATACCCAAAATCATCTTGTCCTTTATTTCCGAGTTTAAAAACATTTGTTGAACCGCTAAGAGCAAATCCTGGTGTAAAAAAGAACTTGGCAGCTCCTCTGGCCATTGGCTCAGCAATTGGGCTTTTGTAATCACCCTGCATATAAGTTGCACCTCCAGTCAGTTCAATTCCAAAACGGGCTCGTCTTTCGCTTAAGTTTCTGTTATAAAGTTGTGCTAAATCTGCTTCACTTTTCTCTTTATCATATTCTGCGACATAAGCATCAACTTGATTTTGAGGGGCATTTACTTCCCAGAGTTTATCTTTGATTCCGTCTACGATAAGTCCTTCAACAGCTTTCTCAATTGCTTCTGTTACAGCCAACTGAATAGGCTCATTTCTTGTAAACCCGGTTTCAACTTCCAGAAGTCTGTTTAGATTTACATATCGGAATAAACTAGCGTCTACACTTTGCGACAGAATCGTTTTGGACACATATACAGTATTTAGAATTTTTCCGTTTGAAGTCGAAACTAATCTTAAATACACTGTTACTCTGTCTTGTCTGTAACGTGTAGAACCTCCGGCTCCAAAATATCTGGCTCCAAAACCTCCCGTAATAATATTGGTATCATAAGAAATAATTCCCCCTTCTAGTAAAACTCCGGCGAACAAAAGCGGAGTCAAAACCGTTTCGTTTGGTTCTGTTTTAGAGGCATATTCCTGACGTGTAGATCGAATGATATTTCGCTCGTTTAGTAAGTTTCCTAAATTTTCACGTTCAATGGGTACGAACCATTTGGAATCTTCTAAGGCTTTAATTAAAATTGAAGTTGCGCCTTGTGTTACAGCGGTACTAAATGTACTTCCCAATTCAGTAGCTTTATATTGCCCTGTCTGGTCTTTAAATTTGTACACACCAACCACAATTTGCTCTTTGGGTTTTGGCATTTCTACTAGTGCAGTCGTCGCAGGAGTATTTTCTCCAAATACTGCTTTCTGAACCCCAACTGGTTGATTGAAATAAGCTCCACATCCTGAGAAGAGGCAAGTTATTAGAAATAGAAAAAGGGGACTTTTATTCATAATTATTTATTTACAGTAAAACATGAACCTTACATTTTTAAATAGACAATCTAAAGATTTATTGTCCCGGAAGAATTACTTGTGTTTGCTCACCAGTCTCTATATCCAAAATATCAACCACTAATCCTAAATTAGAATTATAAATATCAACTGATAATGTTCCAAAAACATACGTTCCCGGAGACAATGTTCCTCCGCCGGTTCCAGTTCCTGTACCGGTTCCAGTTCCCGTACCTGATCCGGTTCCTGTACCTGAACCAAACTGATCATTAAATAACGAATTAGAAAGTCGGTTTAGCAACTGATTGTTCAAGTTACTTTTGAAACGTTCTAAATCTGTTGGTTGTTTAAAACCATTGTTGGTATCTTCTTTATAATCATTTTGTGCCTGTGCAGAACTAAGCAGCCAGGGATAATTAAAAGTGTCACCTCCAAAATTTGGATTGGCAGGTTTATACGCAAGATCTTGCGCTGTTGAAACTGCCGTAAAGCCAAATAAGCATACGAGTAAAGCTATAGTTTTCATATCTAAATTATTTTAATTCCTACGTTAAAGAGCAAACTTACTTACTGAAAAAATCATTTCTCAATATCAATATTGAGTGAGTATTTTATTCTGTTTTTCCAGATCTTTAAAATATTTAAAGGCTTTTGAAGCTGCAGAATCTGCCATATACTTCAAAAAATCTTCATCCGGACGAGAAATAAACTCCTCAACTATATCGCTGTCTACCAGAATTGTAATTTTGGTCGTTCTGCCAAAAGTCAATTCTTCCTGAACTGTAACAATTTTTGTGGTATGTATTTTTAGTTTTGAATATTGCGCATAGAACATGTCGTAATAATCATTTCCTAATTTTGTTTTGGTATCGTTAGCTACAATACCTACCATTTCGATTCCATCAACAGGAACAGATTTTCCTGTATCTTTTTCGATATCTTCTCCAAAAACAACTCTGTCTTTACCAATTATAGCATTGGCTTCGTCATAAATCAGTAATAATATGATAATCTCATCTTCTTTTGTAAAGTTGACTTGTGTTTTAGAAAGTTCAACTTTTTGAATAGGTTCTAATGTTACCCTTCCGTCCTGAGCATTATTTGATTTATTTGAATTGGTTTTGTTTTTCTTGAATACAGTTAATTTGTACGATATATTTTTAAACTCTGATTTTAAATTCTCAACAGTTCCGGTAATGGCCAGTAAATTTTCAATCTCTTTTACTTCAATTTTTGCTTTTACTTCTTTGTAAACTGCCTGTGAAAATGCAGCTTCAGAAAAAAAAATAGCTAAAACAACAATCAGTATGTTTAAATATCTTTTCATGATACTAGCGATTGAATACGTAAATTGTCCCCGAGTTTCCTGTTTGATTAATTATTAAATCTTTTGATATTGAATTTGAACCGGAACTAATGACCGATAAATTATTGCCGTCCTGATTAATTGACATTGAAGCGACTCCTCTGGTATACATCGAATAATCACTTATATAATTGTTGTTGCCTGTTTGCGTGTAGGATTCATTAATTTCCTCAGCTTTTTTGTAGATATCCATGTAATTATTATTACCGGTTTGCTGAGCAGTTACATAAGCGTTGTTGCTTATTATGGTTAAATTGGCTTGATTGTAGTTTCCAATTTGAGTTACAGTAACAATATTTCTACTTTTAAGATATTGATTTACTGTTTGATTTTGATTGTTTATTTCATTCATTTTTAAAACATAGTCACTCATATTCATCTCAATTGACTGAGAGAATATAACTCCGCTGATTAGACAGGAAATAAAAGTGGCTAAAAGTTTCATAATCTTTAATGATAAAAAAAAGGAAGAACTTAATATATTAGGCTCTTCCTTTTCTTGGTTTATTTTTTAGTTAGATTGGATCACAAGACTTCCGTTAAGGAATCCAGTTTGTGTAACTGTACTGATGTGATCATTTCCAAATTGTGCAGTAGCGGCAAAGTTACCAGCTCCATATTGCTCAATGCTGGAATTGTTATCCCAACCTGCCTGGAAAGTAATTGCATTGTTGAACAATCCATATTGTTCAGTATTTGCAATATTATCATCTCCTAACTGAATGGTAGTTGAGTTATTAGCCCAGCCTAATTGGAAAGTATTAGAATAATTTCCATTACCTAATTGAAATACATCAGAGTCATTATCTATCCCGAATTGAGTTACATAAGCTTGATTTCCAATCCAGAATCCTTGAAAGATGTTTGAATTATTGCTATCTCCTACTTGTGTTACAACTGCAAGATTTCCTGCTCCTAATTGAAGGATTTGAGATTCATTGTCTTCTCCATATTGCCCAACAATAGCAACATTTAAAATACCGATCTGATCAACGTCTGAATGGTTTTCTTCTCCAACCTGAACAACCAAAGCTCCATTTAACAGGCCTAATTGGTCAACATCACTTACATTGCCTTGAGCAAAGGCTACTCCTGCAAACAGCATCGCGGAGATGCTTAAAATTACTTTTTTCATAATAAATATATTTAATTGGTTATTAATACAAATTATTATGTAGGCTGTGCAATTTGGGAGAAAAAATTTGGGTCTTTAGAACGTGAAAAAGAAAAATAAAAACTTGCTTTTTTTCTTATTTCATACCCAAAATTAGAAAACTTCCAGAAAATCGAATCAGGTATAAATACGTATTTTACAAGATCTTAATGTCTTTTCGATGAAGTGTAAAACTATCTCGACCAACTACTGCATTTGTTTTTTTTGTTAGTAAGAAAAAGGCGACTTATTACAATTACTTTACATTAATCGCCAATCTGATGCTAAAAATGAATCTGCACAACAATTATTTTAACATAATCACAAAAAAAGCCTGTCTTTTTGAGACAGGCTTTAACAAATTATTTTCTTATGGTTATTTCGTAAACAATAATTCTCTGTATTTGGTCAATGTCCAACTTTCGTCGTCTACTAATAATTCTAATTTGTCACAGTGATTTCTAATGTCTTCAAAATAAGGTTTTACTTTGTTACAATATGCTTCAGCCATTTTTAGAGCATCGGTTAACTGATTTGCTTTCTTTCTTTCTTCAGTCATTGCCAATACTTTAGAATTTATTCCTTCGATATGACCAGAAATCTCTTTAATTAAAACGATTTGCTCTTTGGCAATAGTTTCGAATTCTTTTCCGAAAATTTCTTTTAATCCTTTAACGTTTTCAATCAAAGTATTTTGGTAACGAATTGCTGTTGGAATTACGTGGTTTCTTGCGATATCTCCTAAAACTCTTCCTTCAATCTGAATTTTCTTAGTGTATTCTTCTAATTCTATTTCATAACGAGCTTCGGCTTCAACATGATTTAAAATTCCCATTTCACTAAACAAATCCAAAGCTTGTTTTGACACTTTGGCCTTAATAGCTTCCGGAGTGGTTTTAAAATTACTTAAACCTCTTTTCTTTGCTTCTTTTTCCCAGGCTTCACTATATCCGTCACCTTCAAAAAGTATTTTCTTAGATTGCTTGATATATTCTCTTAAAACATTAAAAATCGCGTCGTCTTTTTTCATGTCTTTTGACTCGATCAAAGAATCAACTTCAATTTTAAAATCTTTTAATTGTTTTGCCACAATTGCATTTAAAGTTGTCATTGCATTTGAACAGTTTGCAGTTGAACCCACTGCTCTAAACTCAAATTTATTTCCTGTAAAGGCAAACGGCGAAGTTCTGTTTCTGTCTGTGTTATCTAAAAGTACATCCGGAATTTTACCAACAACATTTAGTTTTAGGTCTGTTTTTTCTTCAGGAGATAATTTTCCTGTTGTAACGCTTTCTAATTCTGATAAAACTTTCGTTAACTGTGCTCCAATAAAAACCGAGATAATTGCCGGCGGCGCTTCATTTGCTCCTAACCTGTGATCGTTGCTTGCTGTTGCGATAGAAGCTCTAAGCAAAGTTTCGTAATCGTTAACCGCTTTTATTGTATTGATAAAGAAAGTCAAAAACTGTAAGTTGCTCATTGGTGTTTTACTAGGACTCAATAAGTTAACTCCGGTATCTGTAGCCAAAGACCAGTTATTATGTTTTCCTGAACCGTTTACTCCTTTAAATGGTTTTTCATGAAATAATACTTTAAAATCATGACGTTCTGCAACTCTCTGCATTACATCCATTAATAAAGAGTTATGGTCCACAGCCAAGTTTGTCTCTTCAAAAATAGGTGCCAGCTCAAACTGATTTGGTGCAACTTCATTATGACGTGTTTTTACAGGAATTCCCAAAAGCATACATTCCTGTTCTAAATCTCTCATATAAGTAAGAGCACGAGTCGGGATAGATCCAAAATAATGATCGTCTAGTTGTTGTCCTTTAGCAGAAGTATGTCCTAATAAAGTTCTTCCCGTCATCATTAAATCCGGACGTGAATTTGCCAAAGCTTTATCTATAAGGAAATATTCCTGCTCCCATCCTAAAGTTGCAGTTACTTTTTTTACATTTTTATCAAAGTACTTACAAACTTCTGTCGCCGCTTCATCAATTGCAGATAATGCTCTTAATAAAGGTATTTTATTATCTAATGCTTCACCGGTATAAGCAATGAATACAGTTGGAATACATAATGTTGTTCCGTAAATAAATGCCGGTGATGTTGGATCCCAGGCAGTATAACCTCTGGCTTCAAAAGTGTTTCTGATTCCTCCATTCGGAAAACTTGATGCATCTGGTTCTTGTTGTACCAATTGCGCTCCACCGAATTTCTCTACCGGATCGCTTCCATCATAAGACGTTTCGAAAAAAGCATCATGTTTTTCTGCAGTTGTTCCTGTAAGTGGCTGAAACCAGTGCGTGTAATGTGTAACACCTTTGGCTAGAGCCCATTCTTTCATTCCCATGGCAATATAATCTGCCAGTTTTCTTTCTATTTTAGTTCCATGCTGAATGGCATCTCTTACTCCTTTTAATGCATCTGAAGTTAAATACTGCTTCATCGCTTTTTCGTTAAACACATTCGATCCGAAAATATTTGATTTTCGGTCAATTTCTTCAAAATGTACCGGTTTTCTGTTAGAAGCTTGTTGCAAAGCCTGGAAACGTAATGTTGACATGGTATGTATATTTTAAATTCGTACTAATTTTAAATAGAAAAATGAGCAACAAATATAGACAATAAAAAAGCCTGTTCTGAATATAAATTACAGAAATTTAGTCAGTGATTTTTCAACATAAAGCGCTTTTTTCAAAGAATAATGAATTCAAAGTAAAGAAATATAACAAAACTGTGCGGTAATATTGATTAAATAAACATTTTTTCATAATTCCTTAACTCAGAAACTCAAAAAAGGCCCCTAATTATTACGAATTTATTTTTTTATGGCGAATAAAATTGCTTTTTTTAAAATATACCCCTCTCAAAATTGCGCTTCTCAAAAAAATTATACTTCACCAAACAAAATAGCCCCCTAATTTTTAGGACTAAAAAAATAAATCTATATTTGACCCAACGAAAAAAACAAAAAAATTAATTTATATTATTATGGCTAAAATTAAGTTAGAGTACATTTGGTTAGATGGATATGAACCAACTCAAAATCTTAGAAGTAAAACTAAAGTTGAAGAGCACGAAAATTTCAAAGGAACATTAGAAGAGCTTGGAAACTGGTCATTTGATGGTTCATCTACTAAACAAGCTGAAGGTGGTTCTTCTGACTGTCTTTTAGTTCCTGTTGCAATTTATCCGGATCCAACTCGTATCAATGGATGGTTGGTAATGTCTGAAGTTATGTATGCTGACGGAACTCCACACCCTTCTAATGGTAGAGCTACAATTGATGATGATAATGATGATTTTTGGTTTGGTTTCGAACAAGAGTATTTTATCATGGATACTAAAACTCAACTTCCACTTGGTTTCCCAGTTGGAGGATACCCTGCTCCACAAGGGATGTACTACTGTTCTGTAGGTGGAAAAAATACACACGGAAGAAAATTAGTTGAAGAGCATGCTGATTTATGTATCGCTGCAGGAATCAACTTTGAAGGAATCAACCAGGAGGTTGCTTGCGGACAATGGGAATTCCAATTATTTGCTAAAGGTGCTAAAAAAGCCGGAGACGAAATCTGGGTTGCTCGTTACCTATTAGATCGTTTGACTGAAAAATATGGTTACTATATTGAATATCACCCAAAACCTCTGGGAGATACAGACTGGAATGGTTCTGGTATGCATGCTAACTTCTCTAACGAAGTATTAAGAACATGTGGAGATCAGGCAACTTACGAAAGAATTTGTGAAGCTTTCCGTCCTGTTACTGCTGAGCATATCGCGGTTTACGGAGCTTACAATGACCAACGTTTAACTGGTAAGCACGAAACTGCTTCTATTCACGATTTCTCTTATGGAGTTTCAGACAGAGGATGTTCTATCAGAATTCCTTTGATGACTGTTCAAAAAGGATGGAAAGGATGGTTGGAAGACAGAAGACCAGCTTCAAACGGAGATCCATACAAAATTGCTGCAAGAATTATCAAAACTGTTAACTCAGCATTGTAATTTAAAGCTTAAAGTATATTCTAAAAGTGCTGACATAATGTTGGCACTTTTTTTATTTATGGGTCGAGAGCTTTTCGAATTCGCTCAATGTGACAGTCGCTTTACTTAGCAAAAAACACAATATCAATCCGAACGGATTAGGAATCTTTTTACATTTTACATCCAACAAAATTTACTTAATTTTAAAAATAAGTTTCTTATAATTAATTTTTAAGTTAAACTTCAAAACTTATCTTTGTAGATCATTTTAAACAAAACATTATGATAGTCTGGATTCTCTTTTTACTTGCTGTAGTTTTTATTCTCGCTTTAGACTTAGGCGTCTTTAACAAAACACCACACATCATTAGTACCAAAGAAGCCAGCAAATGGACCTTGATTTGGGTTACTCTGTCTTTTCTATTCTCCGGAGTTATTTATTGGCTATATACCACAGATTATATCGAAAACCCTGACGGTCTTAAACCTGCAGTAGCTTCTATGAAGTTTATTACAGGATATTTAATTGAATTATCCTTAAGTGTCGACAACATATTTGTAATCGCTATTATTTTTGCTTCATTCAAAATTCCGCAAAAATACCAGCACCGCGTTTTATTCTGGGGAATTTTAGGAGCCATTGTTTTCCGTGGTTTAATGATTTTCTTTGGTGTAATGTTAATCAATAAATTTACCTGGACCACTTATGTATTTGGTGCATTCTTAATTTTTACTGCTCTAAAAATGTTATTCTCTGGTGAAGACGAGGATTTTCATCCCAAAGATTCTTTCGTTTATAAAGCATTAGGAAAAATTATTCCAATTACATCAGAAACAGATGGAGAGAAATTTTTCATTAGCACAAAGACTGCAAAAAAAGCTGCTACTCCACTATTTGTTGCTTTGATTGTAATTGAAGTTATGGACGTTCTTTTTGCTGTAGACAGTGTTCCGGCAATTCTTGCTATTACCTCAGATCCGTTTTTAGTATTTAGTTCTAATATTTTTGCTATTCTGGGATTACGTTCTATGTATTTCTTCCTGGCAAATATGCTGGCTAAATTCAGTTATTTAGAATATAGTTTAGTTGCTATTTTAGCTTTTGTGGGATTAAAAATGCTGCTGCACGACTGGATCCATGTACCGGAGTGGGCTTCTTTAGGATTCATCGCTTTATCACTTTTAGTTGGTATTCTGGTTTCTCTTAAATTTGGACAAGAGAAAGTACTAACTGATTCTGATTCTCACGAGAAATAATCATTTCGAAATATATAAACATAAAAAAGGAAATCTCACGGTTTCCTTTTTTTTACATTTAACCCACAAAAGAAAGCTTAATCTTACAATTTAACATTAAAAAATAAGAATATACATTTATTTTAAATACATTTATCTCATTATAAACCATTTAAAAGCCTTTATTATGAGAAAAATTTCATCTTTTTTAATATTAATCTTTATCATCACGAGCTGCGATAATAAAGAAGAATTGACTTCAAATAATCAAACTCTTAATAATCCAACGCAAACTTACATCATCAATGGCGACATTAAATATGAGTCTGAAATTACTGATGGTTCAAAACCCAAAAAACCCATTTTAGTATATCACATTCCAAAAATAACAAACGATAGCGAAAAATTGACTGGTAAAACTTCAGAGCAATCTGTTATTTTAAATTTTATGGGCGGAATATCTGAAACGACAAATAGCGGCTGCACAATTGATGTTTATTCAGAATATTTAGAAAACCACTACACAACCGATAAAGGCGTTTATGGTCACAATCCCTTTCCTCTTTACCCTCGTACGAATGAATATTTAATTAGAGGCTATGGAAAACCACATCAAAACTTTTATTACAATGCTTTAGTTATGAATGCAAGTAATAAAGGCATTAAACGTACAGTATCCAGAAATAACATACCCGTAAATGATAATTCATCTAAAATTTCAGCCATATCCATTGAATACCCATTTAAAGCAAATATTACTTATGAAATTTCACTCAAAACATTTTTCAATGATAATAGAAAAATGATTGATAACATTCAAAGTAATGGTTTCCCAATATTAAGTGCTTCATTGGAAGATACAGGCATTTTATTTGGAGGCATAACTTCATGCGAAAACGATCTAAAATACAGTGCTACCAATCAGAATTATATGAGATCATATACACTAGAAGACAATATGGCAAAGGAGAGGATTATTACTTATAAATTTTCCCCTACAGAAGTTAAAAATGCTCTTTCAATTATGCTATTACCTACACGTGGAGAACGTGGTACAGATCAAAAAATCCCAACCAGTGATTATACAATGGTATTACTAACAGTAACAATAATTGAAAAACCATTTGATCCTTCTATCAATGTTATCCGAAATGGCGGTCGTCGATAAAAAAAAAGGAAATCCTAAGATTTCCTTTTTTATGTTTATTGATTATTAAATCAATTTTATTTCAGAATTTTTACATTACTGTCGTCTATGTTGTATTTCTTGATAACTTCATTGTAATCTGAATAATCAGGTTTATTAACAGATTTTCCTGTTGTTGAAGAAAAAGCACCTGGAACAATTACAATTCTAAAAGTTTGATTTTTTATAAACTCAGGAGTTAAATTTAAGTCATAACTACCACCTGCATAAATTGTAAAATCTGTTTTACTAAAATCAAAATCATAATCAAAATCACCTTTTGACGTGTACACTGTTCTAGGAATTTGCTGCCAAATTGGAGTTGTAGGATTAATAGTTCCTATCAATCTATAAATCAACACCACATCAGAATCAAAAATATTTGGAGTTAACTTTCTATAAATATTAAAACCATCTGTGGCATTATAATCAAAATTTACGTTTTGAAGTTCAAAAACTTCAGCTATTACTGCATCTTGTCCCGGAGGCCCTGGAACTCCCGGAGGTCCTTCTGGTCCTTCACAACTAGAAAATGCGATTAATCCAACAACCGCAAAAAGGGTAAGTATCTTTTTCATAATATTTGTTTTTAAGATTTATAAAGGTAATCCAAAAACCAAACCAAAAATTCTGTTAAACTGGTTTTTGATTAAATTTTCTAGTTATTTTTTTGCAACAATCTGATTTTTAAGCAATATTTTATTAAAAAATAACACATGATATGGCAGTGAATTTTCCCAGTAATCCCATGTATGAGCGCCAGGGCGTTCTGTATAATCGTGTTCAACCTTATTGTATACTAATCTACGATGTAATTCTCTGTTTGGTTCTATTAAAAAATCGTCAACACCGCAATCCATAATCAACGGCAATTTGTTTGCTTTTATTCTATCAAGCATGTTGATTACAGCATATTGCTCGTACATTTCAGAACTTCCGCTTTTGTCTCCAAAAACAGGTTGCATTAATTTTACCACTTGTGCCGAATTATCACGATTGAGCATTACACTCATATCTACTGCTCCACTCATACTTCCTGCCGCACAAAACAAATCAGGATGTTTGGCAGATAAATACAATGCACCATGTCCCCCCATAGAAAGTCCGGTTATAACTCTCCCAGTTTTATTATTGATTGTTCGGTATGTTTTATCAACTTTTTCAACTACTTCCTTGGTGATAAAAGTCTCAAACTGACTTTCTTTATTTACCGGACTGTCCAGATAAAAACTAAAAGTCTCTCCTTCCGGCATTACAATAATTAAATTATACTGATCTGATAAGGTCTGAACTAATTTTTTGTTGGGTGTGTTTTTTAGCCAGTCACTAAAATGTCCATAAGCACCATGCAATAAATACATGACCGGAAATTTAGATTTGCTTTTAGCATAAGAATTAGGCAAAACGACCGCGGCTTTATAGGTTTTACCCATAGCGGTACTGGCAACTTGTAACGTATCTACTTTTGCAGCATATGTCCAAGTGGACATGCAAATCAAAAAAGCAGAAATAAGCATTTTTAGTTTTTTCATTTTATTTTTTTTCTGATTAGGGAATGTAAATATAACTTTTTCAAAATAAAATATATGAAAAATCCGACCAGCTTTTTCTAATCGGAATTGTTTTTCAGATTGAACTGATTGTTATTGTTGCGGCACATTTTCCGCCACGAATTCACGAATTTTATTAGCCGAAATCGTGAATTCGTGGCGAAAAAAAATCCTTATAATCAGTGTAATCTGTGGCCTGTTTTTTTTGCCACTGATTAAAAGGATTGAATAGATTATTATTACTGCATAAATTGTTTGACACGAATTACACCAATTAGCACGAATTAAAATTAGTGGAAATTCGTGTAATTCGTGGCGAAAAAACAGGCCACTGATTAAATGGATTATTACTGCTTCGCAAAATGGTTGCCACCAATTACACCAATTAACACGAATTAAAATTAGTGGAGATTCGTATAATTCGTGGCGAAAAAAAATCCTTATAATCAGTGTAATCTGTGGCCTGTTTTTTTTGCCACTGATTAAAAGAATTGAATGGATATTATTACTGCATAAATTGTTTGACACGAATTACACCAATTAATACGAATTAAAATTAGTGGAGATTCGTGTAATTTGTGGCGGAAAAACAGGCCACTGATTAAAAGGATTTAATAGATTAATTATTGTTGTGTAAATTGGTTGCCACGAATTACACCAATTTGCACGAATTAAAATTAGTGGAAATTCGTGTAATTCGTGGCGAAAAAAAATCCGTGTAATCCGTGTAATCTGTGGCAAAAAAAATATATCTAACCTACGTACATCAACAACAATCAGGAGCTACAAACAATATTAGCTGATAATAATTTTATGTTCCAGACGATATTGCGAAGCGCTTTTCCCAGTATATTGTTTAAAGGATTTACTAAAGTGACTGAAGTTATTAAAACCGCTTTCGTAGCAAACTTCATTAATACTTATTTGTTTTTCGGCCAAAAGTTTTGACGCGTGCACCAAACGATATTCATTTACAAACTCAGTAAAGGTTTTGTTTGAAATTTTCTTAAAATAACGGCAAAAAGACGGTGTAGTCATACTAACCAGACTCGACACTTCGTCTATAGCAATAGACTCCTGAAAATGATCTTTAACAAAATTAAAAACCACATTCATACGATCGCTATCCTGCGTTTGTAATTCCAAAGAAAATCCATCGGCATTTAAAACCGTGTATTCCTCAGAAGAATCTAATTCGTCTAAAATACTCAAGAGTGTCAGCAAACGTTCAAACGGAAGCTGATGTTCCATCATTTCGATTTTTTTGCCAATATGTTTTTTAGTTTCCCCATTAAAAGCAATTCCGGCTTTAGACTGACTAAGAATACGCTGCACCTTTCTCATTTCTGGAGCAACAAAAAAATCATTGCCCAAAAATTCCGGTTTAATATGAATAACAGTTTCACCTTTATTCCCTGTTTGTTCGTTTGTAAAACCACAATGCGGCAAATTGGAACCTATTAAAATCAAATCTCCATTGGTATAATAAGAAACGTGACTTCCTATTTGCCTCTTACCCGCGCCTCCGTTTATATAAACCAACTCAATTTCTGGATGATAATGCCATAAATGGGCTTTACTATTGGTTTTTTCGGCATGTTTGGTGTAGGTAAAAGAACTTCCGTATGAGTTTGATATCACTTCAAGAGCTGGGGCAATTGTCTTCATGTTAATATCTTTAAAAAATAATAGCAAATTTAACAAAATCGCCTAAAATAATTCAAATTTTAACCTATAACGGTTTCGTAAATGAGAATTTTGCATAAAAAGCATCGTATACCTTTTTTAAATTATATCCAAAATGGACATTTTTTTAACAACTCATTTTTTTACCCCTGTTTTTTTTTGCATATCGTATTTTTAATAGTCCAATTATGCAAATATGTTATTTGTGTAAGAAAAATAGATTTTTTAACAAATTCAATTCTATACAAAACTTTAAAAAATAACAACCAAATTAACAAAAACACCTAAAATAATTTAAATTTTAACCTATAACGGTTTCGCAAATGAGAATACAGCATATAAATAAGAAAACTGAGTTGTACAAAAAAAGGAGTTATCAAAGTAATTTAGCATCAGAAAAATGAACTAAAAATTTAAACATACAGCATTATGAAAAAGATTTTAAAATTAAGTTTAGTATGTGCGGTGCTTTTATCAGGTTTAAGTACTTATGCAATAGATGGAGATAACTCTTTTAATTTTCACGTTTTAAAAACAAACGGAAAACAAATAACATTTGCAATGAATCAGGTACAAAAAGCAAGTATTAGTATTGTAGATAAGGATGGTAATTTAATTTATACTGAGAATGCTTCTGGTAAGGACGGTATCCTTAGAACTTTTAGCTTAGAAGAATTTCCACAAGGAACTTACTTCTTAGAAATTGAAGACAACTTTAAAAAAGCAAGACACGAAATTACGGTTTCTGGTCAAACGACAAATTTGTCAACAAGAGCGATCTCTACTATTAAATAAACAAATTGTTGCAATAAAATATAAGTGTACTCAAACACTATAAAAGTTTATACTCTCATACAGTATAAAAATGAGGTTAAATAGTTAGTAAAGTAAAAAACGTAAGTTTTAAAAACAGCTCTTTGTGGTTATTGGGCTGTTTTTTTTGTGCTTTACTTTTATACAAACTTAGCAGATAAAATCGACCTTCATTTTCAAACAATTCCCCTCTTCAATGTAAACTTAAAAACAATAAAACTTTAAATAAAAAACACTGAATTAACAAAATAGATAAATATAATTCAAATTTTAACCTACAACGGTTTCGTAAATGAGAATACAGCATCGAAATCAGAAAATAGAGTTGTGCATTTACCTATTTATCATAACTAATTTAGCATCAGAGAATTAGAACTATTAATTTAAAAACTAATGCTATGAAAAAGATTTTAAAATTAAGTTTAGTATGTGCAGTGCTTTTATCAGGTTTAAGTACTTATGCAATTGGTGATAATGGAGATTTTAATCTTCATGTAATTAAAAGTAACGGGAAGCTAATTACGTTTGCAATTAACAAAGTAACAAAAGCCAGCCTGGCAATTTACGACAAAGATGGTACTCTAATTTATTCTGAAAGCGCTTCAGGAAAAGATGGGATTTTGAGAACTTTCAGTCTGGAAGAATTTCCTGCGGGAACGTATTATCTGGAAGCTGAAGATAATGTAAAAAAAGTGAGACACGAAATTACAATTACCGATGAGCAAACCACTTTATCATCAAAAGCAATTTCGTCTGTCTATAAAACTGAATTCGCAAAAAATAAAAGTGTAGCATCGCGCTAAAAGTTATACTGAAAAATAAAATTTATTATTTTAAGAAACAGCTCTTTTATAGTATTGAGCTGTTTTTTTTTTGCCCTTTACTTTTTGATAAACCCAGCTTTACAAAACCTTATAAATCAATTAGAAAAATTAGAAAAAAGTTACTAAATCGTAAAATTAAGCACTTTTAAAAACGTTGAAAAATAATAATCAAATTAACTAAAACGCTTAAAATAATTCAAATTTTAACCTATAACGCTTTCGTAAATGAGAATACAGCATATAAATAGGCAAATACAGTTGTTAAAATAACACACAAACCAGAGTAATTTAGCCTCAGAGAATTAAACTAATAATTTAAAAACTAACAGTTATGAAAAAGATTTTAAAATTGAGTTTAGTATGCGCAGTACTTTTTACAGGAATCAGCAGTTACGCGATTGATGGAAAAATTGATGACTTAAATCTTCATGTATTGAAAGGAAACGGAAAACTGATTACGTTCGCGCTTAATCAGACCAAAAAAGCCAGCCTTTCTATTTATGATAAGCAGGGAAATTTAATTTACTCTGAAAATGCTTCAGGTAAAGACGGAATATTAAGATCTTTTAGTTTAGAGGAATTTCCGGAAGGAATTTATTTCCTGGAAATTGAAGACAGTACAAAAAAAGTAAGATATGAAATTACTATAAATGACGAAACTTCTGTTTTATCATCAAAAGCAGTTTCATCAGTTTATAAAGCAGGATTTTCTGCTAAAAATACTAGTGTAGCAGTACGCTAAAAAAGTTATACTTTTCATAAGAGTATAAGGTTAGATAGTTAGTAAAGTAAAAACGTGATTGTTTTAAAAACAGCTCTTTGTGGTTATTGAGCTGTTTTTTTTTGCTTTATACTGAACAAAAAAAGATGCAAAAAAGATTTTCACAAAACTATTCTTAATAAATACATCTGACTGATTTTTATTGCATTAAAAAAACAATAAAAAATAAATCCGTAAGCCCCGTATTTACGTACATAACGTAAACAAAATACCGAAATAGTTTTAATTCAGCATTTTAACACTCTAAAAAAGTGACTTTTTTGCATAAAATTAATTTTGTATTTGTAGTTTTGAAACGTTCCACATTTAGTAATAAACATTTAAAAAAAACATGACAAAATTTACCAAGACCGGGTTAGTTGCTGCCTTTTTTTTAGCGACATTATTTACCTATGCCATTGATGGAAAAGGGGATTATATTTTAAATATAAAAACCGGAAACGGAAAAGTTGAAAGCTTCGCAGTAGACAATTCTTCTTTTTCAATCTACGATCAAAATCACAATTTACTTTATGCGGGAGATTCTGCAGCAAACAAACTAGAAATTTCAAAAACAATAAGTCTGGAGGATTTACCTGCCGGAACTTACGTTTTGGAGGTTAAAGCAAATGAAAAAATTGCGAAACACGAAATTAAAGTTGCTGCCAAAAAAGTAAAGACAGTAAAGCTTGACGAAAGTGTAAACCAAAGTCCTTCTTTCCGTCGCTAACCTCCTTTTTTGCCCCCAAAAAAAAAGATTAAAAAGCAGCTCGTTCCAGGAGCTGCTTTTTTTTTAATTGATTTCTTCTCTTAAAACAGTACCCATTTTTACCATTTGCCAAAAGAGATCTGTTTCTGATGGAATTATAATCTTTTGAGATTCCCTGTAAACAGATGAATGCATAAAAGCATTTATATAATCCAGAAAATCAAGCAGTCTGAAACTTTGTCTGTATTCTGACCGTATTTCCTGGCTGTTTGCAAAGCAAACGTTTCCACTCTCTTTCTCGTCCAGAAATACCAAACCGGAAGACTTTGCAAACAGGTTTACAATTTCGATATTTATTGAAGTTATTATATCGTTTGATCTATCAAAAAATGTATTTAGAGTAAAACCAGTTTCTGTAGTATTTTGAGAAATTTTCAAAACAAGATTTTCCAATTCGGCTCGGGAAGAATCTACTCTGTCATACTGTAGATGCAAATCTTTTATCCAATTGAGATAATATTCCGTTGTCATAATCAAATAATATTATAAATCCGTTGGATGTAATTACTAAATATAAAGTTAGAGTATATATTTCATATAAATAAAAAATCGTCTTTATTAAACCGTTTTGGAGGTTACTGAAAAATCTAAAACATAATGTAAGTTATTTTTGATATTTGACTTAAAAAATCGATAAAATCAAGAAAATCATCGTTTAATTACACGCTATATTATTGATTTAGATATATTTGCAAAATAAAATTTACTACACGCCTCAAAAATACCTACAAAATTATTTCAGAGATCAATTACCCTTAATAACAAAAAAACTAATAAAAACCATTCTTCTAAACTCAATATTTATGCAGAAACTATTTGTTTTTTTAGTCATATTGATCGGTTTTTCGTTTCGTGTTACGGCGCAAAGCGAAAAAGTTTTTACAACAGATAAAGTAAGCGACAAATACGCTTATGTTGATGTAACAAAAATCTACGAAAGAGTTGCTGCAAAAGGCTATAAATCGATAGACTTATTTCAGAAATTAGGAAACTCCTTTTACTCTGAAGATAAACTGGAAAAAGCTGCAACATGGTATGGCGAACTCTTTGCCATGACATCAGATTTAGAACCTGTATATTATTACCGCTATGCAGAATCTTTACGATTTATTTGCCAAAACGAAAAAGCAGATGCCATTATCGAAAAACTAAAACGCAAGTCTAAAGTTACCACGAAGAAAAAAGTTTAAAGCAAAACCAGAATATAACTAAAAAAGCATCCGTTACAGCGGATGCTTTTTTGTATAAGTAAATCACACAGAGAATAACTCGTTGAGGGTAATTACTAAATATTTAATTTTAGCATAAATTCTAATTCAGTCAGAAATTATTTTCAATATATTTGAAATATGAATCAAGACACAAAAGATATATCGATCAGGCGAGCTGTAAATGCAGATTTACCTAAACTTGCTGATTTTCTGCAATTTTTAGTAAAGGCAGAAAGACCCTTTGATGTAACATTAAAAGAGGGAAAGATTTTTTATTATGATATACAGGAACTTATTCTAGACCCCAAGACAGAAGTTTTGGTTATAGACTTTAACAATCAAATTATTGGTTGTGGATATGCTCAAATCAGACAAGCTAAGCCATATCAGAAACATGAATTTTTCGGGTATCTTGGTTTTATGTTTGTAGATCCGGATTTTAGAGGAAGAGGTCTTAATACGTTATTAATTAACGATCTTAAGAAATGGGTTTTATCTCAGGGAATAACCGAGGCTAGATTAGACGTATATCATGACAACGAAGCAGCAGTCAACGCCTATAAAAAAGCAGGATTTAAACCAATATTGACCACTATGCGTTGTGACATAAGCCAAATGGATGATAATTAAAGAAAAAAGCTTTAAATCTTTTTTATATTTTTATTCTTCTGCTGATTTTGTTGGCGTAAACAAATGGATTTTGATCACGAAATTTCTTGACATGATGGATTAAAATCCATCTCTACAATATTCTTCGTTCCTTTGGAACTCTTTATAGAATTTTATAAAAAACAACCACAATATTGTCATTTCTGACGAAAGAAGAAATCTTCGTATACTGAGCGCGCACTGTTGCGGAGCTACTTGCGAAGAGACAAACTTTATGGAGTTTTTAAGTGACATTAATAATTTGTCAGCAGCTGAAATTTGGTATACAACGAAAAATTTGATCGTAAACAAAACCACTAAACTCTTCTTCCCATTAAACTCTCTGCAAAAGTTCTCAATAGTGCTTTCTTATTTTCGTTTATATTAATCTTTTCTAAAATTTTAGAAGCCTCAAAAGTATATTTCTCAATAGATTCCTGAGTTGCTGCCGGAACTCAGGATTTCTGAAACAATTCTGTTATAATTTTTATTTTTTTTACATTATCAACAAGACGAGTGGCATACAATTCTGTAATTAGTTCTTTATCGTTTGGGGTTACAAGTTCAAGAGCTTTAAAATATAGATAAGTTTTTTTATTCGAAATAATATCACCGCCTAATCTTCTCCCAAAGGTTGCAGTATCTCCAAAAAGATCCAAATAGTCATCTTGCAACTGAAATGCTAAACCTACATTAAGTCCAAAATCATAAATTAAATCGCAGTTTTCCTGAGAAGTTTGAGCAATAATGGCGCCCATTTTCATCGATGTCGCTATGAGTGCTCCGGTTTTATACTCGATCATTTTTAGATATTCAGAAACCGTAACATCGTGACGGGTTTCAAAATCAACATCCCATGTCTGCCCTTCGCAAACTTCAAGGCCCATTTTATTAACTGCTTGAGTCAAGGCCTTGGCAATACACGGTTCATAGTCTTGCAGATATTGATAGGTTTGAATTATCATAGCATCTCCGGTAAGAATAGCAATGTTAGTATTCCACTTTTTATGTATGGTTGGTTTTCCTCTTCTAATAGGATCTTCATCGATAATATCATCGTGAACTAGTGACGAATTATGAAAAGTCTCTATGGCCAAAGCCGCAGGTAATGCCAATTTATAGTCGGCACCAAAAATTTCTGTAGTAAGTAAAGTAAGAACAGGTCGTATTCTTTTTCCTCCCAATAACATCATATAGACTATGGGGTCATAAAGATTTTTAGGTTCCTTATCTATAATTTGATTCTCTAAATAACTAATAAAAAAATCTGTGTATTGACCTATCGAATACATAAAATCTCAACTATAAATTTATAAGTTACTAAAATACAGATTTTTACAATGTTATTGTTGTGAAATTTTATAAATCAATTTTATGCTTTAAATCGCTTCGCTCTACAAAATGTTTGCAATTGCTGTGCAAAGTCTCCCGACTATATTCTTCGTTCCTTCGGAACTCTTTATAGAACTTCATCAACAATAACCACAATATTGTCGTTTCGACGAAAGGAGAAATCTTCGCAAGTAGCTCCGCAACAGTGCGTGCTTAGCATACGAAGATTTCTCCTTTCGTCGAAATAACAAACTTTATAAAATTTTATTGTTTGACTGGCGCGAGCGGGACACTCGTGTAAACTTTTTATTTAAACCTATTTTTTTATAATTTTCTTCGAAATTAAAGTTCCATTAACTTTTGCTTTCAATATATATGATCCCTGATTCAATCTGGAAATATCGATTTTGTTATTATTTAAATCCAATCCAGAAGTGCTAACCGATCTGCCATTTAAATCAAAAATCTGAAAACTTTCAACCTGAGTATCATTTTCAGTCTTTATATTGATAAAATCGCTTGAAGGATTGGGATAAAATACCAACGGTGATTTATTTTCTGTTAATGGAATACTTAAGTTATTAGCATACTTCCATAGTTTATCATCTTTTGCATAATATAGAATATCATTAAAAGAAACAATACTTAATACATTATCTAACGCACTGATCTGCTGGAGTGAGTTTAATTTTAAATCAAAAACAAACCCTTTTGTAAAATTATCTTCAACTACTGATGCTATATAATATTCGTTATCATTAATTTTAAAAAAAGTAGAAGCATCTATCATATCTATAAAAATAAAAGGCTTTTTTATACCGTTTGATAATTCTCCAAAATTTGTAACTGCATTATTTGCAAGGTTTAATGATACTAAAGATGCCCCTCCAGTTTCATTTGCTGAAGAAAAAAGCAGCGAATTACCCGTTTTAGTAAAATTAGAAGGAGAAAAATAATGATCACTCGTTTTGCTGTATATTTCGGCTACGCTGTTATTAGCTGAATCAAATTTCCATATCGACAATTTGTTCAAATCGGCAGAAAAAAACATAAAATACAAATTATTGTTTGCTTCGATAACACTACTATGATGCGCCAGATATTGTTGGGCTTTCCAAACGTCGCCTACCACTTTTGTGTTTTCGAGCGTTCCATCAGTTTCATGCAGATAATTTCTGCTCACAAAATACAATTTATTATTATGCTCTATATATTGTGTTAATCCAGATGTGCCTGTAGGATAAGATCCATTTCCATCTATTTCGGCTGTTATCGGAAAAGTACCTTCCAAAGTTCCATTACTCCTCCAAACTCTGGAATTGTTTGTGCCATAAGGCTGAAATGTAAAGATAAAGGTATTATTGCATTTGCCTTGAAAAGATGGCGCATTCCAGATTGACATATTATCTTTAACCAATACTGTTGCTCCTGTTGTTGCATCTGTTTTCCAAACCTGCAATTTATATTCTTCCTGAATTAAAAAATAAATCGAATTGCCAACAGCAGTAAGACTTGAAGTTCTTCCGTTAATAAAACTTGTTATTTTTACAGTACCAGCCTCTGTTCCATCTGTTTTCCAAATCTCTCCAAGAGAACTTTCGTCTTTTGCAATAAAATAAAAAATATTATTAATTGCTGTACCACCTACCAATGCCCCTGTTACAGAAGATTCTAAACCTGAGTATATATCTTTTATCAATTTTGTGCCAGAAGTAGTTCCGTCACTTTCCCATATTTCGCGGCCAGAATCAGCTTCACTGGCTTCAAATATCAGCTTATCGTTGATTTTTTTAAAACTCCATGGGTAGCTCGTAAAATCATATATTTTTTGCTGAGCATTGGTTTCAATAAAAATACAAAGCACAAAAAATAAAAGTAGTTTTGTTTTCATTCGGTTTGTTTAGTTAGTTTTCTTATTAAAAGTAAATATATAAGTATAAAATATATAAACAAAAAAACCTCTCATTTCTGAGAGGCTTTTGTTATGTAAAGTTTGCTATTTTTCTTTTAGTAACTTTTCTAAATATTCTATTTTGTCTTTTTCTGATTGAAGCAAACGTTCGTAAAGCTTTTTATTTTCTTCTACCGTTTCCATTAATTTATCTAATGGATTGAAAGTGCAATTATTAAGTCCGAAATAATTATTAGGACTTTCATTAAAAGTATTGAAATAATTAATTGCCGCTTCGTCTGAAAAATTCTTAATCGCTTCAACCGTTACACCAAGTGCTTTTGCAACCTCGACAAGTTTTTCGTCATCAATGGTTTCGCTATTTTCCATAGCCGATATTGTTTGCTGGCTTATTCCCAAAGCCTGTGCCAAAGCTTCCTGTTTCATATCTCGAAGTTCACGAATACGGCTTATTTTTCGCCCTATATGATTTGGTTTTGTTAGTGTGCTCATAATTCAAAGATAATAATTAAGTGTGAAAACTTCCACGGGTAACAAACTTATTTAGTACAGTACGATACCCGCAAAACTGGTTTGGTAAAATACAATGTATCTCTTACTTCGCCAAATCAAACAAAAGTACAATTTTTCTTATAATTATTTTATAAAAGTCAAATTGTAAAACAATTAAAAAACATGAATCTTATGGAAACTCACGAAAAAGAAACTTTACAAAAACTGCAAAAATTAACCGCTCAGTATTTTACAACACTAGAGCCAAACAACGAAGCCAATTCTTATACCGCACAATTTAAAGTTGTAAATTATTTAGAACTCGGCTGCCTCATTACCGATTTACTCAAATTATGCATTCTCGCACTTGATAATGACATGCATAACTTTTCTAAAAAAGATAAAAGTGCCACTATTAATGTTTCGTTGATTTTGGAAACGATTTTGCATTTGTTTCCTATGGATGAAATGGAGTTTTTGGGGTTTGTTAGCGAGGTTGTTGAATGATTTCTATTTGCAAAGGCAAAGGTGAAAGTTCTAATACTAAAAAATCTCGCAATCCCGATAGTTATCGGGAGCTAAGTCGCAAAGTTTTTACACAATCTTGTCATTTCGACCGAAGGGAGAAATCTTCGCAAGTAGCTCCGCAAAGATTGGCGATTTTCTTTGTCGAGCTTCGGGTGTGATTTCTCCCTTCGATCGAAATGACAAAATAATGCGATTTTCTTTTTTGTTGTTTCAAAATGGTATAAACATAGCCCGTGGTTTCAACCACGGGAACGTAATATTATCTTGCTCGTATTGTATACCCGTGGTTGAAACCACGGGCTATATTTGACAATTGGATTTTTGTTTGTCAATTGGCCTGAGTGTCTTACTCGCGCATTTTTTTGAGTTCACAAGCAAAATTTTCGCACTAGTGGAAACTACTTTTTTTATGGAATTTACTAAGAGGTTTAGATTCTTAAAGTCTGCATAAAAAAAAGTCTGAAAGGCTAACAGCTTCAAAATAGGGCAACGTCCTATTATATAAAACCCACTGCAAATCGAAGCCCTGAAAGGGCGATAGCCATTCTTGTTATCTAATTGCTTACGCCCTTTCAGGGCTTTCTTATTACCCATATTACAGACATTGGGCTTTGCCCAATGCTAAAAATACTTTTAGGCCTTTGGCCTTGTTGGAGGGTTCTTAAATTGAAAAATATATTATATGTTTCCAATAAAAAAACCTCTCATTTCTGAGAGGCTTTCTATATTAAACAAACGTCCGATAATTTCGGACTTTACAAATGTATTTTTACATATTCCTTCTATACTGCCCACCAACTTCAAACAACGCCGAAGTAATCTGACCTAAAGAACAAACCTTTGTAGCTTCCATTAAATGGTCGAATAAGTTTTCGTTTTTAATCGCAGCTTCCTGTAATTTGCTTAAATGCTCGTTTACTTTTGCTTCATGAAATTGATGCAGGTTATCCAGCATCGTAATCTGGTATTGTTTTTCTTCTTCGGTAGCACGAATAACTTCTGCCGGAATTACCGTTGGAGATCCTTTTGAACTCAGGAACGTATTTACACCTACAATTGGAAAATCGCCGTTGTGTTTTAAAGTTTCGTAATACAAACTTTCTTCCTGAATTTTAGAGCGTTGGTACATCGTTTCCATTGCACCTAGAACTCCGCCTCTTTCTGTAATTCTGTCGAATTCCTGAAGAACTGCAGCTTCAACTAAATCGGTTAATTCTTCGATGATGAATGAACCTTGAATTGGGTTTTCGTTTTTGGCTAAACCTAATTCTTTATTTATAATCAACTGAATCGCCATGGCACGACGCACAGATTCTTCTGTTGGCGTTGTAATCGCTTCGTCGTAAGCATTGGTGTGCAATGAATTACAGTTGTCATAAATCGCATACAAAGCCTGTAAAGTCGTTCTAATATCATTAAAATCGATTTCCTGGGCGTGCAACGAACGTCCGGAAGTCTGAATATGATATTTCAGCATTTGGGCTCTTTCGTTGGCTCCGTATTTGTTTTTCAAGGCCTTTGCCCAAATTTTACGTGCCACACGACCAATTACTGAATATTCCGGATCTACTCCGTTGGAGAAAAAGAACGATAAATTTGGTCCAAAATCGTTAATGTTCATACCACGGCTCAAATAATATTCCACGTAAGTGAAACCATTAGAAAGCGTAAATGCCAATTGCGTAATTGGGTTTGCTCCCGCCTCGGCAATATGATATCCTGAAATCGAAACGGAATAGAAATTACGAACGTTTTTGGTAATAAAATATTCCTGAACGTCGCCCATTAATCGCAGGGCAAATTCGGTAGAGAAAATACAGGTATTCTGAGCCTGATCTTCTTTTAAAATATCGGCCTGAACCGTTCCACGAACCTGCGATAATGTTTTTACTTTAATGTCATTATAAACATCCAAAGGTAAAACCTGATCTCCGGTAACGCCCAAAAGCATTAATCCTAAACCATTGTTCCCATCTGGCAAATCGCCTTGGTATTTTGGTCTTTCGATTCCTTTTTCTTTATATATTTTGTTGATTTTAGTCTCAACTTCTTTTTCTAAATCATTGGCTTTGATGTACAATTCGCATTGCTGATCGATTGCGGCATTCATAAAGAAACCTAACAACATTGGCGCAGGTCCATTAATCGTCATACTTACAGATGTTAAAGCATGAACTAAATCGAAACCTGAATACAATTTTTTAGCATCATCAAGACAGCAGATTGAAACTCCCGCATTTCCAATTTTTCCGTAAATATCCGGACGTAAATCTGGATCGTTTCCGTATAAAGTTACACTGTCAAAAGCCGTAGAAAGACGTTTTGCAGGCATTCCCGCGCTTACATAATGAAAACGTTTATTGGTTCTTTCTGGTCCGCCCTCGCCCGCAAACATTCTTGACGGATCTTCGCCTTCGCGTTTAAACGGATATAATCCCGAAGCAAAAGGAAATTCACCAGGAACATTTTCCTGTAAATTCCAACGCAAAATATCGCCCCAACCTTCATATTTAGGTAAAGCAATTTTCGGGATTTGTAAATGCGATAAACTTTCAGAATGCGTTGCAATCTTGATTTCTTTATCACGAACTTTAAACGAGTAAACTGGATTTTTGTATTTGGCTACTTTTTCATCCCAATTCAGGATAATTTCCCAATTGTACGGATCCAAGTCCATTTTTACTTTATCAAACTGATTTAGTAAAAGATTCAGGAAGATTCTGTTTTCATCGTGTGATTCGACTGCACTTGGCAAAACGGTCGAATCGTCGATTCCGGCTTTTGTAATCTGAGGAACTTTTCCGGAAACGGATTCTATGGTTTTAAAAATCCCGTATAGTTTCTGAGCTACTTTTTGTTGTGAAATAGCTGTTTCATCATAAGATCTGTTATTCTCTGCAATTTCAGATAAATAACGTGTTCTGTGTGGCGGAATCACAAAGATTTTCTCGCTCATTTCTTTTGTGATTTCAAAAGTCGATTTCAAATCTGAAGCCGTTTTTTCTACCACTTTATCCATAATCGCTTTGTAAAGCGTGTTCATTCCCGGATCATTAAACTGTGAAGCAATAGTTCCGAAAACCGGCATTTCATCAGGATTTTTATCCCAAAGATTATGGTTTCTTTGATATTGTTTTTTTACATCACGCAAAGCGTCAAGCGCACCTCTTTTATCAAATTTGTTCAACGCTACTAAATCGGCAAAATCAAGCATGTCGATTTTCTCCAATTGTGTTGCAGCTCCAAACTCTGGCGTCATTACATATAAGGATACATCAGAATGATCCATAATCTCGGTATCAGACTGACCAATTCCTGAAGTTTCCAAAATAATCAAATCATATTTTGCAGCTTTCAAAACCTGAATTGCTTCGGCTACATATTTAGATAAAGCCAAATTCGACTGACGTGTTGCCAGCGAACGCATATAAACACGAGGATTATTAATAGCATTCATACGGATTCTGTCTCCTAAAAGTGCTCCTCCTGTTTTTCTCTTAGAAGGATCGACAGAAATCAATCCGATTGTTTTTTCTGGAAAATCAATTAGAAAGCGACGAACCAATTCGTCTACCAAAGAAGATTTTCCTGCTCCACCCGTTCCTGTAATTCCCAAAACAGGAATTTTAGATGTAGTGTTGTTTTCATGAATTTTATCAAAAACAGGTTTTGCAATTTCAGGGAAATTTTCTGCCGCCGAAATCAAACGTGCAATTGCTGTTGGAACTTTATTTTCGATATGATCTACTTCTCCGTTCAATTTATCCCCAATAGGAAAATCAGCACGCTGCACCAAATCATTAATCATTCCCTGAAGCCCTAATGAGCGACCATCATCCGGAGAATAAATTCTTGTAATACCATATTCATGCAATTCTGAAATTTCGCTTGGCAGAATTACTCCGCCTCCTCCACCAAAAATTTTGATATGCCCCGCTCCTTTTTCGCGTAGCAAATCATACATATATTTAAAGTATTCATTGTGCCCTCCCTGGTAAGAAGTCATTGCAATAGCATTGGCATCTTCCTGAATGGCAGTATTCACCACTTCCTCAACACTGCGGTCATGTCCAAGGTGAATTACCTCAACTCCGGTTGACTGAATAATACGACGCATGATATTAATTGCAGCATCATGTCCGTCAAAAAGCGAAGCAGCTGTGACAATTCTTACTTTATTTTTAGGAATATATGGTATTTGTTGTTCCATTTTATGAATATGATAATTTTAAGGGAGCAATTTACAAATTATTTTAATATTTGATGATTAGAATAGCGTTATGTTAACAAAAAAAAGAAATGTTTTTTTAGCAGCACCAAATAACAAATTTTAAAACAAATTGAGATCAGTTAAGAAAAGCTTAAAGACATGGCAATTTCGCAACATTTAAACAAAATCAGAAAACATGTTTTGTAGTTTCTGATTGTAATTTAGCCATGTAGAAAAACCCCAAATTTTTACCAAAACGCTCAAATCTAAAAGTAGTAACGTAAAAATTGAAATGAAAATGAAAACTCTATATTCCCTAAGTATAATTCTGGTTCTTAGCTTTACTATGGTTTCTTTTGAGAAGAACGAAAGCAATAAAAAAACTAAAACTACAGAAAACATCTTTGTTAATTTTAATGATCCCCAAACAAAAGTTAACAGTACGATTTTAAATGACTTTTTTAGAAGATATGCTGATTTAAAGAAATACAAATCTGATGTCATGTCATTGTACAAAAGCAGATCGTTTGGAACAATCTGGTATGATGAAGACCAGATTAATGAATTTGCAACTGTTCTATATGAAAAAGCAAAAAAAACAGATAATCTGGTTGTTCCTTACCAAAAAGAAATAGACCAGCTTTTTGATTCATCAGAAGCCAAACTTTCCAAAACTGATGCTGATATGCTTCTGAGTTCTTTATATGTTGTATACACTAAAAAAAGTAATTCAGATTCTAAAAAACTATCTTATGATATGTTGCTGAAAGATTTTTTGAATTACAGCACTATTGAAGAAGCAACTGCAACCACTGGAAAAGATGATAAAACGCTTTTTGATCAATACTACAAATTGCAAGGTGTTTTAAAACAATATAAAAAACTGGACAGATCTAATAAATGGAAACCAATTGTTGCAGAAACTCCTTATAAAGATTTGCGTCCGGATGCGGTTTCAAATACCATTGCTCAGGTAAGAACGCGTTTGTATTTATTAGGAGATTTAAAACATGATTCAAAAAGCGATGTCTACGATCGTGAACTGATGGATGCTGTTATGAAATATAAAGTTCGAAACGGTTTCAAACCCAACTATATTCTTGCTGAAGAACATATTAAAGAAATGAATATTCCGCTTTCTGATAAAGTAAAAACACTGACACTTAATATGGAAAGATGCCGTTCTATTTCGTCTTTAATTGTAAACAGCGATGAGTATGTTTTGGTTAATGTCCCTTCATATGAATTGTATTATGTAAAAAACGGAAAAGTGGTATTAACATCAAGTGTATTTGTTGGATCACCTCTTACTAAAACCACCATTTTTAATGCAGAAATCGACAGAATTGTTTTCAGCCCTTACTGGACCGTACCACAAAGTATTGTAGAAAATGAGTTAAAATTAAAAATAGCTGCCGATCCCAATTATCTTGCCGATCATAATATGGAAATGGTAAATGGCCAGGTAAGACAAAAACCGGGTCCTGAAAACTCTCTTGGGCTTGTGAAATTTGTGTTTCCAAATCCTGATGATATCTATATGCACGATACCCCATCTAAAACCTTATTTGATTTTGAAAAAAGAACTTTCAGCCATGGTTGTGTAAATGTAAAAATGGCCAAAGAATTAGCTGTTGCCATGCTACAAGATTATCCGGAATGGACAACCGAAAAAATTGATAAAGCGATGGCCGGGAAAACCGAAAACAGTTTTAAACTGTCTAAAAAAGTCCCAATCTATATTACTTATTTCACCTCGTGGGTAAATGATAATGGCGAAATTGGTTTTTATCAGGATATTTACGAAAAAGACAATGAGCCTGCTAACTTACAACTTCCTCAGGAAACTATAGTGGCAAACTAATTTAAAACAATGAATTAATCTAATCGGAAGCTTATTTATTAAGCTTCCGATTCTTTTTTGGCTCAATCCTAAAAAAAAGCTTAAAATGCTAATTTTAAATCTTTTAGGGATCGTTTAAATATAAAAACTACCTGAAATTTGCACTATATTTAATACCGCTATTTTATAACCTAAAAATAAAATAAAAATGAAAACAAACAATATTGAAGGACTTACAGTATTTGAAATTAATGTATTAATTCAACAAGGCGGAAAATTTGTAAAATTTCCTTATTTGTCAGGTTTGGTAAAAAAAATCAAAAGTTCAAACATTTATTTTGTTCGTCCAGAGGAACATTCATTCAAATACCGTTTGAAGCATTTTTTTATAAACTTAAAACTAAGTATGAATGCTTTTCCTAATAATCCAATCTACATTATTAAATCTCTCTTATTCTTCCTTAAAGGAGGAAAAGATTATACGTATAACGTATTAGAATACTTAAACAGAACAAATTTCAATTATAATTCTGATTTGTACGACTTATATGATCTTAACAGTTTAGAAGAAGTTTAATTATATTGTCTTAAGCTGTTAGTTTTATACCTTTTCAAGACTGAGATTATAGTTACTTAAAAAGAAATTTGCCGAAATTTTTAAGCAAATATTCTAATTAAAAACTCATAATGAAAATACCTATTTTTCTTGTTGCTACTATAGCAATTATTTTTACTGCTTGTAATAACAAAAAAAATGATTTAACTGTAAATGAAGATGGGATCATCAAACCTAAAGTCCCAAAAGCTGAAGGATTTAGACGAATATTATTTATAGGGAACAGTCATACCGAATACTTTGTTAGCGCACCTACTTTGTTTCAGGAATTATGTAATGCAAACAATCAATCTATGTATGTTCAGCAACTAGTAACTATGGGGGTTTCGCTTGATAAAGTTTATGACACTAATAAAACAGAAGCTAATCAAAGTTTTTCCAACAGAGATAAAGACGGAAATTATTATGATTATGTTGTACTTCAGGAATCAACTCCAATTGCATTAACTAATCTTGAAAAATACAGATCCAATTTAAAAATGATCGTCGAAAAGATTCATAAAAATAGTCCCGATGTGGCAGTATATATTTATGAAGGGATGCCTCCTGTAGCCTATACAGATCCAAAATATGATGAATATTATACAGAAATGCGCAGAAATTCACTTTTAGCAATGGTGTTTATTAAAAATGCAGGCTTGTTAAGAGTTGGTGATGCTGTCAATGACGCATATGAAGGCAAAAACGGCTATAAATATCTGGTAGACAACAAGGACAACCTACGTTACGGAGGTAATACATTTCATTTTTTAAACGATGGCGGTTTCTTGCAAGCCACGTTATTATATGCAACTATCTTCGACAAAAAACCAATCATTCCTAAAAAACTTATGTTAACCACCGGAACTGGAGATGATGATTGCATGCGAAAACAAGAGGTTATTAAAGCAATCAGTAATCCTGACGCTTTATTGGAAATTGCTTTTAATAACAAATAGAACTTAAATCATTTTAAAACTTAAAATCTCTTTATAAAATTTTATAAAGAGATTTTTTATTTAATATAAAAACACTTTAAAATCAATACAATTAATTCTTACTTTAGCTTCAATAAACTAACCAAAAAACCAATTTTATGGAAGATTCAAATGAGTTAATACAAAGAAAAAGCTGGTGGGACAGAAACTGGAAATGGTTTGTTCCAACTGGTTGTTTAAGCATTATTGTACTCATCGGATTATTTATAGCCGGAGTTTTCTTTGGAGTTACCTCAATGATGACAGAATCTGATGTTTATAAAGATTCTATGATAGCTGTTAAAAACAATAAAATCATCATCGAAAAATTAGGAAACCCGGTAGAAACCGACGGAATGATTTCGGGAAGCATCAGCACGAGTAATAATGCAGGAAACTGCAATCTGCAAGTTCCGCTGAAAGGTCCAAAAGGAAAAGGAACTTTGTTTATAATTGCTAATAAACAAGGAAAATGGAAGTACGAACAACTATCTGTTTACATTGAAAAAACTCAGGAAGAAATAGATTTGCTACAAAAGTAATGCTGATAAAATCGATTATATAAAATACTATAATGAAATTATTTATTCTTTCCTGTTTTGTGTTTTTTCAAAGTCTGTTTCTTTCTGCACAAAGTCATAATAATTATAATGTGTTTACAAACAGAATTGCATCGTTTTCAAAACCTGCTACAATCTTATACAAAAACGTTGATGCAAAAGGAAATGGTTTTATCGAATTTACAAATTCCAAAAAACAAGTGCTACGTTTTCGATTATTTAACCATAATGTAAAGCCCGGACTTTGCAGCATCGCTTTTGAACTGTATTATTACGAGAAAAACGATCTGAAAAGAATTGAATCGCTTGATATTAACGGAAATTTAATTGGTTGTAATATAAAACTAAACGGAGAAGCTGCTACAGAATATGTAATTGAAAAACCGGACTTATACCTTAAAAAAAAGAAATTAATTGATGCTGCTGAAGGAAACATCGATATGAAAGATGACAGCAACGAAAAAATCATCAGAGTAAAATTATTCGATCAAAATAACATTTTAATAAAAGAAAAAAAAGCCACGTATATATCCAGCAAAACCTACTGGGACTATACTATTAGAATGTCGTGGCCTTAATAAAAAGTCAAACAATTTAAATTGTATTAGAATCAATTATCAAAATTAAAAAATGGCCAAAGAACCTTTTGCAGCAAAATTAACCTCTATATGGATTGGTGGTTTTTTCTTTTGGTTTGTAAATGGTTTTAAAACAAAACTATCAGAACAATTTACAACCGAACTGGAAAAAAAGAATTTATGGGCAGGCTATTTTATTCAGCTTCTATTTGTCGGAATATTAGTTTATATACTTACCAAAAACGAGATCAGTATATAATGATCTCGTTTTTTATTGGCTAGGAGTGTTGATGTTTATTATCAAACAAAATCTTTCCTGACTTAAAATAAAATTGTGGCGTTGTTTTTGAATAAGTAGTATTTTTGAAACTTAAATAAAACCCCCAAATGAAAAAGATTTTACTATTAGCCCTTATGTTTTCGCTTTCTTGTTGTGCAGAGATGCAACAAACATTAAATCAGTTACCACAAATCGCATCTCAGATTCCCGGAGTAGGCGGTGTTGATATTTCGGCCGGATTAAAAGAGGCACTGAATAAAGGAATTACGCAACAAGTAAGTAAATTAACTGCTGTTGACGGTTTTTACAAAAATGAAGCTGTAAAAATTTTAATGCCTGCAGAATTACAAAAAGTAGATGCCACTTTAAGAAAAGTAGGTTTGAGTTCGCTTGCAGATGAAGGCGTTAAAATGCTAAATCGTGCTGCCGAAGATGCCGTAAAAGAAGCAACTCCAATATTTGTATCAGCAGTAAAAAATATGTCGTTTACTGATGCTAAAAATATATTATTAGGAAATGACAGTGCAGCAACAAGCTATTTGCAAACCAGCACTACAACAGCTTTGTACGGAAAATTTAATCCAGTGATTAAAAATTCGTTTGCGAAAGTTGGTGCAGATGTGGTTTGGACAAAAATTATTAATAAATACAACACAATCCCGTTAGTAAAAAAGGTAAACCCTGATTTGACTGATTATACAACCAATCAGGCTTTAACAGGTGTTTTTAAAATGATTGCTGTTGAAGAAAAAGATATTCGTAACAACATCAGCGCAAGAACAACTCCTTTATTGAAAAGTGTTTTTGCAATGCAGGACGGAAAATAATTTTTTTTCCAAGGCTCAAAGGTGCAGAGTTACAAAGGCACAAAGAAACCTTTGTAACCTTGAACCTTTGTAATTTTGTCACTAACCAAAAAACAACCAAAATGCAAAAAATTACCATCTTAATTCACTGTAAGGATCAAAAAGGAATTATTGCCGCAGTGACTACTTTTATTGCAAAAGTAGAAGGAAATATTACTTACATTGATCAGCATGTTGATGTGGAGCAAAATGTATTTTTTATGCGATTGGAATGTGAACTAACCAATCCGAAAACTACAATTGATGGATTAAAAGCTGATTTTGATCAAACCATTGCAACTGATTTTGGTATGTCCTGGAATTTATACAATCAGGAACAAAAACCAAAAATGGCTTTGTTTGTCTCAAAATATGATCATTGCTTATTTGATATTTTAGGTCGCTACAGTGCCGGTGAACTAAATATTGAAATTCCGGTTATAATAAGTAATCATAATGATTTAAGAGGTGTTGCAGAACGTTTTAATATTCCGTATCACTGTGTTCCTTTCACAAAAGATAATAAAGAAGAAGGCGAAGCCAAACAAATTGAGTTGCTAAAAAGATATGACATCAATTTTATTGTTCTGGCGCGCTATATGCAAATCATTACACCCAATTTGATTAGTCTTTACCAGAATAAAATTATTAATATCCATCATTCGTTTTTACCGGCTTTTCCGGGCGCAAAACCTTATCATTCGGCTTTTAAACGCGGAGTAAAAATTATTGGTGCAACAAGCCATTATGTTACCGAAGAATTAGACGAAGGACCAATTATCGAACAGGATATTACGAGGGTTTCACACATTCATTCAATTGAAGATTTTATTATGAAAGGACGCGATTTAGAACGTATTGTTTTAGCCAGAGCTATTAAATTGCATGCTGAACGTAAAACAATGGTTTACAGCAATAAAACGGTTGTGTTTTCATAATGTTTTTTTAACTGCGAGTTTTTTACCGCAAAGTGCGCGAAGATTTACGCAAAGACCGCTAAGTTTTTTTGCTTGTGAATTCTGTTGACTTTTCGAAGATCGCAAAGGCTGTTGTCTATATTTTTTTGCCCGCAGATTTAACGGATTGAACAGGTTTTCGCTGATTTTCTTTGAACCTTTGTAACTCTGTACCTTTGAACCTTTGAACCTAAAAAAATAAACAAACCCGACAGGTATTTAAAATCTGTCGGGTTTTATTTTTATATAAAGTAAAAAAGCTTTGAACCTTTGTTACTCTGCACCTTTGAACCTTTTAAAACTATTTAAGTAAATCGAATCGGTCCAGATTCATTACTTTGGTCCATGCTGCAACGAAATCTTTTACAAACTTTTCTTTAGCATCATTACTTCCGTAAACCTCTGCTATAGCACGAAGTTCAGAATTAGAACCAAAGATAAGATCTGCACGGGTTGCTGTCCATTTTACTTCTCCGGTTGTACGATTACGTCCTTCAAAAGTTTCTCCGGTTTCGTTAATCGCTTTCCAGGTAGTACCTAAATCTAATAAGTTAACAAAGAAATCATTAGTTAATGTTTCTGCATTTGCAGTAAGCACACCATGTTTAGAACCGTCGTAATTGGCATTCAATACTCTTAAACCTCCAACCAAGACTGTCATTTCAGGTACGGTAAGATTTAATAATTGTGCCTTGTCTACCAAAAGTTCTTCTGTTATTGCGCTCGTTTTGGCACTTTTATAGTTTCTAAATCCATCTGCTTTTGGCTCTAATGCTTCAAACGAATGTACATCTGTTTGTTCTAAAGTTGCATCTCCTCTTCCTTGTGTAAAAGGAGCTTCTATATTTAATCCTGCTTTTGATGCCGCTTTCTCGATCGCTGCTGATCCTCCTAAAACAATTAAATCTGCTATAGAAACTGTTTTCCCAGAATTGGCAAATTCATTTTGTATAGCTTCTAAAGTTTTTAATACTTCTTTTAATTGATTTGAAGAATTGACTTCCCAGCTAATTTGGGGTTCAAAACGAATACGAGCGCCATTAGCTCCTCCGCGTTTATCAGAACCACGGAATGTAGAAGCTGACGCCCAGGCAGCATGTACTAATTGTGGGATCGAAAGACCGCTTGAAAGGATTTTCTCTTTCAAAACAGCAATATCGCTATTACTTAATTCACTTTTACCTGCAGGAATCGGATCTTGCCAGATCAACACTTCGCTTGGAACTTCAGGCCCTAAATAACGGGTAATTGGCCCCATATCCCTGTGAGTCAGTTTGTACCATGCTCTGGCAAAAGCGTCAGCAAATTTGTCAAAATTTTGCATATAGTCTCTCGAAATTGGCTCATAGATAGGATCCATTTTCATTGCCATATCCGCCGTTGTCATCATAGGAGCATGTCTTTTTGTTGGATCATGTGCATCTTCTACGATTGTTGCAGCACTTTCATCGGTTGGTGTCCATTGATGTGCTCCTGCAGGGCTTTTAGTCAATTTCCAATCATATTTAAATAATGTCTGAAAATAGCCATTATCCCAAGTTGTTGGATTTGGTTTCCACGCGCCTTCAAGACCACTTGTAATAGCGTCTCCACCTACTCCGGTACCAAAACTACTTTTCCATCCTAACCCCATTTGCTCAATGCTTGCACCTTCCGGCTCTGCTCCTACCAAGGCTGCGTCACCGGCTCCATGCGCCTTTCCAAAAGTATGTCCACCTGCTGTTAAAGCTACGGTTTCTTCATCATTCATTGCCATACGGGCAAAAGTCTCTCTGATATCTCTACCTGAACCTAGCGGATCCGGATTTCCGTCTGGACCTTCCGGGTTAACATATATTAATCCCATTTGCACGGCAGCAAGAGGGTTCTCTAAGTCTCTATCGCCAGAATACCTGCTATTAGCTTTGTCGCTAGTAGCTAACCATTCTTTTTCATTACCCCAATTAATATCTTGCTCAGGTTCCCAAATATCTTCTCTACCTCCTGCAAATCCAAAAGTTTTGAATCCCATAGATTCTAAAGCGCAGTTACCTGTTAAGATCATCAAATCGGCCCACGAAATTTTGTTTCCATATTTTTGCTTAATTGGCCAAAGTAAAAAACGTGCTTTATCTAAATTACCATTATCCGGCCAGCTGTTTAGAGGTGCAAAACGTTGACTGCCTGAACTCGCGCCTCCACGACCGTCAGATATACGATAAGTTCCTGCACTGTGCCACGCCATACGAATAAACAAAGGACCATAATGACCATAATCAGCCGGCCACCAATCCTGAGAGTTTTTCATTAAATCAAAAAGATCTTTTTTGACTTCTTTTAGGTCTAAAGTCTTAAACGCAGCAGCATAATTAAAACCTTTTTCCATAGGATCTGACAAGCTAGACTGTTGACGCAATATGTTTAAGTTTAAACGATTTGGCCACCAATCTTTATTAGATGTTCCTGTACCAGCAGTTTCTTTCATTTGTCCGTTGTGATAAGGACATTTACTTTCGTTTGAATCACTCATTGTCTTTTGTTTTTTTATTATTAAAGATACCTGTTCTCTATCAAATGCTAATTTTTTAAGAAATCACATATTACTGATATTTAACACTTTATCAAATATACAAACTTATCTTTAGCATATTCATAAACAAAATTGATTGTTATTATATTTTAATAACTAAAAATTATTTAACGTTACAGAAAGCTCAGAAAGACGATTTGATAAATCTTAACTTATGGTCAACAAAGTAATAACAAAACCTTAACAGCAATACTTCCATATATATCGGACATTTGTAATGTAATAAACTGGTTATTTATTATTTTGGTTTTGGTTAGTTAAATGATGCCGGCGTCTTCGAGATGCCGGCATTCTTTTTTGGGTTAAATTCCAATAAAAAAATTCCAAATCCCAATTATTAGAATGTAATAAAAATTGGAATTTGAAATTCTTTTTTGGTATTAATTTGGTTTCAGGTTTCAAGTTTTCTTTGTTTCAGGTTGCTTTACTTTGAACATAATTTTACTGCAAAGAGCACTACGTTTTTTACTTAAAAAAATTATACAAAACACAATTCTCATAGTTATTGGGAGCAAAACTGAATGTTTAAAAATCAGCCACAGATTATACAGATTAGCACAGATTAAAAAAAAATCCATCTAATTCTAATAATCTGTGGCTAAAAAACTTTACGGGCTTTGCATATCCCGATAACTCTCTTTGTATTTAAAGCTTCAAACCTATTTCTAAAATTTAGACATTAACTTTTGTTCAACAAAGTAATAACAAGACCTTAACAGCAATACTTCCATATATATCGGATCTTTGCAATGTAATAAACTGGTTATTTATTATTTTGGTTTTGGTTAGTTAAATGATGCCGGCGTCTTCGAGATGCCGGCATTCTTTTTTTGTACTAGTTTTGTTTTTTTGTTTCAGGTTTCAGGTTTCAAGTTTCAAGTTATTGGATTGTGTGTTTTACCGCAAAGTTCGCAAGGTTTTTTTATATGCTAGGTTTTGTACAAAACGCAAAGTTCGCAAAGCTTTGTGGATAAAAACTTTGCGAACTTTGCGTATCCCGATAGCTATCGGGATTGCGCTCTTTGCGGTTAAACTAAACTCAAAGTAAAGAAACCTGAAACCTGAAACAAAAAAACTAGTTTTTCAACCTTTCATGAAGCAATTTAAAATAAGGAAAAGCTTTTAATAAACGGCTGCCGTGCCAGGAGAACATTTCGCCGTCTACAAATACGGTTTTGGCGTGATGGGTAAATCTTCCTATTTCGAAGGCGTCTTCTTCTTTAAAAGGATACGGTTCAGAAGAAAGAAAAACAATATCCGGATCGCCTTCCAAACGCATTTTTTTAAGTTCGATTTCAGGATAACGGCCTTTATCTTCGTAAATATTTTTAAAATGATTGAGTTTTAATAACTCATTTATATAGGTATCATTTCCTGCAACCATATAGGGATTTTTCCAAATAAAGTAGGCTGCTTTTTTTACCTCAGAATCCTGAATATATTTTTTGAAATCACTTAAAGCAAAAGTCAATTTATCATTCCACTTTTGTGCTTCGGTTCTACAGTTGAATAATTGTCCGAAATCTGAAATCATCTGAAAATTATCTTCAATAGAAACAATATTCGTCACCCAAACCGGGCAGATTTCACTTAACTGTTCAACAATTTCTGCTGTGTTTTCTTCTTTATTGCAAATAATAATATCAGGCTCTAATAACTTGATTTTTTCGAAGTGGATTTTCTTTGTTCCGCCGACAATCTTTTTGGTAGATTTTAAATGATATGGATGAACACAGAATTTTGTGATTCCGATGATTTTTTCTTCTAAACCTAAATCATAAAGCAATTCTGTTTGAGAGGGAACTAACGAAATAATACGCTTTGGAGCAGCTTCAAAAGAATGCAAAGTACCCAATTGGTCTCTAATTTGTTTCATGTTTTCTTTGTTTCAGGTTTCAGGTTTGTTGGAGTGTGTGTTTAACCGTAAAGTTCGCAATCCCGATAGCTATCGGGATACGCAAAGTTGTATACACAAAGCTTTGCGAACTTTGTATTTTGTACAAAACCTTGTATGTAAAAAAACCTTTGCGAACTTTGCGGTAAAATTATGTTCAAAGTAAAGCAACCTGAAACTTTAAACTTGAAACTTAGAATCAATAATTTCTGCCATTTCTTTCTGAACTGACAAAGCTTCTTCTCTTGCTTTTTCAGCAAAATCAGTTCCTTTTGAGGCATATATAATTGCTCTGGCAGAGTTTACCAACAAGCCAACTTTATCATTCATTCCGTATTTACATACTTCAGACAAGCTTCCGCCCTGAGCACCAATTCCGGGAACAAGTAAGAAACTATCCGGAACAATTTTTCTGATATCAGCAAAATATTCTGCTTTTGTCGCGCCTACTACATACATTAAATTTTCACTGTTTTTCCACGTTTTAGAAGTTTCCAAAACTTGTTTATAAAGCTCTTTTCCGTTTGTAGTTAACGTCTGAAAATCGAATGCTCCTTCATTTGAAGTTAAAGCCAACATTATGGTATGTTTATTTTCGAAAGCAAGAAAAGGCTCAACCGAATCTTTCCCCATATAAGGAGCAACCGTAACACTATCAAAATTCAAATCTTCAAAGAAAGCTTTTGCATACATACTTGAAGTATTTCCGATATCTCCACGTTTTGCATCGGCAATTGTAAACATTTCAGGATAATTTTCGTTGATGTAATTAATTGTCTTTTGCAAAGACATCCATCCTTTTATACCATAAGCTTCAAAAAATGCCGTATTTGGTTTGTACCCAACCGTTAAATCATGCGTTGCATCAATTATGGCTTTATTGAACTCAAAAATAGGATCTTCGGTTTCTAATAAATGAGCCGGAATCTTAGTTAGATCAGGATCTAAGCCCACGCATAAAAATGATTTTTTTTGAAGAATTTGTTCGTGTAGTTGTTGTGTTGTCATATTGTATTTTAATAGTGCGGCAAAATTACGAATAATATTAGTTTTTGTTTCAAGTTTTTAGGTTTCAAGTTTCAGGTTCTGCAAAATTAGGTTCAGGTTTCAGGCTTTTCATCATCTAATTGCCACATTATCTCATTGTCAAATTCTCTAATTACCTCATCAACATTGAATTCCTATAACAACTTCTCAAAATTATGTAAGATCAAACGAGCCGCTCTTTTCTAATTTTGAAAAGAACCCAAAAAATCATGCAGTTATGAGCCCAAACATTGGAATTTCGACTTCAAATTTAAAAAAGAGTACAAGTATATTAGCCACGATTTTATCAAACGAAATGACACTTTATGTGAAAACCAGAAAATTTCACTGGAACATTTCAGGCAACAGTTTTATGGAATTGCATAAGTTGTTTGAAGAACAATATCGTATTCTGGAAGCACAAATTGATGAAGTTGCAGAAAGAATAAGTCAGCTTGGCGAAAAAACGATTGGAACAATGAAGGAATTTATCGAAAATTCTACTCTTAAGGAATCTCCAAAAGAATATGCTTCACAAAAACATATGCTCGAGGAATTACTGGAAAACCACGAACAACTGATCATGGAGTTTAGAAACTATATTCCGGTTTTTGAGAATGAAACAAACGATGCCGGTTCTGCCGATTTTGTAACAGGTTTGCTACAGGAACATGAAAAAATGGCCTGGGTATTAAGACGCTATCAAGTTTAAAAAAAGAAAAAATGTGAATTATGAAAATTTAAACAGAATTAATGTAACGCCTTTTAGATATAGAATTCATAACTTTACTATACAATAAATCTACAAACAGAACAATTATGAATACCACCAAAATAAAAGGAAATGGAATGAGTTAAGAGGAAATAAAAATACGCAATACTGACAGATGATGATTTAATGTTTGCTAAGGGAAAAGAATACAGAATGCAAAGAAAACTTTAGCAAAAACCGGGTAAAACCAAAGAAGAATTGCATTAAATCCTTTCAGATTTTGTGAAACCTTACAGCTCAGTCCGAAATACCGTCTAGTAACAAAATATTAGACGGTATTTTTTTGAAAATTTTATATTCTTTTTTACTTTTTCAATATTTCTGATCCGGGTTCAGGACAAGAACCAAAAATAAATTAAGTATCTTTAACAAAATTTCTATAAAATGAAACTATTTATAAAGTTTGATATCAATACCATATGTTCACTTTTCTTAAAACACAATCTTGATCAGCATAATGTAAATTTTACTAGTCTGGGATTTGGCGAAATTGAGATTAATGATAATCTTGATGCAGATGCAATAGAAGTTTTAAAAAGTAAATTAAGCCCTTGTGGTTTTGAGATTGTTGAAAATCAAAAAAGTGTTTTAGTACAAAAAATAAAGGATGCAATTATAGAACTTGTTTTTATGGAAGACAATAATAACTATAAAAGCTCCGTTTTTCTGGCTGAAAAACTAAATCACAGTTACGGTTATTTATCCAATGTTTTTTCTGAAGTAACCTATTCTTCTATTGAAAATTTCATCATTTTACAGAAAATTGAAAGAGCCAAACAATTGATTATCATTAATGAAATGAGTTTGACTGAGATTGCTTTTTTACTCAATTATTCGAGTGTAGCCCATTTGAGCACACAATTTAAAAATACGACCGGAATTACGCCCTCAGCTTTTCAGAGAATCATAAAGAAGAGACGAGAAAATTTAAAATAAAAAACAAATACCATACTAAAATGCAAAAAAACGCATTATATATTTTATTAGCAGATGATGACGAAGATGATCGTCTTTTTTTTAAAGATGCATTTGAAGAAATCAAAATACAGACTAATGTAGATTTTGTTCATGACGGAATGCAATTAATGGATCACTTAAATGATCCGGAGAATGAACTTCCTGATATTTTATTTCTGGATTTAAATATGCCCAAAAAAACAGGTAAAGAATGTCTGATCGAAATAAAAAAAACAGATCGCCTGAAAGATATTATTATCGCCATCTACTCTACTTCTTCATCTGAGGAAGATATTGAAGATACTTTTATTCAGGGTGCTAATATTTACATCAAAAAACCAAGTGATTTTAATACACTCAAAAAATTAATTAATGAAGTTGCAACTGTCAACTGGCACTATCATACCTCCGGGTTAAATCGTGATAATTTTCTGCTGCGACTCAAATAACAATTGCCTAAATAATGAAGTGGATACCAAATTTTAATTCTTCAAACTCATTGAGAGTTATTTTTGTAATCGCAGTTTTCATTCTGTTGTTTCTTTCTTCTATCGCTTACAAACATAACCAGAGCCTGAACGAATCAAGCAAACTGGTTATGCATACTTACGAAATTAATCTTCAGTTAGAAAGATTAATGTCGGCGATTAAAGATGCCGAGACTGGTCAGCGCGGGTATATTATCACGCGAAATGCCCGATTTCTCACTCCATATCTATATTCGCGTGACAAAGTTAATTCATCCTTTATTACCTTAAAAAAACTCACCGCCGATAATCCGGTTCAGCAAAAAAACCTCGAAAGACTTTTTAAACTGATTATTCAGCGATTTGTTTCTTTTGAAAATTGCCTTAAATACAGCGATCCAAAAACGTATGACAAGAGAAAACTCGACAATTATATGTTTGGCGGACGAATTCTTATGGAGAACATTCGCTTTCAGGTCGATAAGATGAATGACATTGAAAAGAAATATCTTGACAAGAGACAAAAAATCTACGATCAGGAAATTTCATTAAGTCCGGTTTTTTCCATTTCGTTATTTCTTACAGCTTTGCTTTTTATTTTATTAGCGTACAGACAAATCAGCAAAGATTTTGAACGCCTTAAAATCTTCAATAAAAAACTTTTAATTTCCAGCGGTCTTATAGCAGAGTCCGAAGCTATTGGTAAATTTAGTACCTGGCAATGGGATCTGGATTCAGGAAAAATAGATTATTCAGACAATCAATTTAGATTATTGGGTGTTGAACCCAATTCGTTTGTTCCGGTAAAGGAAAGTTTTCTGGACTTTGTACATCCGGACGATAAACAAGCCGTTGCCGATTCTATGCAGGGCATTCTGGAGAAAAAGAAGCTGCCTTTTATTTATTATAAAATCTTACGTCCTGATCACGAAATAAGATATTTTAAATCAACCGGAAAATTATTGACGGACCAGCAAGGAAGCAAAATCTTATTGGGAATCAATTTTGATATTACCGACGAACATTTACTAAATATCGAATTACAGGAACGCAATAGAGAATTAGAAAAAAGCAATAAAGAGCTGGCTTCCTTTAATCATGTTGCGAGTCACGATTTGCAAGAACCTTTGCGAAAAATTCAAACTTTTATTTCGAGAGTTTCAGAAGCCGATAAAGCAGTTGTTTCTAACAGCACACGAGAATATCTGGCCAAGATTGAAGTTTCGGCAAAAAGAATGCGTGTATTAATTGATGATTTGCTTTTATTTTCGAGAACAAACACCACCAAAAAAGAGTTTATAAAATCAAACCTGAATGAATTACTGCAAAATGCAGAATCGGATCTAACAGAAATTATAAATGAAAAGAAAGCTGTAATTACAGCTACAAAATTGCCTAAACTTTCTGTTATTCCATATCAGATTGAGCAGCTTTTCATCAACCTGATTGGAAATTCTTTAAAATACAGCCGACCAGATAGCATTCCCGAAATTAAGATTGAAAGCGAGAAAATACTTTCGGCAGACTATCCGGATTTATTAGACCAATCTATAAAGAAGTTTCATAAAATTACTTTTACAGATAACGGAATGGGATTTGACCCTCAGTTTAAAGAAACCATTTTTGTTCTCTTCCAGCGTCTGCATTCAAAAACAGATTATCCCGGAACCGGAATTGGACTTGCCATTTGCAAAAAAATTGTCGAAAACCACAGAGGATATATCTTAGCTGACAGCGTTCTTAATGAAGGTTCAGAGTTTACCGTTTTTCTTCCGGAATAAATTATTCTAAAAACAACATAAACAGCATTTACTCAGAGAAAAATTAATCTCGGGTAAATGCTTTTTTTATCCCCAAAAGCCACTTAAAACACCGTATAATAATCGATTATGGGAATTATATAAAGATTCATTTTTATGCTGTAAAGCAAAAAATGTAAATCGGTGGCATCTTTGTAATGTAATACTTTATGAAGTAATAATGAAAGCAATACCCATCGCAAAAGCAGCATTTTTTAAAATCATTTTCTTATTGATTATTTTATTTTTTACTGCATGCGGAAAGAAAGAACATCAAAAAGGAAGCCTGATCGAAAAAGAAGCTTTTAGTCAGAATAGAAAGCAGCAAAACGACAAGGATCAACTTGAAGCCTCTTTTTTTATTGCAACAGCAAATGTGAGTAATGCTATTATTTCTAAAAGTCAAATTGCACAAAAACGTTCAGAAAGTAAGATACAGGATTTAAGCAAAAAGATTGAAAATCATCAAAGTCAATTATTGCAGACCATATCAGAAATGGCCAATAAAAAGCTCATTATTATAACTGATATAAATGCGATTCATAAAAAAGATTTATATGAATTGACCGATACAAATGACACCACTTTTGCCAAAACATACCTTAGCTCAATTGCAGAGTCATTATCGGAACAAATAAAATTGTTCGAAAAAATTTCGGCAGAAACAAATGATGAAAAGATTCTGAAACTGGTGCTTCAGTATTTGCCCGAACAATATCAGCTTTTAAGGGAAACCGAACGAATACAAACAGAATTTTATTAAAAGCCTATATATCTATTATTAACTAAATTTTTTATTATGAAAATGCAAACCAATTTTTTATGCGCCTTTACCCTATTTTTATCAGCTTCATTTGGAATGCTGCACGCACAAAATGACGAAAATGTAACCACCGAGTTTGGTGTAAAAGGAGGACTGAACATGTCTAATTTATACCAAAATAATGCTGACGACGAAAATGTTCTGTACGGTTTTAATGCCGGTGTTTATGCCACATTGCCCATCTCAGATTTTATTGCCTTTCAGCCCGAGATTTTGTTTACTACAAAAGGTGCCAAATTAGAATACGACAACGCCTTTGTAAGCGGTTCAGGGAAATTTAAACTCAATTATATCGAAGTTCCTTTGTTAGTGAGAGTCAATATTACCAAAAACTTTAATGTTCAGGCCGGTGGATACGCATCGTATCTGGTAAGTTCTAAAGTTTCGGGCGACGGAGATTTTAACTTTGACGAAAACATTGACACAGACGATTTAAACAAATTTGATGCTGGTTTAGCAGCTGGTATTGGAGTAGATTTTAACCCAATAAGTATTGGTTTACGTTACAATTACGGATTAACTACCGTTGGAAAAGAAAGAACTGTTGCCGGAACATCGTATACATTTCCGGATGCAAAAAACAGCAATTTGTCTTTATACTTATCGTATAAACTAAACTAGAAAATCAATTAATTAACCCCTTAAAATAAAAAACCATGTCAAATTTATTATATACAATCGCAGTTATACTAGTTATTCTTTGGGCTCTTGGGTTCTTTGTAGGCAACTTCGGAAGCATTATTCACATTCTATTAGTGATTGCCATTATTGCTGTATTGCTTAGACTTATTAAAGGCAGGGAAATCTAAAAAACAAATCAACATTAAATAATTATATTAATCTATTAAAAATCAAATATTATGAAAACGAGTAACACCTTTTTAGGAATTGTTGGAGCTGCAGCTGCAGGAGCATTATTAGGAGTATTATTTGCACCGGACAAAGGTTCTGAAACCAGAAAAAAAATTAAAGATAAATCGAAAGATTACGGAGACAACATGAAAACGAAGTTTGACGGAATTGTAAACACAATCAAATCAAACGGAAAAGAAATGATGGACGAAGGTAAATCTAAATTTAATCAGGTTAAAGAAGATTTCAACTCAATTAAAGACGAAGCAAAAACCGTAAAATCAAACTACTAAAATAGAGTGCGATTTTTAAACCCTAAATACCCAATATCATGGAAACAAATGCAACAACAAACGAGAATCTAAATCTTTACGAAAAAGCAGAAAACTATACTAAAACAAGTTTAGAATTACTTAAACTCAAAACAGTATCTTCTGTTGCCGATGTTGTATCAACATTAACCTCAAAGATAGCAGTTGGCGTTGTTGTTGCATTTTTTACTCTTTTCCTGAATATTGGCATAAGTTTATGGGTTGGTAAAGAACTTGGAGAATATTATTATGGCTTTTTTATCATGGCACTGTTTTATTTAATAGTGGCCATCGTGATTCACAAAACGCATCACAAACTCATTAAAACTCCAATTGGCAGTACCATTATTTCAAGTATTCTAAAAGAAACTAAAAACTGATTTAAACCATTAATAACTTAAAAAGACTATCACGATGGAGCCTATTTATACGATTGATCAATTAAATCAGAGAATACAACTATTAGAAAATCGTCAGGATACCGAATGGTGTGCTATAAAAGACGAAATCGACGATATCAAAGAGAATCTAAAACCTATTAACCTGATTAGAAATACGGTCGAAGAAATCAACGAAACAGTTGGTTTTAAAAGCCATATCGCACAATCGGCAATCAGTATTGGAATTGGCTATCTGGCTAAACGATTTATAGTCGGAAAAGGCGATTCTGTTTTCAAAGGAATTTTAGGCTCTATTGTTCAGCTTGTGGTGACCAATCTGGTAGCAAAACCACAACACGAGTCTCAAGATGAAACTGCTACAAATACATCGTCATCATAAGAACCATCCTAAGAGTAATTTGTCTAACTTAAATTTTATATCATGGAAAAGTTAAGCCATATCGTAATAAAAAACAGTGTATACATGTACTCTAATCTCTATAAATGTTTTGAATACACAAGAGTATTTCTAGGTATCTAATTTGTTTATACGTTTCTTTATTTTCAACTAAACGATTAAACGGTTAATACGTTACTATATTTTTTTTTAAAGGAGCTAAGGTTCTAAGCTACTAAGTTACTAAGGTTCTAAGCTTATAATCGAAAAAGAGATTGTCTCACTGGTGTGAGACAATCTCTTTTTTATTTGGTATCTAGCCCTTTAGTTTTAGCAATAAAAAAACCGAACAAATGTTCGGTTTTTTCACATTTCTAAGAAAACCTTAGAAACTTAGTATCTTAGAACCTCAGCATCTAAGAAGTTTACGATTAGTAAACTTCCGAAGCTTCTTTCAATTTCTCCATATTATTTACCAATTGTAACTCGGCAACAATTTTCTGGATATCACCATTCATGATGTTTCCTAGATCGTAAAGTGTTAAACCAACTCTGTGATCTGTTACACGACCCTGAGCGTAGTTGTATGTACGAATCTTAGCCGAACGGTCACCAGAACTTACCTGAGAAGTACGTTTTGTAGCATCTTCAGCTTCTTTCTTAGCCAATTCCATTTCGTACAAACGAGAACGTAAAACCGTTAACGCCTTATCTTTATTTTTATGCTGCGATTTCTGATCCTGACATTGCGCTACCAATCCTGTTGGAATGTGCGTTAAACGTACAGCAGATTTCGTTGTATTTACCGATTGTCCTCCAGGTCCAGACGAACAGAAGAAATCTACACGAACATCGTTCATATCGATCTGTACATCAAACTCTTCTGCTTCTGGCAAAACCATAACTGTAGCAGCCGATGTATGCACACGACCTTGCGTTTCTGTTTGCGGTACACGTTGTACACGGTGTACACCTGCTTCAAATTTCAAAGTTCCATATACATCTTCTCCCGAAACCTCAAAGATAACCTCTTTGAAACCTCCAGAAGTTCCTTCGTTCATATCTACAACAGAAGTTCTCCAACCCATGCTTTCGCAATATTTGGTATACATTCTAAATAAGTCACCTGCAAAAATACTCGCTTCATCTCCACCCGTTCCCGCGCGAATCTCCACCATTACGTTTTTAGCATCTTCAGGATCTTTAGGAATCAACATAAATTTGATTTCCTCCTCTAGTTGAGGCAAGCGTTCTTTTGCTTCGTCAAGCTGCATTTTGGCCATTTCGGTCATATCTGCATCGCTTCCGTCAGCAATAATTTCGTTTGCTTCGTCAATATTTGCTAAAACAAGAATGTATTCTTCTCTCTTTTCAACCAGTGCTTTAATACTTTTGTATTCCTGGTTAAGCTGCACATAACGTTTTTGATCAGCAATAACATCCGGCTGAATAATCAAATCCGAAATCTCATCAAAACGCTGCTTTACATATTGAAGTCTATCTAACATTTTCTAATTCCTTTTATTGGACTGCAAAATTACAAAATTTTTGTGGAAAATTCTAGTGGTTATTTTTTGGGAATTTTGAGGATGAAATTTAGTGAAATTAGGATGGTTTTTAGGAGCTGTTTCCTGCTATTCGCTACAATCTTTTGTGCCTCCCGATAGCTATCGGGGCGGACACAAAAGGATTTTCACTTCTATCAGGGCTAGGACAATCGTTTTTAGAATTTCGTTTACGGTTTTCCGTAATGCATTTAAATTTTAAGACCTTATTTTTAACAAAACAAAAATCAGGTGTTTTTACTTATAAATTAGTTTGAATTAAAAACGATGTTTGTTTTTCTAATTTTTAATTTCTCTTTAAAACGATTATTCAAACAAAACTCATTTAAATAAAATTAAAATCATGACAATTTGTATAAATCCAAAAAAAAATATTAAATGAAACACATAGCGCCTGCATTAAATTCAAAGTCATTTCATTGTCCTCATTGTGGTGTACTAGCTGAACAAACTTGGTCAACTAGAGGTCTAAATGCAAGTTACGTCCAAGCATTAGCAAATGGATCTAGTCAAAATAGTTTCTATGAATTAAAAAATACCTTAACTGCAAAATGTAAACATTGTAATCGATTTTCTTTGTGGCATGAAGAAAAAATGGTTTTTCCTTTAACTGGAAATGTTGAAATGGCTAATTCAGATTTACCCGATGACATTAAAAATGATTATAATGAAGCTAAAAACATTGTAAACATTTCTCCTCGGGGTGCTGCTGCTTTGCTAAGACTTGCTGTCCAAAAATTATGTATACATCTAGGTGAAAAAGGCACAAATATAAATGATGATATAAAGAGTTTAGTAAAAAAAGGATTGCCACAAACGATGCAACAGGCTTTAGATAGCGTTAGGGTTATAGGTAATAATGCCGTTCATCCTGGAAAAATTGACTTGAATGATGATATTCAAATTGCATATGCTTTATTTGGATTTATAAATATTATTTGTGAAATACTAATTAGTCAACCAAAAAAAGTTAAAGATTTTTACGAAACTTACATTCCTGAAAATCTTAGAGTTGAAATTGAAAAACGTGATACATAATTTTAAAAAAAAGTAAGGTGTTATAAATCATTATTATTGATCACAAATCAAATAAAATATGGCAAATATAGCTTGGACAAATTTATTAAACTTACAATCAAAATCATATACTTGTGGACATTGTGCAAATCCTATAGCTGCTCAAACTGGGTTTACAGGTAAAGAATCAAACACTACATCTGCATATATTTACATATGTCATTTTTGCAAAATGCCAACTTTTTTTTATCAAGACATTCAAATACCTGGAGCTCAATTTGGTCATCCAGTTAAACATATTCCGGATGCTAATGTTGAAAAATTATACGAAGAAGCGAGGTCGTGTTTTTCTTACAATGCATTTACTTCATCTGTAATGTGCTGTCGCAAATTGCTCATGAATATCGCTGTAAGTGAAGGTGCCAAAGAAGGAGATTTTTTTGTAAATTATGTTGATTACTTAGAGCAAAACAATTTTATTCCTCCAAAAGGGAAAGCTTGGGTAGAAGCAATTAGAAAAATTGGTAATGAGGCAAATCATAGTATAGAGTTTAAAAGTCAGGAGGAAGCAAGATTAATTCTCACTTTTGTTGAAATGCTTTTGAAATTTATATACGAAATGCCAGGAATGTTAGGAAATCCATAATTCAAAAAATATGAAACAAAAAAAGACATTTAAAGTTTTGAGTATTGATGGAGGCGGAATTAAAGGACTTTATTCAGCTACAATTTTAAATAAAATCGAGAAAGATCTTATAAAGAAAACGAACGATAAAACTGTGCGAATAGTTGACTATTTTGATCTAATTTGCGGAACCTCTACTGGAGGATTAATTGCTTTAGCATTGTCATTAGGCATTTCAACTGATGAAATTTGTAAATTTTACACTAATCATGGTCCGAAAATATTTAGATGGTCAAAAGGAGTTTTTCCAATGCTAAAACAAACCTTATTTTGGGGAAAATTTAATGATAAGAAACTAAAAAAAGCACTAGTCGAAATTCTTAAAGAAAAAAAAATAGGAGATAGCAGATGTTTACTCTGTATTCCAACTTTTGACGTAACACATGGTACGTATGAAATTTTCAAATATGATCATAAAGAAGGTCATTTAAGCAGAGATAATGATTTGCTCATGACTGATGTCGCTCTAGCAACTTCAGCTGCACCGACTTATTTCCCTGTTGCTCAATTGGAAAAACATGATAATAGGCAATATATTGATGGTGGCATTTGGGCAAATAATCCTTCCCTAATTGGTTATACTGAAGCAAAAAAGTATTTTATCGGTGATGGAAAATATAACAACATACAATTATTATCGTTATCAAGCTTAAACATAGGCAATAAATTAAAACCTTTCGCTCGTAAAAGAAGATCATTTATTGGTTGGCGCTCCCGTTTGTTTGATTTAACCTTAGTTGCTCAAAGTGAATTTGTAGACCTTTTTCTTAGTTCTTTACATTCAGAAAGAGCAGACTTAGACTATTATAGGATTAATAGTGCTAAAGTAGAATCTTCACATGTTAAACACATCGAATTAGATAGGGCAAAAAAAAATTCTATAGCTTTAATGAAACAATTTGGCAATGATATGTATCATAACATAAAGCATGATATTAAGCCATTTTTCCAAACAAGAAAAACATATATTACCAAAAATAGATAAATATCAATTTGTCGATTTATATATCTGAAAAATAAACAAAAATAATATGCTATAAACCTATCGCTGTACGAAGTCTCCGCTCTTCAAAGTCTTCCCTTTATCGCGATCGCTGTGCGAAGTTTCCCGACTTCACTTACGGCTTCCCGTAAGGAAATTGAACTTAAAAAGATTATGTTTGAAAAAAAAACATTTAACCCTAAACAAGCAAATAACTAAAACCTCTGAAATGCATAAAATTTGGAAATTAAAAGACTCAAAATCCAATAATCAGATAGTAGTAATAAAGGACAACATCATCTATAAAGGAAATCTAAAAGAAAATGAACTGAATCGTGTCAATTCAGAAACTCAAGATTTTGCGTTTTTAAAAGATTTATTTAGTATTCCATATGCTTACATCAAGCAAATTGAAAATCAAAACGAAAAAAACTATATTAAAATATTCTTCGGAAGGGATTCTGAAGAAATAATTTATATAGATAGTGAAAATATTAAAAATGAAGTTTTTGATTTTATAAAAATCGATAACCCAAATTTTAAATATAGTTCTGAAACTCCAAATTCTATAAGCTATGCAAAAGCACAGCTTTTTGCATTATTATCTATTTCAGCTATTTTTATCTGGTCACTATATTTAGCCATCCAGATTGAAAGCGGTGTACGATATGAACTCGTTGGCGGTGGAAATCCGGGTATTACAGGAATTGTACTTGCAATCGCAAATTTTGGCACAATCAAAATAATAACAGGATATATAATCCTCTTGTCGATCACTATATTTGCCCTGATAAGACGGTTAAAATCAAGAAGTGAAATTAAACTTCTCAAAAGGTAAACAAGCCTTTAAAGTCAGCCCCACGCTGGCGCGAGCGTCCGCTCGTGAACGCAATCTAAATAAAACCAAAGTATTGTATATCTCTTTTTTCTATGAAAAATATCTTTTACCTCATAATTTTTGCAACTTTTAGTAGCTGTAATTTATTTAACAATTACACTCCACAGGATTTAACAAAAAAACCTGAACTAAAAGAACTAATTGGAGAATGGAAGCTTGATTTAGCAAGTTACAATGCAATGATGCACTATGGTTATAAGTGTAATGAGGTTAAATTAACATTATATGAAAATGGAAGTTTTGAAGTCGTGAATTTTCCCAATGTAATGAATAAGGTAACTAAAGAACAATACGCAGATTGCCAATCAATTGATGGAACATGGAGTTTAGAAAAAAGGTTTTCTAAAGAGAAATGGGGCGTACTTTTAAAATTTGACAAATATCAAATTTACGGAGAAAACAACTTGATTATTTTCGAAGTATTAATGGAAAATAAAAAACTAATTTTAAGAAACTCTTTTTTAGATTACAAAGATTTAGATTCAGAGGAAAGATTACAATTTTTTAAGATAGAACATCATGATTCTTCGAAATAATTTCTTCTTCTGGTGGTGCAAATACCCCCGCTCTCCGAAGTGTGCCCATTATCGCGATCGCTGTGCGAAGTCTCCCGACTTCGCACCCATTCCAATGATCTACAAAGAGACGTAAATAATATTTGGAATAAAATATAACAACGGGCGTGAATCTCAGGAAACTTTGCACAGTACAAAGAGATGACACAAACTAATTAAAAATGGATTTAGAAAAATTAAAAAAAAATGTTGGAATAATTTCTGCAATTATATTGTTATCTTCTTTTATGTTTTTTATATTTTTAATTGTTGAAGGACAAATTATTAATAAAGATATTAGATTGAATGGTAAATCATCTATTGGGCGATTTGTTTCGCGCGAAAAAATAAAAAACGGTTATAAAAATTATTTTATCTACGACATAAATGGTGTGAAATTTAAAGGTATTGCAGGCTGGAATGGCTCTGAGGATTTAGATTCAAATATTGGAAAATTTTATAGAATTCGTTATTCTAAAAAATTTAAAGGTAGTTTTGATGCTGACTTTAATCAGGAAGTTACTGATACAACTGATATTATGAATGCTGGATTTACTTTAAATCGAATTCTAGGAAATGATACTATAAAACCAAAAGAACGCTCATTTAAAGAAGAAGTGTTTATAATTATTGGCATTACATCTAATCACTAATTAACCCGTTAGCGCGGATTTGCAATCCCTGCCCGCAACGGTAAAACGCTTTACAAATCATCAAACAAAAGCTACAAAAATCATGTAGCTTTTGTTATATTTACAGAGAGAACAAACCAATCTTTGCAGGCACAGATTGCAAATTTGCGCTAACGGATGGCAAGGCAGAGAACCTATTGAATTTGCAGAATTAGATTATTGGCAGGAAAAGTAAAAGAAACTAACAAATTAAACATGCACGCATTAAATAAAAACAAGAAATCACTAAAAACAAAAATATTTTCAATTTTACTCTTTCACATTGTCCTCAACTTTGCATATTCACAAAAGGATTATACCAATTTTGAAAATTTGAATAAAAAAATAAATGTCAAAGATTTTTTTCTTGTAAATTTTGTAGATAAAGATTCTACCAAATATTTATTACCAGGTGAGAACAATATTTACAAAACGATAAATGCGAAAGAAACATTTTCCAAATATTATGAAACGAGATATGTTTCTATGAAAAACATATCTGTAAGCGAGTTAAATAATCAAATTAATTATACCGATGATGCAGAAAAAATAATTGGAAAAGTATTTTCTCTCAACAGATACACGGAAGATGATACCTCTTATTTCTATAAAAATTTAAGATTTAGTCATTTTCAAATGATGTCAGATACTAATAACTTATTATTAGCTGTTATTTGCTATAATTCAGAAGAAAAAGAAACTAGTTATGAAAAATTATTATCAGAACTTAAACTAAAATTTCATTTTAGTGTAAAAGAAGATGATAGAAAAATAAGTACCCTTTTTCAATTAAAAAACTATTTACTAATAATAAACAAAATAAAAACGTCTTATAATAGTGAAAGTTCACCAATGATGCAAACATTAGATATGAAAACACCTCGCGTTATTGAAAAAACAATAGATCTTGAAGTAATAATGCAGTTCGACACGCTAAATAATGACCAACAAAAATGGATTAATGATTTACAAGAATATTAAAAAAACTGCGATCCGATAGCGCAACATAACTCAATAAAATTAAATGAAACTACTTTCTATTTTCTTTTTTATTTTTCTTTTCAACTTTTCGTATTCACAAACTCTGCTGGCGCGAGCGCCCCGCTCGTGAACGCAATTTAAATCAATTTTAAAAAACTATACGGGCACGAGCTGGACGCTCGCGCTAACAGAAAAAAAATAGACTAAAAAACTAGCTACTTAAAAAAATGAATAAAATTGTATTTAGATTTTGGATAATTAATTTTCTGATAAGCATTTCATTATTTTTTATTTATAGAATTGTGATTTCAGAAACAACGGTAATTGCTGGAAATTTCTTTGTACAATTTTTACAGATTTTAGATTTCATAATAAATCTAGGTTTTTCTGCTGCATATTTTATTGCGATGATTATCTCTTCGTTTGCAATTTTTCTAAATTTAATAGCAAAAATCAGGAATAATTTCTATTGGTCACTTTTAGCCTTTTTAGGAATACCAACATTTTGTGTCCTTTTTATCGTTATTAATCTATTGATCGATACTTACTTACACAATTTAACTATTTTGACAAGGCTTGCCATTTTTTCAATAATTTATCTATTTCTTACTACAATAGAATTTTTATTATTCAGAAAAAGAATCAACAAACTAAAAACTGAATAAACAAAATTATCCTGCTCTGCAAAGAGCCCATAATTTAATCCTGAAAGCTTTCGGGATTGCGCTTCTTCTTTTTATAGCAATGCCTCCTGTTGAAATTTACACAAATCATCCAACAACTCCATTTCATCTTCTGGCAATAACTGCAAGGCAATTTCAAGCAAAGTCATAACATTGACCTTATTGTTTTTTGTAAAACCCGACAAACTTTGCGCGTCAGGATTAAGCAAAATAATACTTGCTTTTAGCAAATCTGAAACCATTAGATTTAATTCGTTATAAGAAGATACTTTTAGCGGTATTGTAAACGAGTTGGTTTCTTTTGGCTCTGGCTTTAGTTTGGTAAAATATCTTCCTTTATTTATTAATTCTAACAATTCTTCGGCTCTTTCTTTATTTTGCGTTTCCATTTTTATATAAGATTTAATTTACAATTTTAAGCAAATATATAAAAAATCAGTAACATACAACCCCTTATTTACATTCACTTAAAAACAATCGATTACTTGTAATTTCATTTCTATGAAAAGAGAAAGAAAAAGTGAAATTCCAGAGGTTGTAAAAGACTTAGGAATCAAGATTAAAGATATAATTGAAGAAAAGAAATTCAAGCGACGAGAGGTTGCTCATGATGCAGAAATGGATGTTGAAAGTCTAAGAAAATATATAAAAGGCTCGCAAGAAATGAAAGTAAGCACTTTGTTTAAAATTGCACAAGCTTTAAAAATTCATCCAAGTGAATTAATTAAGGATTTGTAATGAAAAAGAAATTCTTATTTACAACAATCATTATTCTTTTGGGAATATGTTTTTCCTTAAATTCTTGCAAAGAAAAAGATAAAAACGAAATTAAAATTACAGAAAGCCAGGCTTTAAAAATTGCCAAACGGTACGGCATTTCAGGAGATAATGTAGAGATATTTTTTAAAACCTATAACTACTCAAAAACCAGTTTAGGATATCAAAAAGGAAAAAGAAAATTGTATTACTGGGATGTTTCTAAAAAATGCAATCATTGTCCATTTATACAAATTGATGCGGTCACAGGGAATGTATTTTCTGAGGGTAAATACAATTACGTATATTAAAATATGAAAAATAACATTTAAAATAAAACCCGATAGCCCCCGCTAGCACGAGCGTCTCGCTCGTGCACGCAATCTTCACAAATTGAATACACTCATGAATAATGTACTAATGAAAATAGAAATTAATAAAAAGTATCTGTCAAGTTTAATCGCAAATACTGATCTTCATGCAGGTGGTTTGTTTTTTTGTATAATCTACCAAAATCAACTGGAGTTCTTTAAGAATGGTAAAGTTGAGCTAACAAAAAAGGTCGTTGATGCCTTTCGTCCTATGGATGAGCACGATATTGAACATTTACAAAATTATAAGATTGTTGGAGACTACTCATTTAATGATAGAGGATATTTGGTTTGTAAGTTTGAAGATTTGTTTTGGACATTTACCGGATTGTCTACCGAAAAAGATAGTTCAATTATTCCCTTTAACATTTATGATAGCCGCTTACTAAATAGATGGGGAGAAGTTTATAAACTTGAAGAAATTATTTAGTGACAACCCTGAGCTGGCGCGAGCGTCCCGCTCGTGAACGCAATCTACTTAGGAAGTTTATTTTCTCATTCTATTTCCTTCTAGTTTTGTCATTTCGAGGAACGAGACCCGAGCGTTAGCGAATTGGCGAAGCAAATCGCACTAGAAACTCCGCAAAGAATACTTGCCAATCTTTGTAGACATACGAGTGTGATTTCTCCTTACGTCGAAATGACAAAACTGTGCAGATAGGTAAAAACCAACCCTCATTAAATCAGTATTTTAGTAAGAAATTTATATATTTGGTCGTACCAAAAACAAATTTACTATCTAAAACCACTATTAATGAAAGGACTTATTAAACTCGGCCGTTTATTTTACGGTATTGGCATAATTACTTTGGGAGTGCATCAGCTTATTATCAAAGATTTTCGATCTGAAATTTTATCTCCTTTTCCCGCTTGGGCGCATCAATATCCTGTTTTTTCTATCCTTACCAGCATAGTTTTAATATTGGCAGGAATTATTATTTCGGGAATCATTACAATTAAATTTATCGATACCAAAAAAGTCTGTCTTTATTTGGGTTTTGCTTTTCTTGCCGCTTTTATTGTTTCTCATTTGCCCTTTATTTTCATTTTTAATACCGATAAAACTGCCGCCACGCAAATTTGGATCAATGCTATTGAGGAAATAACTTATAGCGGTGGAGCATTTGTATTGGCTGGTTCTTTTACAGAACAAGAGTCTAACAAAGATCAAAACAAATTCGACGCATTTCTTGAAAAACTTATTCCGGTTGGGCGAATTTTTTATTCGCTTTTAATGCTTTTGTTTGGATTAAGTCATTTTCTTTTTGCCGAGTTTGTGTCTACAATGGTTCCAAAATGGCTGCCAGGAACTATGTTTTGGACTTATTTTGTAGGTGTTGCGCTTATTTGTTCAGGCATTTCGATTATTTTCAAGCTTTGGATAAAACCAATTTCGCTTCTTCTTGCTTTAATGCTTTTACTTTTTGTACTTTTCTTCCATATTCAAGATGCTATTGCAAATCCGACTGTGGGTGGCGGAAATGAAATTGTACGTGCCATTATTGCTTTACTCTTCTGTGGTATTGCATTGGTAATTGCATTAACGAACGATTCTAAAAAAGAGCTTGCAATTAGCTGAACTTATATCCAAATAAATTTATCCAACCAAAAACACGATGCATAAATTCAACTTCAACAATAAAAGATTTGCACTTATTCAAAATTCGGAAAACGGACAAGTAAATACAGAAACCATTTTTAATTATAAACAGGACGACAATCTTGTTACTGCCGATTATTTTGGCGGAACCATAAAATATGGAAAAATTATTGCTGAATTAACCGATGATAAATTAAACATGCTTTATCAATGCTTAACAACGGATAACGAATTGAAAGCTGGAAAAGCATTGGCGCAAATTAAGTTAACAGAAAATGGAAAAATAAAATTGGCTTTGGATTGGGAATGGCTTAATAATGGAAACGAAAAAGGAAAATCGGAATATATAGAAATTGAATAAACAAATTCGTTAAACAATAAAAGTTAAACCATGGAAAACTTTGACTGGACTTCTTTTACAAAAAAAATAGCTGTTAAGTCTAAACTCAGCGACATTTACAATGCATGGACAATTGCGAATGAACTGGAGAAATGGTTTCTCGAAAAAGTGTCTTTTTTTGATGCGAATATGGAACCCATCAGCAAAGACCAAAGTGTTTCAGAAGGCAATACTTATGAATGGCTTTGGTATTTGTATAATGACGCCATGAAAGGGAAAATTATGGCTGCCAACGGAAAAGACCAACTACAATTTACTTTTGAAGGAAACTGTCTGGTAGATATAAAATTGAGTGAAGAAAATGACTATACGATAGTAGAGCTTCATCAGTTTAATATTCCAACAGATGATAATTCGAAACAATACATCAGACTGGGCTGCTCAAACGGCTGGCATTTTTATCTGACGAATCTTAAATCGGTTTACGAGGGCGGACTGGATTTGCGTAATAAAGATGAGAATTTGAATCCTATGATTAATAATTAAGACAAATACATTTTAAAGTGGATTTTGAACAAATAATAGCGGGACGAATTATTTTGGAGTTTTTGGGAGCTTTGGTACGATTTCTTTATTTCAATTCAGGAGCTCTTCTAAACGATAATGATTTTAGAACATTTTCGAGTTTCTGGTCACCAAGCGGAAGTAATCAAAAAAAAGATGATAACAGTAATCGAAATCATATGATTGGAGTTCTTTTTTTAGGAGGTTTCATCATGTTGATGCTTATTTTTAATACTTAATTCAAAAGCATTCAATTAAATTTTTACAATTTCAAAACATAGATTTTATGTCTCAATAATTCCAGTCAATACGCACCACATTTGTGCCCGTAAATAAATTTTACTATTATGTATTACTTACTTTTTTGGCGAAATTACACCGCAACACACTGCCTATTTTTTTCTTCGATTATCTTTAAATCAATTATTTTTTGAGCAACAGTTCCCTTTTCAAATAATCGAATGAATTTGAAAACGGCACTAACAAAATACCCCGGATTTGAAACCAGACGGGCAATTTCTGTTATTCTTTTGTCTCTTAGTTGCGTATAGGCTTCTCTTTGATTTTCGGGAACCAGTACAAATTCATTGGCAAATTTCCATGCTCCCTCCCTTGCGGTTTCCATACTAAAATCAATAAAGAAATTATCTATTTTGCCTGTCAATTTTAGAATCATCGTGAGCGTTGGCCAAATTTTGATTAAGCATTTTTCTACACTTCCTACCAGACTGCTCAATATGGCATTTATCTTGTCGAAATCTGCTTTTAAGTCTCCAATATTTTCTGCTGTACTGACCTGAGCGGCTGCTATCCCAAGATCCAGATTGATGTGTGCATTTATTCCAAGTAGCAAATGCTGCACTACTATTGGCCAGAATTTTTCTGCTTGCTGAAAAGAAAATGCCCAGCTTTCGGATGGTTTTTCCTTGGCTTTATATTGATAATAAGCTTTGATATATCGATTGGCAAAAATAACATCGAGTTTTTCCATTCGTTCCCCATTTTGAAAAGAACCATCCAGGATTCCTTCTTTTATTCTTACCGTAACTTCACGATACAACATAGCAAACAAACCCAGGGCGCTTTGTTCCAGTTTTGATGTCTCGATAATTTCATCCAATATCTGAATTACCTCGTTTATTGTAGTAGCTTCTTTTATCTTCATTGTAATTGGTTTTGGCTAAGCGAATATACTTATTTTGAAGTAATTATCTTATTTTTTCTTATACTTCGAATCTTAAAAAGAAACACTTTTATCACAATGCCAAATACTACAAAAAACTCCCAATCCTAATCTTTCTAAATAAAATAAAAAAACTTAGTGTCGTGCAACCTTAGCAACTTTCTCATAAAATCCTTAATTTCGCCTACTAAATAAGAAGGAGAAAAATGAAGGTCTGTATTGCCGAAAAACCAAGTGTAGCACGAGAAATCGCATCCGTTTTGGGTGCCAATACCAAGCACGATGGGTATTATGAAGGCAATGGTTATGCTGTGACCTATACTTTTGGGCATTTATGCACCTTAAAAGAACCCAACGATTACCGTCCGCACTGGAAAAGCTGGGATTTGAATAATCTGCCTATGCTTCCTGAAAAGTTCGAAACCAAAGTGGTTCAGAATTCGGGAATCCAGAAACAGTTTAAAATCATTAAAAGTCTTTTTGACAAAGCCGAAGTGGTCATCAACTGCGGGGATGCCGGACAAGAAGGAGAACTGATTCAGCGTTGGGTAATGAACGAAGCGCATTACAAAGGCGAAGTGCAGCGTTTATGGATTTCGTCCCTGACTACAGAAGCCATCAAAGAAGGTTTTGAAAACTTAAAACCCTCTGAAAACTACGATAATTTATTTTATGCCGGATTTTCCAGAGCTATTGGCGACTGGTTATTGGGTATGAATGCTACACGTTTATATACGGTAAAACATGGCGGTTACAAGCAGGTTTTGTCTATTGGCCGTGTGCAAACACCAACCCTGGCAATGGTTGTAGATCGTTTTAGAGAGATCGAAAACTTTAAACCTCAACCCTATTGGGAATTACAGACTTTGTACCGGGAAACGCTTTTTAGTTATGAAGAAGGCCGCTTCCTGAAAAAAGAAGACGGAGAAATTCTGGCCGAAAAAGTAAAAGAAAGTGATTTCGAAATTGTTTCGGTCGATAAAAAAAACGGAAACGAATATGCTCCAAAGCTTTTTGACTTAACTGGTTTACAGGTTTATTGCAATCAAAAATTTGGATTTTCGGCAGAAGAAACGCTTAAAATCGCCCAGACTTTATACGAACAAAAAGTAATCACGTATCCCAGAGTTGATACGACTTTTTTACCTAACGATATTTATCCTAAAGTAACCGGAATTCTGCAAAAATTAACCACTTATGCCGAATTAACTCAGCCCATTTTACAGAAAAAAATAAAAAAATCGCCAAAGGTTTTCAACGACAAAAAAGTTACAGATCACCACGCGATTATTCCAACCGGAGTTCAAAACAATCTGGCCTACAATCAGCAGCAGGTTTACGACATTATTACAAAACGTTTTATTGCAGTATTTTATGACGATTGTCTGGTTGCCAATACAACCGTGATTGGAAAAGCAGCGGATGTAACGTTTAAAGCCACGGGAAAAGAAATCCTGAAGAAAGGTTTTCGCATTGTGTTTGAAGATCCAAACGCCAAAGAAAAAGAAGCCGATTTATTGCCGAGTTTTGTTGTGGGCGAAAAAGGGCCGCATGAACCTTCGTTTCTTCAAAAAGAAACCAAACCACCCAATCAGTTTACAGAAGCTACTTTGCTGCGTGCTATGGAGACCGCAGGAAAACAGGTTGACGATGAAGATTTACGCGAACTTATGAAAGAGAACGGAATCGGGCGTCCGTCAACGCGTGCAAATATTATCGAAACGCTTTTTAAACGTCAGTATATTGTTCGAAACAAAAAGCAGGTTTTACCCACCACAACAGGAATTCAGCTTATTGATACGATTCAGAACGAATTGGTAAAATCAGCTGAACTTACAGGAAGCTGGGAAAAACAACTAAAAGATATCGAGAAAGGAACTTTTACTGCTGCAGCTTTCATCAGAAACATGAAACGCATGGTTGAAGCTTTGGTTTTTGAAGTTAGAAGCGAAACTAAACACGCCAATATTTCGCATGCCGCAACGATACAGAAACCTGTTGTAAAAGCAGAAAAAAAGAAAGCCGCAGGAATTTTGGCAGAGACTTGTCCGAAATGTCAAAAAGGAAATCTGATCAAAGGTAAAACAGCTTTTGGATGCAGTGAATACAAATCGGGCTGTGATTTTGTATTACCGAATGTTTTCCAGGAGAAAAAAATCACGGAAAGTCAATATTTAAGATTGGTTCAAAAAGGCTCAACGGTAAATATAAAAGGCTTTAAAACCGAAGCCGGAACGGTTGAAGGTTTAATTCGTTTTGAAGAAAATTACAAGCTTAAACTGGAGCCTAAGAAAACTGAAACGAAGAAAGCAAAGCAACAAGAAGCATCAGATTCTTTAATGTGTCCGAAATGCAAAAAAGGAACTATTCTAAAAGGAAAAACCGCTTATGGCTGCGCTGAATATAAATCGGGTTGTGATTTTAAAGTCACATTTGATGACGTCAGAACCAAACTAAAAGATCAAAAACCAACGAAGGAATTGGTTTACTCTATTTTGAAGGAAAGCGTTTAAGTTTTTTTGCCACGAATTGCACTAATTTGCGCTAATTTTTTCTCGCAGATTTAGCAGATCTAACAGATTTTTATAATGCAGATTACAAAATAAATCTGCCGAATCTGCTAAATCTGCGTGAGACAAAATCTTCTTAATGCTTTAATTTTACTTCGAAATAATTATTCATTGAATTTGCGACAAACTAATCGTTTAGCATATCAATAAAAATTCGTGAATTCGTGGCAACCATTTTTTTCATACTTTAGTAGCACAAAATCAAAACCTCATATTATGTTTCAGAAAATTACTCTCATCGCCCTTACTATAGCTTTTGTTTCCTGTCAGAAAAAAGAAACTGTCGAAAAAGACAAAATCAAAAAAGCAGACTGGCTTATCGGAAACTGGGAAAACACTTCTCCAGATGGTGTTTTAACTGAAAACTGGCAAAAACTAAACGATAGTACTTTTAGCGCTGCATCTTATTTTATAAAAGGAAAGGACACTTTACATTTTGAAAGTATTGTTCTGGCACAATTAGGGGAAACACTAACATACAAAGCAACCGTAAAAGGGCAAAATGAAGACAAACCGGTTTCGTTTCCATCTACTTTAGAATCAGATAAACAATTGGTTTTTGAAAATCCGAAACACGATTATCCTCAAAAAATTACCTATACAAAAGGTCCAAATAATACTTTAACGGCGGAGATTTCAGGGAATTTGAATGGAAAACCAAGTTCGGAGAAGTTTGTAATGACGAAGAAATAAACTAATAAATGGTTCGTTCCTACGGAACTTCGAAATCTGTCACAAATTGATTTCAACGGATTAAAATCCGTTGCTACAATATGATCCATTCCTTCGGAATTTAAAAAGGAACTATCGGTTTGATCAATTTTATAAGGCTGGATTTTTATACGTTTTTTTACGAAATCTCCAGAATATCAAAAGAACCATTAGTTCGAATAATTTTATAGAGCCCGATTTTAATTGGGTTATTGTAAAATTATACGCAATAGTAAAGAACCGTAGGTTCGAATAATTCTATAGGGCCGGATTTTAATCCGGTTAATGTAAAATTACACACAACAATAAAGAACCGTAGGTTCGATCGATTTTGTAATTAGAATTAATTTTGTAAATATTAAATTACTTGTCCATGAACATAATTAAAGAACATGTTCAAAATGTATCATTCGTACGGAATTATTAACCTTTGCCTATTAGTGCCTTCAAGGCAAAAAACGAATCAAAAAAAACCTTAGAACCTCAGCACCTCAACATCTTAGCAACTTAAAAAAAAAACTCACTCATTCTCCCCGATCTTATTGACCATAAAAATCATCAGTACACCTAAAAGCGCCATAATCAAAAACGCCCATTTCATACTCAGATATTCAGAGATAAAACCCACCATTGGCGGAACCAATAAAAATCCCAAATAACCAATTGTAGATATAGAAGTTAGTGCAGATCCGCTGCTCATATTTGATGATCTTCCGGCAATACTAAACACTAACGGAACCACACAGGAAACCCCAAATCCGATTAAAACGTAACCAAAAATAGTAGGATAAACATACGGTAACAAGAAACAAATACCAAAACCTACCGTAATCAAAATTCCGCTATAGAGCAGGATTTTTTTAGTTCCAAATTTCATTACGCCATAATCTCCAAATATACGTCCTAGAGTTACTGCTGTTGCAAAAAACACAAATGCAGCACTCGTCATCTTTGGGGAAGCTTTTAGTATGTTTTCAAAGTAAATACCACTCCAATCGTACATCGTGTTTTCGCAAGCCATAGAGACAAAGCAAATCAGGGCAAACTTAACCAGATTTTTTTCCGGCATCGAGAAAAACTTCTTTTTAACCGGCACAGGCTCATTATGAATGCTCATTGGATAAAAACAAGCTGTTAGCGCCAGCATAAAAACACTTACACCCAGTAAATGTTGTGATGGCGCAATATGTTGTGTAACCATAACGTAACCCAAACCTGCTCCAGCAAAAACAGCAATACTCCAAACTGCATGAAAACGTGTTATAATAGATTTTGGGTATAATTTCTGAACCTCCAGAGATTGTGCATTGATAGATAAATTAAAAATATTACGCGATGCACCAAAAAACAAAAGTATCACCACCAACTGCCATACAAAAGCTGCCAAACCCGGCAAAGACAAAGCAATATTAAACATTACCGCCCCCAATAACATGATATAACGGCTGCTGTATTTGTTTAATAACTTTCCTGTAAAAGGCATAGTTAACATTAAACCAATTGGAAATGCAAATAATACCGCTCCAAACTCGGCTTCAGATAAATGTAATTGCGCCTGTATGTGTGGAATTCGGGAAACCCAGGAAGAATACCCAAAACCGGAAAGAAAAAAGAAAACGGTATTGGCGATACGATATCCTTTGGGTGTATGCTGAAACTTTTTTAAGAAGGGTAAAATCATGAAGTCATTTTTCTGAATTGCAAAATTAGGGCTTTTTTTAGTGGAAGAATCCCGCTTTATCCTTTTTTCACAAAAACTTGGTTTTCTCTTTAATTTAAGACAAAATCAGTCTTTTTATTAGTGTTTAAAAAAAGTAAATCAATCCAAAATAGATCTGCCGAAATAATATTTGTTAAAGAAAATACTATTTTGCACTTTCTTTGTTTTTAATTATTCTAAATAAAAGTTATGTTTGTATAAAATATCATCTAATAATTTTAAATTCTAATATATTATGAAATCAAAAACTTTTAAGTTAATAACATTTGCTTTTTTGATGCTTTTTACTGCGCCACAAATCTTTGCCCACGCGCTTTGGATTGATACAAAAGCAACCGGAACAAAAGGAAAAGCACAGGAAATTTCAGTTTATTTTGGAGAGTTTTCTGAAAATGACATTACAAAAGCCGACAAATGGTTTTCTGATTTAAAAGATTTTTCATTGGTTGTAATTTCTCCTTCAAAGAAAGAGACCAAACTTACTGCAAAAGCTTTAGACAATAAATATCAGGCCTTTTTTACACCGGATGAAGACGGAGTTTATACTATTGTAATGCATCATACTGTACGTGATGTTTATGGCACAATGAAATTAGATTACAATTCGAGTGCTACTGTAGTTGTCGGGAATAAAACGGCAGGGAATTATGCTACTGCAAATAAAAATCAAATTGGTTTGTTTTCTGAAAATGCTGATGTAGCAAAAAAGAATGAAAAAATATCCGGATTTGCACTCTATGAAGGAGCATCTGCTAAAAAGACCAAAATTAAAGTCATTGCCCCAAATGGATGGGAAAAAGAATTATGGACAAACGATAAAGGAGAATTTTCTTTTACTCCAATCTGGTCAGGAAATTATATGGTTGAATATGCTCATACAGATAAATCTGCAGGAGAACACAATGGCAAAAAATACGATGAAATCTGGAAAATGGCCACTTACCAAATTACAGTAAAATAAAAATTCTTATTTAAAAAAAAGCGTAGTCTTTATAAAACCTTGCCTTAAAACAAGGTTTTTTTATATCAAAAATAAAGCACTTTGAATATTATCTTTATTTAGAATGAATATAAAACTCAAAGAACAAACACAAATTCTTAAGCAAATCTTAAGACAAAATTAATTAAATTTTAAGTGAGAAAATACCTTTATAAATTTTGTTAAACCCTTTGTGAGCACTTATATTTGCAAAAAACTTATTTTTATTAAATCTAAATAAATAACATGAGAAATAGTTTACTACTTGCTTTGTCTTTTATAAGCTTTGCAACTTATAGTCAAGACTATACAAGTGCTGACAATACCACAACTCTTAATGACACGGTAAAAAATAAAAAAGGAGAAATCCTAAACGAAGTAATTGTTACTAAGACTAAAGAGCCTAAACCAGTAACCGCAGTGCGCTCAGGTTTAAAACCAATGGATAACCCTCAATCTATTCAGGTTATTGGTTCAGAAGTTATCGAGCAACAACAGGCTATTAGATTAAGTGAAGTATTAAAAAATGCTAATGGTGTCTATGTGGGTTCTGCGCGTGGTGGTGCTCAGGAATCATTTTTCTCAAGAGGATATGATATGTCTGCCAACAATATGTTTAAAAATGGGTTCCGCTATAATTCAGGCTCTATTCCCGATGTTTCAGGTTTAGACAAAGTAGAGTTTCTTAAAGGAAGTTCCGCTTTATTGTTTGGAAACGTAGCTCCGGGAGGTATTTTAAATTTGGTAACAAAAACTCCATCTTTTACGAGCGGTGGTGAGATCTCAATGCAAATGGGAAGCTATGCTTATTACAAACCTGCATTTGATTTTTATGGCCCTCTTTCTAAATCTATTGCATTTAGAATTAATGGTTCTTATGAGAATTCAGAAAGCTTCAGAGATGTTGTAAAAAACGAACGTTTATATGTAAACCCATCTTTACTTTTCATCGTTAACCCAAGAACACAAATTACAGTTCAGGGAGATTACTTAACTGCAGACTGGACACCTGATTTTGGAACAGGGATCATCGGAAAAGAAATTTTAGATTTACCTCGTAATGCTTTTTTTGGATCGCTTTGGTCAAACGGTACTACTAAATCTTCAAGTGCATCGGTATTATTAAATCACGATTTTAATAAAAACTGGAAACTTAATTTCAATAGTTCTTATCAAACATACAATAGAACACAAAAATCTACTGCTCAACTATCAGGTTTAGATGACACCAAAATATATCCAACTCCAGGTTACTGGAACAGAGGATTAACCCAAGGGAAGAACTTAGAGCAAATTTTAGGAGATCAATTAAGCTTACAAGGAAACTTTAATACCGGATCTGTAAAACATCAAATTTTCACAGGTGTAGATTGGGAAAACTCATTTGCAACTGCTTATACATATGCTTTTAGCGAAGAAAAAGTAAAAGTAAACGGTAAGTATGATCCTAGTCTTTATGACACGATTTATCTTTATGATTTTGATCCTTCAACACAAAGAAATGATATTCCAAATGCAAGAGCAACACAAATAGGAAAAACTGAAACCAATCGTTTTGGAGTTTATTTTCAGGACTTAATTTCAGTTACAGATAAATTTAAAGTACTTGCCGGAATTCGTTGGTCATGGCAAGAAGCTGAAGTAACAACTTATAAAGAAACTTCTACTGGAGCAGGAAATCCTGAAAAGGCAGTACCAACTGTTACACCAAAGCGTTTAGACAATGCGTTTTCTCCTAAAGTTGGATTAGTATATCAGCCTTTAAAAGACATGTCATTATTTGCTAGTTATTCTAGTTCATTTACACCAAATACAGGAACAACAATTGACTTGCAACCATTGGAAGCTTCTATTATTGATCAATACGAGGCCGGAATCAAAAAAGATTTCTGGAATGGTGCTTTAAGTACAAATGTAACAGTTTACCAAATTACAAATAGCAATTTAGCGCAAACTGCAGAATTTCTGGCAGATGGGACCACTTTAAATACAGATACAACCAAAAAGACTTTGGGTGGTGGAACAAAAAGTAAAGGAGTTGAAATTGATATTACTGCAAAACCTGTTGAAGGATTAAGCATCATTGGAGGTTACAGCTACAACGATATGCGTTACACTAATACATCTGGGACTAACGGAAGTTTTGTTGAAGGAGACCGTGTAGCGAGAACACCAGTAAATACAGCTAATTTAAGTTTCTTCTATACTTTACCTTCAGGAGTTTTAAAAGGACTTTCTTTTGGAGCAATCGGAAACTATATTGGAGATCGTTTAGGCGGATGGAATGATGATTACTTATGGACAGAAAACAAACCTACAACTAATCCAAAAACGTATACTGTAACTATCAGAGATCGTGATATTCCGTTAGAAGGTTATGTAACAATTGATGCCTCTGTTGGATATACGTGGAGAAAATTCTCTATTCTTTGTAAATTATCAAACATTACAAACGAATTAAACTATACAGTTCACGAAAATTATAGTGTGAACCCAATCGCGCCACGTCAGGTTATGACAAGTTTGCGATATAAATTCTAAACTTTTGAATTAGTTTATAATCCATCAAAGCTTTTCTTTATTTTCATTTCAAAAATTCAAAAAAGCTTTGATTGTTAAATTTCAATCCAAAACCTCATTTTATCTAAAATGAGGTTTTTTCTTTTACAAAAAAATCTATCTCATTTATAATTACTTTTGAGGGAGTAATTCATTTTCAAAAACTAAAAATAAACCATGTCAAATTCTGCCAAAAACCAATTAACGAAAAGTCTGGGCTTCAGTTTTAATATTGCTGTCTTAATTGGAGGAACAATTGGAGTCGGAATATTAAGAACACCAGGAACTATTGCAGAAATGCTCCATAATTACTGGCTTATTATTGCGTCATGGCTTTTTGGTGGTTTGTATGTTTTGCTGGGTGCCAATTCCTACTCAGAATTAGCTACAATGTTACCTAAAGCGGGAGGATCTTACAATTATATCAAAAGAGCTTTAGGAGATTATGCAGGATTTTTATCTGGTTGGTATGATTATATTGTCAATGCCATTCCGCCTGCATTTTACTGCATCGTAATTAGTGAATATACTATTATTTTATTTCCTGATCTTTCCCCTTATTCGACTGTAATATCAATTTCTTTATTAGCAGCATTTGTATTACTGCATTTAAGCGGCGTAAAAAACGGAAGTATTATTCAGCAAATTACCAGCTTCTTAAAAGTGATTTGTTTCGTGGCATTGGTAGTGGCCTGCTTTATGTATTCTGGTGCCGATGTACCAAAAATTAAAACGGATAGTTCTGTCTTTCAAATCGGGATTATATTTGGATTCTTTAAATCTTTACAACTTATTATCGGAACTTATAATGGATGGAACGGCGTTTGCTTTTTTGCTGAAGAAAATGAAGATCCTGGTAAAAACATTCCGAAATCCTTGTACAGTGGTGTTTTATTGGTTATCGCTATTTATGTTTTGGTAAATGCAGCCTTTTTTCACGTGTTGCCAATTGAGACAATAGCAAAATCAAATCTTGCTGCTGCAGATGTTGCAAAAATTCTCTTTGGAGAAAATGGAGCTAAAATCGTAACCGTGATTTCTATTTTCTCTTTAATTAGTATCCTGAATGCTTTTATGATGATTCCGCCAAGAATTCTTTACGGATTAAGTCGTGACGGATTTTTTATCGAAAAAGGAACTACTGTAAATAAAGGCGGAACACCAATTGTTGCGCTTTTGATTTCATCGCTTTTTAGTCTGTTTTTGATTTGTATTGGTTCTTTTGAAGTCTTGTTTTCATTCGCTGCTTTTATCTCAATCATTGTTTGGGGACTTGCCTATTATTCTCTTTTAAAACTAAGAACCAAAGAACCGGATTTACCCAGACCTTATCGCTCTTTTTGGTATCCCTGGACCACAATATTTGCCATAATTGCTTCTATCGCATTGTTAATGGGGTTTATATACAGCGATCCTAAAAGTTTTATAATCATTGCAGGAATTACAATGATTTCTTATCCCTTGTTTTTGACTTTAAGAAAAAGAAAGTAAACTACTCATTTTAAATAGTCTCGAATTTTATTTTAAAACCTTTCGCAGTAAAATAATTTGTGATCCCGATAGCTATCGGGAGTGGCGGAAAAAAATCTTAACTCAGAATTTTCTCCTGACACACTGTTGTCACTTTATGTGATTTAATTTGTCTTATAAAACAAAAAAAATGAGCAAACTAGATTTAACAAAAACGGATAAAACATATTACAACGCAAAAGCTAACCCGGAAATACTTTATATCGAAAAAACGAATTATATATCAATTACAGGTACGGGAAATCCTTCGGGAAAGATTTTTCAGAAAACATTCAGGCTTTGTATACCACGGCTTATGTGATTAAATTTATGCTTAAAGCACTAAATAATGATTTTGTGGTTCCAAAACTGGAAGCTTTATGGAGTTTTGATAATGAAAAATATGCATCTGTTTCGATGGATGAAGCTCCATTAAAGATACCCCGAAACGAGTGGAATTACAGAATCATGATTAGAATGCCGGATTTTGTAACTAAAGAGCAAACTAAGGGAGCCATAGATATTGCTGTCAACAAAAAACAAAATGAATTAGCCCAAAAAATTGAATTCTACGAAATGACAGAAGGCAAAGTCATTCAGATTCTTCATATTGGACCTTTTGATAATGAACCGCAAACACTGAAAAAAATTCTGAAGTTTAGTACTGAAAATAATTTACAGCAAAACGGATTGCACCATGAAATTTATTTATCAGACTTTCGAAAAACAGCTCCCGATAAATTAAAAACTATACTGAGAGAGCCTGTAAAATAAAAACCCGACAGATTTTAAAAACCTGTCGGGTTTGATTTATAAATTAAACGAGAAACTGATTCTTATTTCAAACCAGCTAAACTTTGCTCGATTGTAGCAATTTTTGCTAAAGCATCTGCTTGTTTTTGTTTTTCTATGTTCAAGACTTTTTCCGGAGCTCCGTTTACGAATTTCTCGTTTGATAGTTTTGCTTCAACAGATTTCAGGAATCCTTTTGTGTAATTTAATTCTTCTGTCAGTTTTTTAATTTCAGCTTCTACATCAATATTTCCTCCAGAAACAGGAATAAAATATTCATTAGATTTTACGCGGAAAGATAAAGCGCCATCAACCTTTTCAGCAACATATTCGAATGCAGAAATATTCCCTAATTTGGTTATAACCGAATCAAAATAAGTAGAGAATTTTTCGCTGTTTATTGCTTTTAATTCAATACTGTCTTTCATTGCGATATTCTTTTCTTTACGAATTGTTCTAATTCCTGAAATTACTTCAAGGGAATTTTCAAAATCAGCAATTAATTTTGCATCAAAAGGTTTTAATTCCGGCCAGGTTGAAACAATTAGAGCCTCTTCTGGTGTTCTATCTCCAATTAAGTGCCAAATTTCCTCCGTTAAGAAAGGCATAAATGGATGAAGTAATTTTAGATTGCTTTCCAGCATTTCGATCGCTTTTGCGAAAGTTATACTGTCAATTGGCTGCTGATACGCCGGTTTGATCATTTCTAAAAACAAAGAACAGAAATCATCCCAAACCAATTTATAAATTGCCATAAGTGAATCTGAAATTCTGTACTTCTCAAAATTATCTTCAATATCAACTAAAGTTTGCTGCAACTTAGCTTCGTACCATTCAATCGCTACTTTTGAAGATTCCGGCTGTGGAATAGTTTCAGAAACTTCCCAACCTTTGATTAACTTCAAAGCATTCCAGATTTTGTTTGAGAATGCTTTTCCCTGATTACATAATTCCTCATCAAACATAATATCGTTTCCTGCAGAAGCGCTCAGAAGCAATCCTACACGAACACCATCTGCACCAAAAGCATCAATTAAGTCTAAAGGATCAGGAGAATTTCCTAATGATTTAGACATTTTACGACGTTGTTTATCACGAACTAAACCTGTTAAATATACATTTGTAAATGGTTTTTCGCCTGCATATTCATAACCTGCAATGATCATTCTGGCAACCCAGAAAAATAAAATATCCGGACCAGTTACCAAGTCATTTGTTGGATAATAATACTTGTAATCTGCACTTTCAGGATCCATAATTCCACCAAAAACTGACATCGGCCATAACCAGGATGAAAACCAAGTATCTAATGCATCAACATCTTGCTTAAGGTTGTCGGTTGTTAATTGTTGGTTGTTGGTTCTTTCTTTAGCTAAAGCTAATGCATCTTCAATATTTTCTGCAACTACAAAATCTTCTTTTCCGTCTCCATAATAGTAAGCCGGAATTTGTTGTCCCCACCATAACTGACGGGAAATATTCCAGTCGCGAATATTGTTTAACCAATGCGCATAAGTGTTTTCAAAACGCTTTGGGTGCAATTTAATATCTCCTGTTTCTAAAACTGATTTAATTGCCGGTTTAACAAGATCTTCCATTTTCAGGAACCATTGATCTGATAATCTTGGCTCGATTACCGCTTTGGTTCTTTCAGAAGTTCCTACTTTATTTAAATGGATTTCAGTTTTAGCCAAAGCTCCAATTTCTTCTAATTCTTTTGCAATTTCAGTACGAACTACAAAACGATCTTTTCCCTGATAATGCAATCCGAAGCTGTTTAATGTAGCATCTTCATTAAAAATATCAACGATTTCAAGATTGTGTTTTTCTCCTAACGTTTTATCGTTCATATCGTGCGCAGGCGTTACTTTCAAACATCCTGTTCCGAATTCTACATCTACATATTCATCTTCGATAATCGGAATTACACGACCACAAATAGGAACGATAGCTTTTTTACCTTTTAAATGAGTAAAACGTTCGTCGTTTGGATTGATACAAATTGCCGTGTCTCCAAAAATAGTTTCCGGACGTGTTGTGGCAATGGTCAAAAATTCCTCGGTTCCTTCAATTTTATATTTTAAGAAAAATAATTTTCCTTGTTGTTCTTCGTAAATAACTTCTTCATCAGACAAAGTTGTTTTTGCTTCAGGATCCCAGTTTACCATTCGGTAACCTCTGTAAATCAATCCTTTATTGTATAAATCAACAAACGATTTAATTACAGATGCAGACATATCAGGATCCATAGTAAATTTGGTACGTTCCCAATCGCATGAAGCACCTAATTTCTTCAGTTGCTCCAAGATTGTTCCACCATATTTATCTGTCCATTCCCAGGCATGTTTTAGGAATTCTTCGCGAGTTAAGTCATTTTTATTGATTCCCTCAGCTTTTAATTTTGCTACAACTTTTGCTTCTGTAGCAATAGAGGCATGATCCGTTCCCGGAACCCAGCAAGCGTTGAATCCTTTAAGACGCGCTCTACGAATTAAAACATCCTGAATGGTGTTATTCAGCATATGCCCCATATGAAGGACTCCAGTGACGTTTGGCGGCGGAATTACAATAGTATACGGCGTTCTATGATCTGGTTCTGAATGAAAATAATTATTTTTCATCCAGTAATCATACCATTTATTCTCAATCGTCTTAGCGTCAAATTGTGCTGGAATTGTCATTTAAATAGGTTGTTTAATCGTTGAATTTGTTTAACTGTTTAATCGTCATGTAATTTACCCTTTTAATTGTTTTTCTGTCTAATAACATTCTTTATAAAATCAATCAAAACGATTAAACAAATAAACCATTAAACAGTTAAACAAAAAATTGGTTCAATTTTTGTAATTATAACTGACAGCAAAAGTAAATAATTAAAGACAGTATAAAAAGCGAATTAATAATTTGTGTGTTAATTAAAAGAATGTATATTTACTTACAATTTAAAATAATTTCAAATGAAAAATGTTGCCTCTTTTCTTGCAATCGTATTGTTTAGTGCAATAGGTTATGCTCAAAATGGTCCAAAAATTGAATTTGCAGCCCCAGACAATACTATTGATTATGGAAAAATTTCGAAAAGTGATAATGGGGTCCGCTCCTTTGAGTTTACAAATACCGGAGACGCTCCTCTATTAATTACAGGTGCAGAATCTACAGCAAGTTCTATTGTTGTCACTAAACCAGGTGCAGCAATTGAGCCGGGTAAAAAAGGAAAAATCGATGTGAAATATAATATGGTCGCAGGACCTATTCGTAAAACAATTACTGTAGAAACAAACGCAGTAAATTATCCTGACGGAAGAGTCGCTCTTAAAATTAAGGGTGAAGTTCAATAAGAATTAAAAACCTAAAATAACAAAAGCCGTTTCTACATTTAGAAACGGCTTTTTATTTTTACTAAGAAACATCTTGCTTCTCAAATCTTTCTCCTATTTCTTCTCAGCACATTCAACTGAATCAAATTTATATTTTACACGTTCAAAATCAATTGGCTTATCTTTTACTAAATAAGTGACTCCCATTGTCGTTTGCATGGTTCCGTTACCCAAAATAAGCTGATTATTTCGTTTTAGAAATGCCATCGGATTTTTGAATTTTTTGCTTTTGCTGGTTTCATCAACAAAAGTGTAGTCTGCAAATAACGTATCACCATGAAATTCACCAGCAATTTCACCAGTTCTCACTGTTGTTGGCGCCACTTTCATAATCATATTTCCGCTTAGCTTACCATTTTTTAAGGTATTCACTGTCAAATCTATAGTATCCTTTTCATAAATTGCTTTAAAACACTGTACACTTACTATTTTTTCTCCTTCAGCTTTTGCAGCTTCAGCTTCTTTCTGCTTTTCATCATTTTTACAACTTTGGAATCCGATACAGGTCAAAAGCAAGCAAGATAAGGCTAGATTTTTCATAATTATTTTTATTTCGTTGTTATATTATAAAATTAGATAAAAAAGTTTTCCTGCAAAAATGTAATTCAAAATTTCAGGTTAATCCTCTATAATTTTTTGATCACAAATTCAGATCTTCTGTTCAATTCATGTTCTTCCTCAGTACAAGAAGTATCTGTTTTACATTTTACAATTGGCATTGATTCTCCGTAACCTTTTGCCGTTATACGTTTTGCATTAATTCCCGACTGAATTATAAATTCTCTTGTTGAGTCTGCCCTTTTTTGAGATAAATCAGCATTAAATTGCGCGTTTCCTCTAGTATCCGTATGCGACCCAACTTCGATAACCATATCCGGATATTTATTCATCAAAGCTACTACCCTGCCCAAAACTACTTTCGATTCTTTACGAATGTACCACATATTATAATCAAAGTAAATTGGATCTGTCTTGATAATTAAACGTCCCTTATCTTTTACAACATCTTTTTCCTGAGCAATAATCTGATTTTCTTTGTCTTTTTTCTTCACCTCGGCAGCAGCAATTTCATCGGCTTTGGCTTTTTTAGCTGCTTCATTTAAGGCAATAATTGCCAATGCCTCTTTTTTCTTCTTTTCTTCTTCTAAAATAAGTTCCTGCTTTCTTTTATTCTCAGCAAGCTGTTTTTCTTCTAGTTTTATTGCTTCTAAAGATTTTAGTGCCAATGAACCATCGTTACTCACATTTCTGGTTGTCCCGCTAGTAACACTTTTTGATTCGTTGGTATATTTTTCTTTAAAAGCAACCACTATATATGAGCTCTCACAGTCAACAGTAAAACTAAATTTTCCGTCTGCCGCAGTGGTTATAGTATTTAATGTTTTTTTATCAGCATTCTGCAGCATTACTGTAGCATTCTCCAGAGCTAGATTTGTGTTGATATCTGTAATTGTACCGGCAATAAACTGTCTACAATCTTCTACGATTAACTCCTTAATTTCTTTAAATTGATAAATATCGTCTCCCCCTTTTCCGCCTTCTCTGTTTGAGGCAAAATATCCCTCTTTTGTATTTGAATCAACATTAAATGAAAAATCATCTGCATTTGAATTTAAAGGTAAACCAACATTTACAGGTTCTGAATATTCATTTCCTTTAATTTCTGAAACAAAAACATCCAGAGATCCATACCCCAAATGTCCATCTGAAGAAAAATAAAGTTTATCGTCATTTGCAACGAAAGGAAACTGCTCTCTTTTATCCGTATTAATTACCGAACCTAAATTTCGTGGGGTATCAAACGCACCTTTATTGATATTTACAGCGTAAATATCAAAAGAGCCTAGAGATCCCGGCATATCTGAAGCAAAATATAATACTTTTTCGTCGGGACTTAAAGCCGGATGTTCTGTTGAATAATCAGCACTATTAAATGGAAGCGAGGTAATATTAGTCCATTTCCCTTCGATCAATTCTGCTTTAAAAATCTGAAGATTTGAAATTTTCTTGTCATTTATTTTTCTTCTTCCGTTTTTGGAATTGTTACGGGTAAAATAAACTGTTTTACCATCTTTTGTAAAAACAGCATTGGCTTCGTGCATACTTGTTTTTAATTCCTCTGCAAAATAGTTAATGGTAGCATCTGCCTTGTTTATATCCTGAATTGGCACTGAAACCAGGTTTAAATAGGTTTCATTATCCCATTTAAATTTTTTATCAAACATCCCTGGTTTTAGTTTAACTCCGGCAAAAACAAGATTACCTTTAAACGGTATAGCTCCAAACTCTGAATTAGGGGTATTAATTGTCAGATTTTTAATTTCAAAACGATTGCCAATCGCCGAAACATTTTCGAGTTCTTTTAATTTATTTTGAAAATAAACCGAGTCTTTACTACTGGTCGATGTGGCATAATATTGTTTTAAAACATTGTTTGCATCTAAATAACTATTTGTTGCTTTTAAGGTCTGAGCATATTTAAAATAATAATCACGATCTAAATCTTTATTATAATTTTGGAGCAGAAGCCTGTAATAACGTTGGGCCTTTACGGGATTATTGGTGTAATAATACGAATCGGCAAGGTTTTTTATCACTTCCTGTGAAGGTTTTTCTTCTGCTAATTTTTCATATAAAACAATTGCTTCTGCATAATATGTTTTATCAAAGAAACGCTTGGCCCTGGCCACGTCTTTATCCTGTGCATTTACAAACTGTATTGAAAATACGAATACAATAACGAGTAGTTTTTTCATATTTTTCATTTTAAAAGAATCTTGGTGATTTATCAAATCCTTTTCCTAATAAATCTAAATCAAAAAGAAGCAATATTTCATGCGTACCGGAATTAAACTGACCTAAATTGGAAAGTGTATAATCGTAAGCATAACCTACTCTTAAAGAGGGTGTCACATTAAAATTAAATAAAGCACTTACAGAATCATCTATTCTATAGGCAGCACCAAATTCAAACTTTTCATTGTATAAAACATTTGCTGTTAAGTCTATAGAAACCGGAGCAGCTTTTACGAATCTGGTCATAAATGCCGGTTTTAATTTTAACATGTCATTAATTTGAAAAACATATCCTCCGGTAAAAAACATATGAATTTCTTCAGATCCAAATGCATTTACACCCGATTTTTCTTCGATGTATTTTGATTTCAATAAATTAGGCGCAGAAAAACCTACATATAAATTATCTCTAAAATAATACGCGCCTACTCCAATATTCGGTTTTGTTGCATTTATATTTTCTGAAAAAGCAAAATCGGTAGCGGGATCACTAAAACGAAATCCGTTAAAATTCGTTTGCATAGATGAAAATCCGGCTTTAAGCCCCAGGGAAAGTTTATTTTTTCCGCCTAAGTCTAACACATAAGCAAAATCAGCATATACATTATTCTCTTTTTTAACACCATCTCCAATATCATCAGAAATAAAGGACAAACCAACTTCGACTTTTTCTGATAAAGCAGTATGTCCGAAAAATGTAAAAGTTTTTGGTGCTCCTACCGAACCAACCCACTGTGTTCTGTACAATCCTCCAAAATTCATCATAGCAGGAGTTCCTGTTGCATATGCAGGATTTACAACGCTCATATTATACATATAATGGGTATACTCCGGATCTTGCTGTGCCGATACAGTTGTTATATAAGAGAGAAAAGTTATAAAATATATTATTTTTTTCATTTGAATAGTTTTAAAATGGTGCAAAAAAGGAATTATCGATTTAAATAAAGACGCCCTTGTTTAGGAGGCTTGTTGTCTTTATTAAAATTGAGAATATAAAAATATACTCCATTTGGCGCTATTCCGTGGGCAAATCCTTCTGTTTCCCAGTTTGTTCCATCCCAGCTCGCTTTATCTTTATAACCTTTATACATTCGGTTTCCGTATCTGTTGAAAATTTCAATTCCATAATCCGGATATAAAAACTCAATGTCCGGAATTACGAAAGTGTCATTTACACCATCTCCGTTAGGAGAAAAACCATCCGGCACAAAGAAATCATTTGGTACATTATCACAGGCCGTTAAGGAAACGATGACTTTTGTACCCTCATACGAAAGACAGTCTTCTGAATCAAATGCATAATATTCTCCTTTATCTTTTAGAGCAGTTGTTGGAGGCAGTAAATTACCATTGACAGGGGCATCGTACCAAACTACAGTAAGTGGCACATTTGTTTTATTGGATAAATCTGAAAGTGTAGGACTATTTAATCCACAAAAATCAGCTGCTTCGTTCAATATTGGCGCAGGTGTATCGTTTATAGTTACTGTGATAGCGGTGGCATTAGATGTACATCCGGATACAGTCTGTCTAACATAATAATTTTCACTTTTCAAAAGGTAATTATTATCCAGCGGAGTTGTTGATGCATCAGAAATATACCATTTATATTGAGCTCCGTTAGGTAATAAGTTTGCGATAGTAGCTTTATCTGATTTACAAAAAGGCTGATTATCTGCTGCAGGCGCATCAGGAATCGGATTTAATAAAAAAGCATCTGAAGGGCCGCTAACATCAATAGAACAGCCGGTTATATTATTTTTTACATTTCTGACTGTAGCCGTTGTAGATCCGGTATTGATAAGCAACTCTGCCGGAATGATAAAATTAGCATTCCCATTTGTACTGGTTAAAACAACCGTTTGCACCGTTGCAGTATTTCTTCCGGAAAGTGTATATGATAATGTCACATCGGTTAAAGTTCCTAAGCCGGTAACCACAGCTGCAACGGGAGATCCAAAACAAACATCGGCAATTTGTATCCTTAAATTGGCAGTATTTGGCAAAGGATTTATTATTATTTTACCTTTTAAATCGGCACTATTTACGCATCGCGATATTACATGTGTAATTGCCGTAATATCTATTACTGATGTTCCGCTTTTAGAATTTAAAATCTCCGGAATAGTAAAAACTCCTTTACCATTTTCAAAAATAATTCTGGCAACCTGAGAATCTGCTGTGTTAGCTCCGGACAAACTATAAATGATATCATAAGTTCCGTCTGCAAGTTTTAAAGCATTAGAAATTTCAACCAGTCCTTCTTCATTTTGACAAGTTTTTGCATCTGTAATTTTTGCGCCTTCTAAATTTGGAATCGGATAAATGATCAAATCATCCTGCAAATTATCTATTATATTGGTGCAGGCTTTCGTACTATTTTCACCAATAATACTTAATATGGTAACTGTAAAACTTCCTACCTGCTGAAAATAATCTGATTTTATTGGAAACAGCAGAACTCCATTTGTAAAATTTGCCGTTACTACCTCAGTTGCTGCTTTTGGTCCTGAAACACTAAACGTTACATTATAGGTTCCGCTAGGAATAGCTGCATTTCCTCTTGTAAGTCTGGCAGAATATTTAGCCGTTGGAATTTCTGTTTCACAAATATCTGAAGTTATCTGCAGTACCGCACCGGTAAAATCGAGCTTCCTTTCCAGTCTGATTCTTATTGTTGACTGTGCCGTTGAGCAAATTGGCCTATCCGGTAAAACAGTATAAACAAAGTAAAAATCGCCTTCTCCAAATTTATCATAGATCTTTTTCAGGTCTACAAAATGATCCGAACCGGAAGTTAACTCTCCCGTATTTTTAAGATCACGCCACGTTCCGCCACTATCTTCACCTGTTAAAGAGTTATTTAAATCATAATTTGTATAACCAGCCAAACCATCAGTACCACATAAAAAAAGGTTAACAGGGGTTCCTGATTGTGGCGCTCTAAAAACAGTCAGGATTACTGTTGATGATACTGCCGGGCAAGATCCCTCTGCTCCTATTGTATAAGTATACTGGTAAGTGCCCTGTAAATTTTTAACATTGACAACAGAAGCAACATTTTGGTTGGTAGTATCATTATGCCATTGTCCATTTGATTGAGGCCCCAAAAACTCACCGCTAAAGGCCTGAAAAAGATTGAATTCCTCTACTGAACTACATACTGATACACTAGGAGAAGGAACTCCCGTATATCCGCCTACAGTAACTGCTATAGTAGCTGTATTATCTGTACAGCCTGGTATATTAGAAACTGTATATGTGTAATGGTAAGTGCCACTTGCTCTAATGAGATGCACATTTAAAATACCTGTATTTTCATTTAAACCGGCTGAATCATCATCATCTGTCCAGACTCCTCCGGCAACTGGAGATCCAGCTAACTTCGAGAACAAATTTATCGTCTGATTGGCTGGATTTGAAACATCACACACAGAAAAAGCATTATCATCTCCTGCACATTGTGAGTAAATTGTATTTGGAATTAAGAATAAAACAATAAAAAACAGAATGCTATGCAAGAAATTAATGTAATTTTTGACCATGAAATATTATTTTTAAACTTAAATATAATGAATAGCACTGTTAAAAGAAAAATTAACATCTAGTTTTTTGGAATTTTCATTCAAAATTAAAAATAATACTGATAATAAAGATTTTAATTAAAAAATCTTACACATTTTTAATTTTACAGTTCATCTTCAAGCTTAAATCTAAATTTTAAAATCAAACTATTTCGTTCAACTTCGAGTGTAATCCAGGTATCATTTTCGGACTTTAAAAGATTGTTTATTTGCTGAAGAGTGTACTTATACGGAATGGCATTATTTATACTCACAATAATATCACCTTGTTTGAGTCCACATTTTTCTGCTGCAGAATTTTTACGAATATTTACGATTTCATAAACGGGTTTCAAGGAAAACTTATATCTGAAATTGTCATCTTTCTTATTGTCAAGTTCCCTGGCTGTTGTGGCAACTTGCACTGTTTCTAAATGAACTGTTTCCTGAACCCACTGCAAACCATTATGTTGTATTGTAATACCACTTTTATTGTATGTAAAAGGCTCCGAGAATTTACTGTTCTTTTTTAAATAAAGTTTTTGCTCTGTATAATCTAAGACCAGAGTAAATCTTTTTAAGATCTCACCTCCTACAGAACCAATTCGGCCGGGAACCATTTTTACATTTCTAACAGATGTTGAGTCCGGAAACGAAACTATCGGATTTTTAAAATCAAATTCATCAATTGAAAATTTTGCAATTTTTGCCCGATGCCCTTCGATATCACCACTAAAACCTTTGCCTAAAAAGTCCGGAAAATTCTTTTTAGGCAATTTTATCTTTTTATTTTCAAAAATCCAAAACGCATCGCTGTTACCAATATCAATCAGCAATTTTGCATCAACAGCCGCACTGTCAACAATAGCTGTTGCATTTATATATGGCTTTGATCTTTCAATAGTAATCGGTACAGCTCTAAATTTCCGATTAAGTGTCTCCTTAATTGATTTATTATCCTGATAAATAGAGATCTTTTTCTTGAGATAATTTATTTCTACCAAATTATGTTTGAAAAACTTATATCCAATTATGCCATTTACTGGAATTCCGATATGTGAAGACAAATTGAATCCCTGATCTAAAATAATATACAATAAATGATTTTCAGATTTTAATCCATGGGTCTCTAATACATTGTTTGTAGACTTAAGTCCTTCAATTTCTTGCTCACTTCCAAGTCCGCGTAATTTTATCTTTTCAACATTTTTAAAACTTACTTCCTGCTTCTCTTCCATACTAAACAAAATCGTTTCTTCGACTCCTGAGTCCAGCAAGAAATTTAATTCAACCCCATTTACATTAATTGGAATAAAAATGAGGTTATTAATCAATTTAAACGGAATTGTAACCTTATTACTATGGCTTGCGATCATAAAATCATCTTGCGCATAATTAGAAAAAGATGTTAAAAGTCCAAAAAACAGTATGAAATATTTTTTCATTGATAAATTTTTAATATAAAATTAGTAAAAATATTCATATTTGTTACATTTTCATAACACCTGATAATGTATACGTTAAATTGGAAAAAAAAATGCAAATTTGCACTTCAATAATTTAATCTCATGCCAACAATTTCAAGCAAAGGCAGAAACATGCCCGAATCACCGATACGCAAGCTTGCTCCTTACGCAGATTTAGCAAAGCAAAAAGGACACAAAGTGTATCACTTAAACATTGGTCAACCGGATATCAAGACACCCGAAGTGGCCATCGAGGCGGTAAAAAATATTGATTTAACGATTATAGAATACAGTCCATCTGCAGGATATGAAAGTTATAGACAAAAATTAGCAAAATTTTACCAGCGCCAAAATGTAAACGTTAACTCAGAAGACATCATTATTACAACTGGTGGTTCTGAAGCCTTATTGTTTGCACTGGCCACAATCACAGATCCGGGAGACGAAATCATCATTCCGGAACCTTTTTATGCTAATTATCATGCATTTGCTTCTTCTACAAGCGCAACAGTAGTTCCGGTAATTTCGACTATCGAAACAGCTTTTGCTTTGCCTAGTATTGAGGAAGTTGAAAAACTAATCACACCAAAGACAAAAGCAATTTTAATCTGCAATCCTGGTAATCCGACTGGTTATTTATACTCAGAGTCTGAGATTAAGCAATTAGCAGGTCTAATCAAAAAATACGATTTATATTTAATCGCTGATGAAGTTTATCGCGAGTTTTTATATGACGGAGATGATGTACATTATTCTGTGATGAATCTTGAAGATGTACAACAAAATGTCATCATGGTCGATTCAGTTTCAAAACGTTACAGTATGTGTGGCGCAAGAATTGGCTGTTTGGTTACTAAAAATAAAGACGTACTGGCAACTGTAATGAAATTTGCTCAGGCACGTTTAAGTCCGCCAACAATCGAACAGATCGCTTGTGAAGCTGCAATAGATACACCACAGAGTTACTTTGATGAAGTAATTTCAGAATATAAAGAACGTCGCGACACTCTAATTTCAGAATTAAATAAAATTGAAGGCGTAATCGTAACTAAACCAAAAGGTGCTTTTTATTGCATTGCTCAATTACCAATTGACAATTCAGAAGATTTTGCACAATGGCTATTAGAAAGCTACGATCTTAACGGAGAAACAGTTATGGTTGCTCCTGCTGCAGGTTTTTATTCTACACCAGAAATGGGTTTAAATCAGGTAAGAATAGCTTATGTCTTAAATAAAAAAGATTTAATTACTGCTGTAAATATATTAAAAGAAGCTCTTTTAGTTTATAATAAACGATAAGAAAAGCACTTTAATTTATTCATAAAAAAACTGCTTTAGCATGGTGCTAAAGCAGTTTTTTTTTATTATTCACATATATTTAAAAGTTAAATCCTATAAAAAAATTATTAAACATGACATTTTTGTAATATTTTAGCTATAAATAAATTGATATGATGTTTAAATTGTTAATATTCTATTTCACTTCTCTATCCTTTTTACACATTTCAGGTAACAAGTATAAATACAATATGGACAAAAATAAATACCTAAACATTATTTCTGTTACGCAAACTAACAATGAAAACATAGAGTGCTACAGATTAGAGATTAATCGAGCTTTTTTATTACTAAAAAAACAAAAACAAATTATTGATTTAGAATTGAATAAAAACAAAAGAGTAGAAATTCTTTCCATTGCTTTTCCTGAAATTATAAGATACAACTCTTTTTCTGATTATATAGAAACTTCATCTAATAGAATTTTATACATAAATAAAGGAAAAAAAATTTCTGATTTTTCTACAGGATACTTTCAAATGAAACCTTCTTTTGTAGAAGATTTAGAAAATTATATCTCTCATAATGAAAGTTTACAACAACATAATTCGATTCTCATTCAGAAGAAAACTGAAAAAGAAGTCCGAAAAGAAAGAATAAATCGGTTAGAAAATTTTCAATGGCAATTAAGATATCTTAAAGTGTTTTGGCACATACTTGAGCACAAATACAAGCATGTTAAATTTAAAAATGAAAACGAAAAAATTAGATTTTATGCTACAGCATATAATTACGGATTCACTAAACCCGAAAAAGAAATAACAAAGTATGAGTCTATAAAAATTTTTCCTTATGGAGAAAGAACTAACACAGAAAAATTTGCTTTCGCTGATTTTTCAATTGACTTTATAAATACTTACTCGTCATTTTTTTAACCAATGAACCAGAATAATTATGAGAAATCCTAAATTAATTTTAATCAACTTGCTATTACTATTATTTGCAGCCAATTCCTGTCAAGTAGAAGAATTCAGCCCTAGTCCGACAGAAATAAATTCTGTCGAAAGTTCAAAGAAAATAAATCGTGCTTTTCTAACTCACAAACTGAGTAATCAAAAGATGAAACTAATTTGGAAATCAGCCATAACATTTGAAAATGTAGATGCTGTAGAAGTTAATTTTACTTTAGACAAAAAATATTATAAACCGTTATCAAAAAACAATAAAATATCTGGACGACAAAGATTATTACTTACTTTTGATAAAAAAGGCTTGATAACAGAAACTATTATAGAATACAGACCATCCGATAATTTTACTGGTGATATTAAAGAGATCAATAGTAGTAATTTTAAAAATAATTTTGAGGGTGAAGTTTCTTTTAAAAACCCACTTGATGATCATGCCTTAATTTGGGTTATCACTAATGGCTCCATTATCCAAAAACTAATAGAGAAAAAACAAAAAATAAAAAACAATACTAAAAAATCAGCTGGTTATGAATCATGTCAATGGAATACAGTGAATTATTGGCTTTGTGTAGGCTCTGGTACAGAAGAATCTTGTTTTTATACCAGTCAAGACTTATATCAATGCTTCTGGATAGAAGACACTCCTAATCCAGATCCTTATGATTGTTCCACACAAAACTGGCCTTGGTGTAGTGAGGGTGGTGGTAGTGGTGGTGGTGGTGGTGGTGAAAATCCTCCCTCTCCAGGCCCACTCTCTTCTGATCCATGTACTGTTTCCGCCACAACTTCAAACACTTTTCAAAACAGCAACTTTCCATCAGCTAAATCCAGCATACTAAATGCAGGAGGAGGAATAGAGCATAGCATTACTTTTGGTAAAGATACGAATAACCAAATTACGCAAGCGCCAATGAGAAACGGAGGAGGCTATGCTGTAGCAACAAATACAACCTGGCCCGGTGCATTTGCTGCCATGCACAATCATATTGAAAATTCTCCAATATCTAGTGGGGATATATATGCAAGTATTGAATTAAATGTAACAAATAGTAATTTCAGAACCTCTTTCATTGTTTTGCCCGACGGATCAGTATATGCTATTGTTGTTAATAATTTAGAACTAGCTAAAATTTTCCTTGCTGCTTATCCAGCAGATGTAAAACCTGGCTATAACCCTGAATTTCCTGATTATCTCTTTAATCAAATGCAGGATTTAGTAACAAACATGGGGTCAAGCGTTGATGGACGTACTAGAGCAATGGCTTATATTCTAACTAAGTATGCTTCTGGTTTAACTATAATGAAACAAGATAATAATCAAAACTTTGTTCCTTATAAAACAGAGATGACTATCCCGAATGGCGAAAGAATTTATACTCCAAAATTTTGTAACTAATTAAAAATAATATAAACTATGAAAACCTCTATTAAAATTTTAGCAATATTATTATTTCTAATAAACTATAGCTGTCAAGCACAACAAATGGTTCAGACCACAAAAGATGTTTATAAACTTAAAGAAAACGAACAACAGTTTATAAATAAACCTCTGAAAAATTTACTTAAAGAAATAAAACCAGAAATAAAAACAGCTAATGGAATTAATGACAATCCATTCTTTTTTTCTTTTAGGTTTAGAACTTTAGAACAACAAAAGAAAGATGAAGGGAGCTATGAAGATAGTGTTGCTTTGTATGTTTACGTAAAAGAAGCTTTCGATTGGAAATGGGAAGATCGTCCAAAAGGAAAGGAAATGATTTGGACAAAGAAAGATGCTCAAAAATATCAAAATCTTATTGTTGTTAGAATAAAAGTAATTAATCTGCCAAAAGAGTAAAATCTTAGAATTTAAAAAACACTAAATACAATAACCGGATATGTTATTGTATTTAGTGTTTTTAAAAAATAGCAATTCGGTTTTAATTTAAATTATATCCAAAAAGGAGTAATTAAATAATAAAAAGCATAGAAAAGGTTTCCTATTTATTAATTATCTTTACCGCCTTAAAAAGATATACCACATTATAATAGTAGTTCTTAATGATAAATAACGAAGATTTTTTAGACGAAATAGGTGACAGTCATTTCAGCAGTAATGCAAAAAACCCTTTAAGAGAGGATGCATTTGACTTAACTGATGAAGAAAAAATAGAAAAAATTAAAAAAGATGTCGAAAACATTCTGCAAACTCTTGGAATGGATTTGACAGATGACAGCATAAAAGGCACTCCAAACCGAGTGGCTAAAATGTTTGTAAAAGAAATTTTTGGCGGTTTAAACCCTTCAAAACAACCAAAAGCTTCTACTTTTGACAATAATTACAAATACGGTGAAATGTTAGTAGAAAAAAACATTACCGTTTATTCTACCTGCGAACACCATTTACTGCCAATTATTGGTCGTGCTCACGTAGCTTATATTTCAAGCGGAAGAGTTATCGGTTTATCTAAAATGAACCGTATCGTAGAATATTATGCAAAAAGACCTCAGGTTCAGGAGCGTTTAACTATGCAGATTGTTCAGGAATTACAAAAAGCTTTAGGTACAGAAGATGTTGCCTGCGTTATTGACGCTAAACACCTTTGTGTAAACTCAAGAGGAATTAAAGATATCGAAAGCAGTACGGTAACCTCTGAATTTGGCGGAAAATTCAAAGATGTTCAAACTAAAAGAGAATTTTTAGATTACATAAAACTAGATACACAGTTTTAGTTTAATCGGTAAATCGTTAATTTGTTTAATCGCTTCATTGCAAGTCTTAATTTTCAATTAAACGATTAAACAAATTGACAATTAAACCAAAAAACATGTATACTTTCTCATTTGAAAAACTAGAGGTTTGCCAAAATACAAGAATATTTATTTTGGATATTTACAAATTAACTAGTAAATTTCCATCAAATGAAGTGTTCGGAATAACTTCTCAAATTAAAAGGAGTTCCACCTCAATTGCTACAAATATTGCAGAAGGAACTTCGAGAAATACGAATAAAGATAAAGCTCATTTTTTGACAATCTCATATTCATCAGCAATGGAAACTTTGAATCATTTAATTATTTCAAAAGATTTAAATTACTTATCCGATGTTGATTATACAGAGTGTCGTGAAAAAATTGAAAAAATTTGCAATCAGATAAATAGTTTAAAAAAATACTATCTTTCAAAAGAATAAAAACGCAAATAATTAAACAAATTACCAATTAAACGGTTAAACAAATACAACGATTAAACAGCAAAAATCAATATGCCTTTATATACATCTCAACATCTAAAAATATACAATTCACTTTCAGGTGAAAAAGAAAATTTCAACCCTATTCATGAAGGAAATGTTGGAATGTATGTTTGTGGACCTACAGTTTACAGCAATGTACACTTAGGAAATGTGAGAACATTTATGTCTTTCGACGTTATATTCAGGTATTTTTTACATCTGGATTACAAAGTTCGTTACGTGCGTAATATTACCGATGTAGGACATATTGTAGATGACGTTGATGAAGGTGAAGATAAAATTGCAAAAAAAGCACGCTTAGAACAACTTGAACCTATGGAAGTTGTGCAACGCTATACAGTAGATTTTCATGACATTTTAAAGTCATTTAACTTTTTACCGCCAAGCATTGAGCCAACTGCTACAGGACATATTATAGAACAAATCGAAATCATCAAAAAAATTATCGATACAGGAATTGGCTATGTTGCCAACGGATCGGTTTATTTTGATGTTGTAAAATATAACGAAACCAACAATTACGGAGTTTTAAGTGGCCGAAACATAGAAGATATGTTAGCTAACACCCGTGATCTTGATGGTCAGTCAGACAAAAAAAACCCACAGGATTTTGCACTTTGGAAAAAAGCAGAGCCAGAACATATCATGAGATGGCCTTCACCATGGAGTGATGGTTTTCCGGGCTGGCATCTTGAATGTACTGCAATGAGCACAAAGTATTTGGGTAACCACTTTGATATTCATGGTGGCGGAATGGATTTAAAATTCCCACATCACGAATGCGAAATTGCACAAAACGAAGCTTGCACAGGTCAGTCTCCAGTAAATTACTGGATGCACGCCAATATGCTTACCTTAAATGGTAAAAAAATGGCAAAATCTACCGGAAATAACATACTTCCGGGAGAGATTCTAAGCGGAAACAACAATATTTTGAGTAAAGCCTTTTCAGCATCTGTAACACGTTTTTTCATGTTACAGGCACATTACAAAAGCATTTTAGATTTTTCTGATGATGCAATCGTTGCTGCAGAAAAAGGATATAAAAGATTAATGGAAGCTGTTGAAGCTTTACCAGCTATTTCAGCAAGTACAACAAGCTCTATAGATATCGCATCCTGGAAACAATTGTCATACGACGCCATGAACGACGATTTTAATACCCCAATTTTAATCGCACAATTGTTCGAAGCCGTTCGTTATATCAATTTATTAAAAGAAGGAAAAGAAACCATTACAGCCGAAGATTTAAAAACCTTTACAGCTGCAATAAATGCTTTTGTTTTTGACGTTTTAGGTCTAAGCGACGAAAAGGCAGCTGACAGTAATAATGACAAACTAGAAGGAGTTGTTAATATGCTTATTGGAATGAGAAATCAAGCCAGAGCTGATAAAAACTTTGCCCTTTCTGATCAGATTCGAGACCAGTTGATTGCTTTAGGCATTCAACTAAAAGACGGAAAAGAAGGAACAAGTTTCTCTATCTAGAATAAAAAAACTAATAAACCATGAAAGCCATAACTCCATTTGTTTTATTAGTACGCTTTTATCAAAATGCAATTTCACCCTTTACTCCTGCATCATGCAGATTTGAGCCAACATGCTCAACCTATATGATTCAGGCACTGCAAATTCATGGCTTATTTTATGGCGGCTATTTAGGAATGAAACGCATTTTAAGCTGTCATCCCTGGGGAAGAACCGGCTATGATCCTGTGCCTGAAAAGAAATGTTCACACAAACATTAACTTTTTATAAAGAGGATCTCTACTTTTAATATTTATTTTTGCAACCAATAAAAAAATACAATACTACATGACACACGCCTTAAACTTGGTCTGGAACCCTTCAGAAGGAATCAATTTAGGATTTTTTATGATTCGTTATTATAGCTTAATGTTCGTAATAGCTTTTGGTTTAGGATGGTTTCTAATGAAAAAGATATTCGAACGCGAAAATGAATCAATTGATAAACTGGATTCTTTATTTGTATGGACCGTTTTGGCTACTTTAGCAGGAGCACGTTTAGGACATGTTTTCTTTTATGATTGGGAATATTTCAGAAATCATTTACTTGAAATCATTTTACCTTTTAGATTTGAACCAAAATTTGAGTTTACAGGGTATCAGGGACTGGCAAGTCATGGAGCTGCAATCGCAATTATAGTAGCCATGTATTACTATAGCAAAATGATCTTAAAACGTCCATTATTATGGATTTTAGATCGTGTTGTTATTCCAGTTGCAAGTGGCGCAATCTTTGTTCGTTTAGGAAATTTTTTCAATTCAGAAATAATCGGTCATGATACAACTTCTGCATTTGGAATTCGTTTTTTACACGATCAGTTCAGCAAGTCTGAAGCTGTAAACGCAACTCAAATTGCAGATCCAAAAGAAGCTTATAATGCCATTGCAACTGATCCGAAATTTGCTGATTTATTAGCTCAGGTTCCGGCAAAACATCCAACACAATTGTATGAAGCAATTTGTTATGTTTTTGTATTTGCTGTTTTATATTTCTTATACTGGAAAACCAATGCAAGACTTAAATCCGGTTATTTATTTGGACTGTTTTTAGTACTGTTATTTGTTGTACGTTTTATAGTTGAATTTGTAAAAGAGAGCCAGGGTGGCTTTGAAAGCGAATTAGGAGGCTATTTCTCAACCGGACAATGGTTAAGCATACCTTTTATTATAATTGGAGCTTTTTTCATCTTCAGAGCGCAAAGAAACCCTTTAGCTGCTTCTTAAAAGAAAGCAAACAAAATATAAAGCCCAATATTCTAAATATTGGGCTTTTTTTATAATTGATATGAAATACCAAATTCTATATTTTTAGTATTATAACCTGAATTTACACTCGTCAATCCGGCATTTGAAACATGTCTTATTAAAGGGCGCACATCAAATTGAATCTTTTTTACTTTTACAGAAAGCCCAAGAGCCAAAACATCAGCAAAAGCAAAACCATCAGACATTCGTTCTGTTTCTGTATCTGTAATCATTGGTCCTATACTTCCAAGAAAATAAAGAGAATACGTTTTATTAAGAGGCTTTCTAATCAGAAATCCGACATTTAAGACATACTCACGAATATCTTTCAATTTAGTATACTCCGCTCTTTTCTCTTCAAAATTTGGCTCATCTGGTTTAACAAAATAAAAATTTAATAATTGATGTTTAGCAAAATTAATCTCTGGCTGAAATAAAACTTCATACTGAAAATACTTTGTTTGCTTCAAAACATAATAGAGTTGCATTTTGTAAAAATGATTTTCAAAAGTATAGTCCTTATTATTAAATTCACTTCCAAAGCCATAACCTACCCCAAGTCTGAAACTTTCATTCTTTTGCTGCGCTTTTATTTGTAATGCAGCTAAAAACACAACAGTAAAGAAAAATACTTTTTTTGTCATAATTAAATTTTGATTTTTAAATATAAAAAAAAGATCCAGTTTTCACTGGATCTTTTTTTATTTAAGTAAGCTTAAAATTAAGCTTTGTTGTGTTTGTCTTCGATTGTATGTTTTTCATCACTTGAAATCGTATCAACCAATACTGGTGTAGCGATAAATAATGAAGAATAAGTACCTACAACGATACCAATTAACATTGCAAAGATAAATCCTCTGATTGATTCTCCACCAAAGATAAACATTGTTAATAATACAATGATCATCATTAATGACGTATTCAATGTTCTTGATAATGTAGTATTAATAGAAGCATTTACGATATCTTCAAAACTTCCTTTACGGTTTCCGATGATAAACTCTCTCACCCTGTCAAATACAATTACAGTATCATTCATAGAGTAACCGATAACCGTAAGAATTGCAGCGATAAAGTGCTGATCCATTTCCATGTGGAATGGCATGAATTTATAACATAAAGAGTAGATTCCTAATACGAAGATTACGTCATGCGCAACAGCTGCAATCGCACCTAATGAATATTGCCATTTACGGAAAGAGATCATTAAGTATAAGAAAATAACTGCCATCGCACCAAGAACTGCCCAGTATGAGTTAGTTTTGATATCTTCAGAGATAGAAGCTCCAACTTTAGAAGATTGTAAAACTCCAATTTTCTTACCGTCAAATGTGTTAGTGAATTTATCATAAGTAACATTAGGGAAATACTTCTCTAAAGCTTTGTATAATTTTTGATTCACTTCTTCATCAATTGCAACACCGTCTTCTTTAATTTTGTATTTAGTTGTGATTTTCAACTGATCATCATCACCTAAAACTTTAGCTTCAACCGGAGTTCCAAAAGCAGCTGATAATTCATCAGAAACAACTGTTGCATCAACTGGTTTTTCAAATTTAACCTGGAATGTTCTTCCTCCAACAAAATCAACACCTTCATCTAATCCGTTAACGAAGAAAATAGAAACTAAACTTACTACAACTACAATAGAAGAGAAGATATAAGTGAACTTTTTGATTTTAATGAAATCAAAGTGGAAGTTAGTAAACCAGTTTTTAGTAATATTAGTAGAGAAAGTTAAATCAGCTTTTCCAACAATATTTCTGTCAATAAAAATTCTTGCAATAAAGATTGATGTAAACAATGAAGTTACGATACCAATAAGTAATGTTAATGCAAAACCTTTAATAGGACCTGTTCCAAAAATAAACAAGATAGCTCCAGTTAAAACGTGAGTAACGTTAGCGTCAATGATAGAACGCATTGCACCATGCCATCCGTAAGAAGCTTGTACTGCTTCTGAAAGAGATTTACCTTCACGCAATTCCTCTTTTGCTCTTTCATAGATAATAATGTTAGCATCTACCGCTGTACCTAATGTTAAAACGATACCTGCAATACCTGGTAATGTTAATACAAAACCAAAACTTGCCATAATTCCGAATAAGAAAAGTAAGTTTAATAATAATGCAAGGTTAGCATACCAACCCGCTTTACCATAATAGAATACCATCCAAACACAAACTAATAAGAAACCTAATACCGAAGAAATTGTACCTGCGTCAATAGCTGCCTGACCTAAAGATGGTCCAACAACAGTTGATTGAATAATATCTGCAGAAGCCGGTAATTTACCTGCATTTAATACGTTTGCTAAATCTTTTGTTTCAGCCACATCAAAAGAACCTGTAATTTCAGATCTTCCTCCAGCGATTGGTCCGCTAGTAACACCAGGAGCAGAATAAACGATATCATCCAAAACAATAGCAATATATCCTTTTTGAGAGAATGCTCTTCCTGTTAACTCTTCCCAAACTTTAGCTCCCTGGCTGTTCATTTGCATAGAAACAGCTGGTTTACCTAATTGGTCAAAAGTATCTTTTGCATCAGTAACAACACCTCCGCTCATAGCAGGAACATTGTCTCTGTTACCTTTTAAAGCATATAATTCTACTGCTTCAACTTCTTTTCCTTTAGCATCTTTTAAAGTAGTTGGTTTACTCCAAACAAATTTTGCATTGTGTTGGTCAGATCCCAATAAAATTCTAATATCAGCTCTTTTGAAATATGCATTTACAGTTGCTGTATCTTTAGGAGCAAAATAACCTAAAACGGGTCCACCACCCTGACCAATCATTTTGTCAAATAATGGATTGTTTCCTTTTTTAGTATCAACAGAATCTTTTGCATCAGTTAATAATGCATTCAATGAATCTTTAGCAACAGTTTTAGTTTCTGTTTTTTTGATTTCAGTTTTCTTTAAAGCCTCATTAGAAGCTACTAAGAAATTACCAATTTCTTCTATTTTGAAAGTTTCCCAAAACTCTAATTGAGCTTTACCTCCCAATAATTTTTTAATTCTGTCTACATCTTTAGCACCTGGAAGCTCTACTAAGATTCTTCCTGTTTCTCCTAATTTTTGAATATTAGGCTGTGTTACTCCAAATTTGTCAATACGCTCTCTTAATACTTTATAAGCACTTTCAACAGACTCATCAACTTTTTTCTTAATTACTTTTTGAACTTGTGCATCAGACATTTGAAAATCAATTCCACCTTCTCCTTGTAAACCTCTGTTTGCAAAGATATCTGGCGAAGCTAATTTTACTGTTCCGTTTGAGTTAGCCTCAAAAGCTTCAAAAAACTTATTTAAATAGGTTTTATTTCCTTCTAAGTTTGCAGTTGCATCAGCTAATGATTTATTAAATACCGGGTTCTTAGAATTGTTTGCTAATCCTTTTAAAACATCTTTAATAGAAATTTGAAGAATTACGTTAATTCCTCCTTCTAAGTCAAGACCTTTATTTAGTTGTTTGTTTTTTACTTCATTGTAAGTAAAATCTGTAAAACCAAGATTAAACACTTTTTCTTTACCAATAGAATCTAAATATTTTAGCTCTTTATCAGGATTGTCTCCTGCAAAAGCTTTAGCCTCACTTTTGACATTATTTGCCACAAAAGTGAAGGATAGTTGGTAAATACTTACCAATGCAAATAGAATTGCGAAAAATTTAATAAGTCCTTTATTCTGCATTATTACTAAAAATTAATTATTTTTTATTGTTTGTTTTTGCTTTAAATTCCCATAAAATAAGCCCTGACATGAGTTTTTAAAACTAAAAAATCGAGATCACGAATTACAACATTTTTTTTAAACCGAGCAAATATATAATTCTCGAAAAGATTAACCAATTTATTTATTAATTAATCTCAAAAAAAAGACTGCAAAAGTGCAGCCTTTTTCTTTTTTTACGAAAATCGTTATACTAAAATCGATTTTAGAGCATCGTTCATTCCTCGAACTGCATCTGCACTTTTAGCAAATAACGCCTTTTCCTGATCGTTTAACTGAATATCCAAAATTTCTTCTACTCCGTTTTTACCTATTATACAAGGTACACCTATACATATATCATTTTGACCATATTCTCCTTCTACAAATACAGAACATGCGATCATTTTCTTTTGATCATTCAAAATACTATCCACTAAATAAGCTACAGAAGCTCCTGGAGCATACCAGGCTGAAGTTCCAAGCAAACCTGTAAGAGTTGCTCCCCCTACCATTGTGTCTGCAGCTACTTTTTGCAATACTTCTTCTGAAAGGAACTCACTTACCGGAATTCCGTTATAAGATGCCAAACGAGTTAACGGGATCATAGTAGTATCTCCATGACCACCAATAACCATAGCCGAAACATCATTTGCCGGTTTATCTAAAGCTAAAGAAAGATAAGTTCTGAAACGAGAACTATCTAAAGCTCCACCCATACCTATAATTCTGTTTTTTGGCAATCCTGTTGCTTTTAAAGCTAAGTAAGTCATAGTATCCATTGGATTAGAAACTACAACAATTATAGTATCCGGAGAATGTTTCAATACATTTTCAGCAACTGTTTTTACAATTCCTGCATTTATACCTATTAATTCTTCACGTGTCATTCCTGGTTTTCTTGGAATTCCTGATGTAATAACTACTACATCACTTCCGGCAGTTTTAGAATAATCATTGGTTACACCAGATACTTTGGTATTAAAACCTGTATTTGTTGCACATTGCATAATATCCAACGCTTTACCTTCGGCAAAACCTTCTTTAATATCCAACAACACTACTTCGCTTGCAATTCCTCTATAAGAAATAACGTCTGCGCAGGTAGCTCCAACATTTCCTGCTCCTACAATGGTAACTTTCATATTTTATACTTTATCGGTTATTAATTAATTTGTTTATGTTATAAATTAACAATTCGTTTAATCGTTTAAGTAAATTTAAACAATTAAACGAATTGAAAGTTACATTTTATTAGGCATCGATATTTGCGTAAACCGCATTTTTCTCGATAAATTCTCTACGTGGTGGTACTTCGTCTCCCATTAACATAGAGAAAACTCTATCAGCTTCTGCCAAACTATCGATTGTTACCTGACGTAAAGTTCTAAAGTTAGGATCCATTGTAGTTTCCCACAATTGTTCTGCGTTCATCTCTCCAAGACCTTTATAACGCTGAATATTAGCACTTCCGCCCATTCTTTCATTCGCCTGATCACGTTGAACGTCATTCCATGCATATTCTTTCTTCTGTCCTTTTTTAACCATGTACAACGGTGGCGCTGCAATGTATACGTGACCTTCTTCGATTAATTCTTTCATGAAACGGAAGAAGAACGTTAATATTAAGGTAGAAATGTGACTACCATCGACATCGGCATCACACATGATGATTACCTTATGATATCTTAGTTTTTCAAGGTTCAGTGCTTTACTGTCTTCTGCTGTACCAACGGTAACTCCTAAAGCAGTAAAAATATTACGAATCTCTTCGTTTTCAAATACTTTATGGTGCATTGCTTTTTCAACATTCAAAATCTTACCACGTAATGGTAAAATTGCCTGAAAGTTACGATCACGACCTTGTTTTGCTGTTCCACCAGCCGAATCTCCCTCGACTAAGTAAACCTCACATCTTGCCGGATCCTGCTCAGAACAATCTGAAAGTTTCCCTGGCAATCCACCACCACCCATAACGGTTTTACGCTGAACCATCTCACGTGCTTTTTTTGCAGCGTGACGGGCCTGAGCAGCTAAAATTACTTTTTGGATAATGATACGGGCATCATTTGGATTTTCTTCCAAATAATTTTCCAGCATTTCTCCAACTGCCTGAGAAACCGGAGAAACTACCTCTCTGTTTCCAAGTTTTGTTTTTGTCTGACCTTCAAACTGAGGTTCTGCAACTTTTACCGAAATAATAGCTGTAAGACCTTCACGGAAGTCATCTCCCGCAATTTCGAATTTCAGTTTATCCAACATTCCGGATGCATCGGCATATTTTTTAAGGGTTCTTGTTAAACCACTTCTAAAACCTTGTAAATGCGTACCTCCTTCGTGTGTATTAATATTGTTTACGTAAGAGAAAATATTCTCTGTATAACTTGTATTATAAATTAAGGCAACCTCAACCGGAATTTCACCTTTTTCGTGATCCATGCTGATTACATGCGATACGATTGGCTCGCGATTACCATCTAAATAACGGATATATTCTTTTAATCCTTCTGTAGAATGAAAAACTTCACTTCTGAAAGCACCTTTATCATCAACTTCTCTTTTATCTGTAAAAGTAATTGTGATTCCTTTATTTAAGAAAGAAAGCTCACGCATACGTGCTGATAAAGTATCATAAGAGAACTCTGTAGTTTGCGTAAAGATTGTATTATCAGGATAAAAAGTCTGACGTGTACCTCTTTTATCTGTTTCTCCAATTTGTTTTACCGGATACAATGATTTTCCTCTTTCGTATTCCTGCTCGTAGATTTTACCTTCTCTAAATACAGTCGATTTCATATGAACCGAAAGTGCATTTACAACAGAAACCCCAACCCCGTGCAGACCTCCGGAAACTTTATAAGAATCTTTATCAAATTTACCTCCGGCACCAATTTTAGTCATTACAACTTCTAATGCAGAAACTCCTTCTTTTTTATGTAAATCAACTGGAATACCACGACCGTTATCTTCAACTGTAACCGAACCATCTTCGTTAATTGCAACACCAATGGTATCACAATGTCCTCCCATCGCCTCATCAATAGAGTTATCAACAACCTCGTAAACCAGATGGTGTAGTCCTCGAACCCCTACATCACCAATATACATCGATGGACGCATTCTTACGTGTTCCATCCCCTCTAATGCCTGAATACTATCTGCTGAATAATTGTTCTTCTTGATTTCTTCGCTCATATAATTTATTCTAAAAAAATGTAATTATTGTCTAACACGCAAATATATAAAAACGCAGACTATATATGTCTTAAAATCCTGTTTAAAGCACTTAAGTTATTAACACAATTGTCTGAAAAACCAAAAAATAAACCTAAAAGAAGGGTTAAATTCCAATTTTCTTAAATTCCAAATTCTAAAAATAAGAATGCGGTAAAAAAAACGGATTGATTTTATAAATTCCAAAGTTCAAAAACTCTATTTTTAAGTTGCAAAAAAAAACCGAAATAACATTATCAAATGCATTTCGGTTTCTATAAATTCAAAACTCCTAAAATTGGATTTTGGAATTTAAAATTGGGAATTTAATTTTTCATTATAGTTTCTTATTAAAATCACCTGCATAAATCGAAGTCATCTTATCTAAGCTTAAATACTTTCTCAAAGCAGTATTAACCTCTTCAATTTTTAATGATTTAACTTTACTTTCAAGATCGTCATAATCTTCTAAAGGAACATTATATTGCAGATAAGTATTTACTAAATCCATCAAAGTGCCATCGCTTCCTAATCTGGTTTTTCGCTCATTTTGCCAGCTTACCAAATTTGATTTTAATTCCTCAGCCGTAAATCCGTCTTTTAAAGCTTTTGAAATTTCTTCTTTAACGGCCAACTCAACAGCATTTTTCTTAGTAGGATTTAGTAACGCATAATATTCCCAAAAAGCAACATCATTTGTAATCGGCACATCTATAAAAGATCCAGCTCCATAACTTATTCCTTCTTTCTCTCTTAATCGCATTGGAATTCGCGCACTTAAAAAACCACCACTACCCAAAATTTCATTGGCCATCAAAAATGCAGGATAATCAGGACTGTTACGATCCATTTTAAAGTTTATTTTTCCAAGTGCTATTGCATTCTCTTTGTCCGGAGTAATATAATCTTTATCTAGTTTTTTGGTTTCAGAAAAAGAAGGTTTAGCTAATTCATATTTTGATTTTGAATTCCATTTTCCAAAAGTATTTTCCAAAATCTGAGCTGTTGTTTTAGCATCCAGATCCCCAACTACACTTCCTACTCCGTTATTACCTCCTAAGATATTTTTATAAAAATCAACAATTTCTGACTGTTTTATCTTTTTAAAAGCAGCTATTTGCTCTGAAACTGTAGGCGTGTAAAAAATGCTTTCTCTGCTATAATTTCCGGTCTGTCTTGCAATTTCGGTAACTGCAACTGTTTGCGGATCATTAAGACTTGACTCAAGATAAGTATTATATTCTGTAATTGTTTTATTCAGTTCATTTTCAGGGAAAGTAGAATTAACCAAAAGATCGCCTAAAATCTCCATTACTTCTTTAAAACTATCTTTGTAAGTTGCAATATTAACAGAAAGGGTTTGTCTTGAAAAATTAAAATTTATACTGGATTTTAATTGATCTAATCGATCCTGAATTTGCTCTTTTGTTTTTGTTGTAGTTCCTGTCGTTAGTAATTGAGCCAGGATTCCGCCTGTATCAACTTTTCCTTGCAAATCTTTCTCATTGCTTACAGGAAATTTAAAATTAGCCTGAACTTTTCCTCCTTTGATTTCTTTTTTAATTAATCCGTATTTTACACCATTACTTAACTTTCCTTCTGTTAAGTTTTGTTTTAAGTTTTTAATAGAAGCCTCAAAAGGAGCCGCTTCTTTTTCTAAAGCTTTTCCTTTATAATCTTTAGTGATGGCCGATATTTGTTCATCGGTATATTCTACAGATTTCACCCTTACTTCTTCTTTTGAAGGAATAAATATCCCCACTGTCCTGTTGTTGCTTCTAAAATATTTCTCGGCGACTCTCTGAATATCTTCTTTAGTCAATTTTTCTACAGTATCGCGATATAAATAACCCAGTCTAAAATCACCGGATCCAATCACTTCTGTAAGACTGATCGCAAATGAAATTGTATTGTTTTTTATATCTTCAATTTGCTTGATGATTTTTGCTTTAGCTCTCTCAACATCCTGATCTGTATATTTTGTCGTGCTAATTTTGTCTAGTTCGGCTCTAACAATATCTTCAGTTGCTCTAATGTCTTTATCATTTGGTACCGCAACTCCAAAATACATAAAACTTGCATCACGTACAGTTGGCTGCCAATAATATATACTGGATACTTTTTGAGTTTCTACTAAAGATTTATACAAATATCCTGAAGGATCTGCTGTTAAAATTTCGGCCAAAGCATCAATTGCAGGATAATCTTTATCAGCATATGGAGCAGTATGATAAAGAGCTCCTACATTTTTACTATCTCCTGCTCTTTTAAGTTCTACAAATTTCTCTCCATCCTGTGCAGGTTCAATGGTATAAGTTTTATCTAAAACTCTTTTAGGTTTTGGAATTGCAGCAAAATATTGTCCCACATATTGCAAAGCCTTTTTCTCATCAAACTTACCGGCAATGATCAAAGTAGAATTATCCGGCTGATAATATTTTTCGTAAAACACACGTAGTCTGTTTGCTTTAACACGCTCAATATCTTCTTTGCTTCCAATTGTACTATTTCCGTAATTATGCCATAAATAAGCTGTCGAAATAATTCTTTCCTGCAAAACACCATCTGGGTTATTTTCGCCTATTTCAAATTCATTTCTTACTACAGAAAATTCTTTATCAAGATCAGTTTGCAGAATGGTTGCATTAATCATTCGATCTGCTTCCATTTCAAGGCTCCACTTTAAATTCTCGTCGCTAGACGGAAATACTTCATAATAATTAGTACGATCATACCAGGTCGTTCCGTTTGCATTTCCACCTTTATCTGAAAGCATTTTTTTTATGTCTCCTAAATTTTTGGTGCTTTTAAAAAGCATGTGCTCCAATAAATGAGCCATCCCTTTTTCTCCATATCCTTCATTTCTGGAACCAACATTATAAATAATATTAACTACCATATTGCTTTGTGAAGCATCCGGAATTAAAAGAACTTTTAATCCATTGTTTAAAGAATACTCTTTAATTCCTTCAACATTTGTAATGTATTTGGGTATTTCAGGTTTTTTTTGGGCATAAACTGAACTCAACGTCGCCAGAGAGCAGTACAAAATTCCACTCAGTAAAAGGTTTCTCATAAATTATGTTATTTAGTTATTCTTGGTAACCAAATATAGTATTTTTCTTAAACACAATAATCTCTTATTAACTTACTTTTAGTAGTTTAAACTAAGCCTGCTTATTTTTCATTTTTTATACTTGAAAATAATCTTCCGGTTAAATAAATTGTACAAATAAAAAAATCCGATACAAACATCATCAATGTTTGCATCGGATCTTATATCAAATTAAAATAATATTACTTAAACCGTTATCCCGGATTTTGATTGCTCAGCCCCTGCTTTTACGTGTGCAGCATTTGCTCTTCCGCTTGGATCTTGATTATCCTGCCATTTCGGAATCCATTTACGCACCGTTTGAGCAGCACTAACTTGCGGATAAAATTTATGAAAAATTGATCTGAACAAGTATGCTTCTTTTGTTGTAGGTGAATTATACGGAAATTCTACAGCTGCTCCGGCCATTTGCTCATCTGAAACCTGAGAGGAACAATATTCTATTAATTCATCGATCCAGTTATAACCAACTCCGTCTGAAAATTGCTCCTTTTGACGCCATAAAATCTCTGATGGTAAATATGGATCCTCAGGTGTATCAAACGCTTTTCTTAAAATATACTTTTCGATTCCGTCATAATTCTTTGGCTGTTTTTCTTCGGTTTTAATTCGAATTGCAACATCCAGGAAATCTTTATCTAAAAACGGAATCCTTGCTTCCAGTCCATGTGCCATTGTTGTTTTATCAACACGCAATAAATCGGCAGTAAATAATTTCTGAACTCTTTCTATGGTTTCATCCTGAAATTCTTCTGCAGACGGAGCATTTCTGAAATACAAATGTCCTCCAAAAATTTCATCGGCCCCTTCTCCTGAAAGCACTACTTTTATTCCGGTTTCAGCGATAGCTTTAGACAATAAATACATAGGAACACCAGATCTTACCGAGATAATATCGTAAGTTTCGATATGATAAATTACTTTTTCTAAAACCTGAACGCCTTCTTCTACAGAAAAATGGATTTCATGATGCTCTGTTCCTAAAAATGCTGCTGCTTTTCTCGCTGCAATATTATCCGGAGCATTTGCATCTAAACCAATAGAAAATGAATGCAGTTTTTCTCCATTTCCTTTTAAGAGCCTTGAAGTAATAGACGACACCAAAGAGGTATCTAAACCTCCTGATAATACGACTCCTAAAGGTACATTACTTACCAATCGTTTACGTGTAGCTTCGATTAAGGTTTCACGTATTAGTTTTAAATCAAGACTTTCGACTGCTTTTTTATGATCTTCGTATTCAGGCTGATAATATTTAACAAAACCTGTTTTGGCTGTATAATAATGTCCCGGAGGAAAGGTTGAAAAAGATTTACACTGGTCTGCAATTGCTTTCATTTCTGAAGAAAAATAAATTCTCCCTCTTTCATCCAATCCGTAGTACAAAGGTTTTACACCAATCGGGTCTCTTCCCGCGATGTAATCATCTCCGTTAATAACTACAAATGCAAAAGCACCATCAAGCATATTGCAAAACTTATAACCAAATTCTTCATATAAATGAACAATAACTTCAGAATCTGATTTAGTTCTAAATGAATGTTCTTTTAAGACCGTGTTTTTTAACTCCTCATAGTTATAAATTTCACCATCATGAATCATCCAGGCTTTGCTTGTTCCCTGAATTGGTTGTTTTCCCGATTGCAAATCTATAACAGATAAGCCTTCGTGACAAATTACACTTCCGTTTTCCATAATATGTAAATCACTCTCGTCAGGCCCGCGATAGGCCATTCTTTTAGAAAGTTCTTTTACAAGTTGTGGGTCTTTACCTTTACCAATAACGGCCAATAATCCAGACATACTATTCTATTTTTATTAAATATTTTAAACGCTTCCCTCATGAAACGACTAAATGAAAAATTAACTCTAAATTTAATTTTCAAAGCAAAACTAAAGATAATTTTCTGCTTTTTTCTGATACACCCCTTAAAATATAGGCGATTTAACTTTTTTGCATCAGTAAGTGTCAAATATAAAAAAGAAAGTACAATGTTTCTTCAAAACCCAATTCAATCCACTAATATTTAACATTTTAACTCATACAGACAAGAAAAAAACGTTCTCTAAAAGAGAACGTCTTTTTTAATATAAACTAATTCTAAAAATACTTATTAAGCTTTTTCATAAGCATCATCATGTACACTTGCTACAGCTCTTCCAGATGGATCATTCATGTTTTTGAAAGCCTCATCCCACTCCAATGCAATTTTAGTACTACAAGCAACACTTGCTTCCTGAGGAACACACAGAGCTGCTGCATCACTTGGGAAATGTTCTGTAAAAATCGAACGATAATAATACTCTTCTTTTGAAGTTGGTGTTTGTAATGGGAATTTATATTTTGCATTTGCCAATTGCTCATCCGAAACTTCTCTTGCAACTACTTCTTTCAAAGTATCAATCCAGCTATATCCTACTCCATCAGAAAATTGTTCTTTTTGTCTCCATGCTACACTCTCAGGAAGCATATCTTCAAAAGCTTTACGAACTACCCATTTTTCCATTGGATGTTCTTTGTTGATCATTTTATCTTGTGGGTTGATACGCATGGCAACATCCATAAATTCTTTATCTAAGAAGGGCACACGTCCTTCGATTCCCCAGGCTGCCAAACTTTTGTTTGCACGTAAACAGTCATACATATGAAGTTTCCCTAATTTACGAACGTTTTCTTCGTGGAATTCTCTTGCATTTGGTGCTTTGTGGAAATATAAGTATCCACCAAATAACTCATCTGCACCTTCTCCTGAAAGAACCATTTTGATTCCCATTGATTTAATAACTCTTGCCATTAACCACATTGGAGTTGAAGCTCTTACTGTAGTTACATCATAGGTTTCAAGGTTATAAATTACATCTTTAACAGCGTCTAAACCTTCCTGAATTGTAAATTTAATTTCGTGGTGAATAGTTCCGATATGATCTGCCACTTTTCTTGCTGCAGCTAAATCCGGAGAACCCTCTAATCCAACAGAGAATGAATGTAATTGCGGATACCAGGCATCTGTAGTATCATCAGATTCAATACGTTTCTGTGCGAATTTCTTAGCTACTGCCGAAGTAATAGAAGAATCTAAACCTCCCGAAAGTAAAACTCCGTAAGGAACATCACTCATTAATTGTCTGTGAACAGCCGCTTCAAGTGCCTGTTTAATTTCAGGAATACTTGTTTCGTTATCTTTTACTGCATCATATTCTGTCCAGTCTCTTTTGTACCATTGTACAAATTCTCCGTCTTTGCTTGATAAATAATGTCCTGGAGGGAATAATTCAATTTTTGTACAATATCCTTCTAAAGCTTTTAATTCTGAAGCAACATAAAAAGTGCCGTGTTGATCCCAACCAATGTACAATGGAATAATTCCCATATGGTCACGAGCAACAAAATACTCATCTTTATCTACATCATAAATTGCAAATCCGAAGATTCCGTTCATTTCATCAATGAAGTGTGGTCCTTTTTCTTTATAAAGTGCCAAAATTACTTCGCAATCGCTTTCAGTCTGAAAGTTGTATTTCCCTTCAAATTGTTTACGCAATTCTCTGTGGTTGTAAATTTCACCATTTGCTGCCAAAACTAATTTTTTGTCTTCTGTAAATAATGGTTGTTTTCCAGAAGCCGGATCTACAATCGCCAAACGCTCATGAGAAAGGATTGCTTTATCATTGCTAAATATCCCGCTCCAGTCTGGTCCGCGATGACGAATGATTTTTGACATTTCTAACACTTGAGGTCTTAAAGCTTCTGCTTTTTGCTTTAAATCAAAGGCACATACAATTCCACACATAGTTTAATATTTTTATTTTTAATAAATTTTAATTTTACAAGGCAAAGATGTAATATTAGTTACGATTGAAAAACACAAAACCTTATTTCAGTTATAATTTAAAATCAAAATATTATTTTTACATATAAAATGTAAAATTTTAACATCAAAAAAAGACTTAAACTTGAAAATTTTAATTTTGACTATAAAACTGGTTTAAAATTGAAACTTTAATTCAGTTTTTTGAATTAATTTTTGAGTTTTTCCATTACAAATGAAAGATTCATAAAGAAGAGACAGAAAGCTGCCCTGAAATTATTGTTTACACAATCATCTTAGGCAAAAGTTTATCAATTTCAACAAAGAAAACCCGAGCGATAGCGAATAGACGAAGTAAATCCTCGCAAATAACTCTACAACACTACTAAAACATAGCTCGTGATTTCAACCACGGCAGAAGTATTTATATATTGCGTCTCATAGTTGAAACCACGAGCTATGTTCAATAAAAGATAAAGATTGACAATATAACATTGCGGAGTTACTTTCGAAGATTTCTCGCTCCTCAAAATAACATGATTATAATCCCGTGGTTAAAACCACAGGTTATGTTCTATAAAAGATAAAAATTGACAATATAATACATTGTGGAGTTACTTTCGAAGATTCCTCGTTTCTCAAAATGACAAGATTATAGAGAATTCTTTGTAGTTAATTTAACTTTATCAAAGTTGTTTTTAGACTAATTTAGATTACTCAACACTTTGAATCGTATAATGCGTCTTATTTATCTCAAACTGAAATCCAGTTTTATTTCCCATTAAATGATTTCCCAAAGGAGATTGTGGAGAAAGTGCAATAACATTTATACCGTCAATCGCTATTTTTGGAAGTGCAACACTAACATACAAATAGATTCCATTTGCTTTTACCAGACTTCCTAAAACTATATTTTCACTAATTTTAAGCGGATCTATTTTATCTAAAACTGCTTTTTGACCAATTGCTTCTTTTAGTTTGTTGGTTAACTTCTCCTGCTCGATATGCATCATCGATAAAGCCGTTTCATGCTTATCACCGGCTGAACCTTTTGCATCGTTTTTAGAATCTTCGGTTAGATTTGAAATCATGTCTCTGAATACATCAATTCGATCCTGAACCATTTGTGTATAGTGGGAATATATTTTTTCTTTAAAAGTCATTTTTTTGAAAGGTACTAAGATTCTGAGATACAAAGATGCTAAGGTTTTTTCTTTATTTAAACTTTTATTCGAAAAAAGCTTTTGGGTAAACTACTTCTCCACTTACACCTTTTAAACCATCCTCGGTTAATGCAATCACCATACAGTTTTCGGCGGGAACATCAAAAGGCATATTGATATGGTATTTTTCACAAACTTCATAACCAAACCTTGGATAATAATCCTGATGTCCGAGCAAAATAACCGATTTATAACCTAATTTTTTAGCCACATCATGACCGTACAAAATTAGTTTTGAACCAATACCTTTTCCCTGAAATTCTGGCAATACAGAAACCGGAGCTAATGCTAAGGACTGAAACGATTGGGATTGATTTTTAATTTCAAGTTTTGTAAATAAAATGTGCCCTGTAATTTTACCGTCAACCTCAGCAATTATAGAAAGTTCAGGAATAAAAGCCTCAGAATCTCTTAATCTCTCAACCAAGAACTGTTCTCTATGATCGCTGTATTCTTCTTTTTCAAAAGCTTTTTCTATCAATTGAAAAACGCACTCGTAATCCTTTTTACTTTCTTGTCTTAGTTTAATTTCCATAATGAAATAAATTTAAAGAAAAATAGTCGCGAATTCAAGAATTTACTCCAAAAAATTCATGAACTCACGACTAAAAAAAAGGCACATTTTAGATCTTATTTTTGTACCCTTGTATTTGTTTAAGACTAAGTCTTATTAAAAGTCAAATTTGTAATTTCCTCCAGCTAAGACCTGAAATCCCTGAACAGGATAATTCAACCATCTTTCATAAGCCTGATTTCCGATATTATTCAACTTCAGGAAAAAGGTCAATCGTTCGTTATACTTATAGCCTACATGTGCATTGGCATCAAAGTAACTTTTTAAAGTTGTTATAACCGGATCTGTACCTAAATTCAAATTGGTCTGCATATCTTTTCGCTCTCCCACAAAAAATACATTTAAACCTGCATACCATTGCTTAGTAATACTAACGTCAAGATTAGAACTTAATTTCATTGAAGGTAAATTCCATGCTTCCAAACCGTCTGTTTTATAACTATTAAAAGTCCCATTAATTCCAAAAGAAACATTTTGAGAGAAATCTGCTTTTAATTCTCCATAAAAACGAAATGTTCTGACATCGTCATAAATTACACCAAAAGAGTTTCCGAAAGCATAATTTTGATTATCAAAATCTTCTGTATAATCATTGCTTTTAAACAAAGCTTTATCTTTTTCATTCAGATAAGAACCTGTCAAATTATAATTAATATTATTTGCTAATTTTCCTTTTAATCCTGCAAAAACAGTATACTGATTACTGGTTGGTCGCATATTTAAAGTTGGAGATAAAAATGGATTTTCAGTTACAAAATCAGCATATGAATTTTGATTTAAGCTTCCGTTTACTCCGGTATAAAAAATCATTAAATCACCAACCAATTTATATGATGCATTCACTTTTGGATAAACATAAAATTTGTTTCCGCTGTTTTCAGAATCTAAAGCATAATACAATCCAGCTCCCAACTCAAGCGTCCACTCATTTTCATTAATCACAAAACTTGGCTCTATTCCAAAATTAGTCAGACTGTATTTTAAAGGTTCAACATTATCATAGGCATAATTATGTTCAAAAGAACCGCTTACATGATCTACAATAATATTGGTATTTATAGTCTGATCCATCACATCTACTTTGAATGTTGGCTTTACATAAAAACGATTCTCTGACGAAGAAAAACTGTCTGAAAAATGTGTAAACCTCGTTGAAATCTTGCTAAAAATCCCTTCGTTAAATTCTACATTTCCACCTAGTGATATTGTATTGTAAGAGTGATTCGGATTAATGCCTCTTATTAAATCCTCCTGCGTTGCCGGCGGTAAAGTCATACCGAAATCAGCTGGAAGACCATACCAGTTATAAACCTGATTCTGATATCCTAAATCAACACCCCAGGACACATCACGATTGATTACTCCATAACCAACATTTAAAGCCGTATCATAAAACTCATCATTTAAGTTAACATCTTTAATTCCGCCTTGCGAAGAGTGATGACGAAACATTCCGGCCACATAATCATTATTCCCTAAATCCTGCGTTACAAACAATTCAGCATTTAAAGTCCCATAATTTCCAACTCCTAAAGTGGCATAATTATTAAATAACCGTTCTTTTTTAGATTTCTCAACTCCTTCGGCTTTTCCTTTTGATGGCGTAAAGGTTGAAGCAACCGGAACCGACAAAATACTATATTTAATCGTTTCTTTGGGTTGGTTTCCTGTATCATCAAGCGATGGAGTTTCTTTCACTTTAAACGCATCAGATATTGTTGGCGAGTATGGTTTTACTACGTTTACCGTTTCTGTTCCGATATTTTCATTTTTCTTTTGCGAAAATGAAACCTGAACAACAAACAACAGCAGTAAAATGATAATTTTATTATGGCTATTTAATCTCATATTTCTTCTTTTTAAGAGTATAGAGAAAAGAGTATAGAAAATAGACTTATGCCATTTCTTAATTCTTAAGCTCCAACTCTTTGTTCTGTTCTATATTCTAAAATCTATATTCTTTATTCTTTTTTCTATTTTCTATTTTCCGAAAATCTTGGCTCTATATTCTCTTGCTTCTATTCTCTATAATCTAAGCTTCCCACTCTCCTTTAGCAACAAACTGAGCGTTACCCCCAATTTCAATATCATATTTATCATCCGTTAGTTTTCCTTTGAAATAAATTTCAGATGGACGATTTATATAATCTCCCTGATGATTTGTTAATTCTAATTCAGGCTTATGATATTTTAGTAAAAAAGCTTGTAAACATGTACTGGCACTTCCTGTTGCAGCATCTTCTACCAATTGATTATGTTCGACACATAACATTCTGCTAAACAATTTTGAGCCTTCTAAATAATAAAAATACAAGCCTCTATGATCTGTTTTACAATGCTGCTTCAGCCAGTTATCTGTTTTATCTTTATCTAAAATCAAATTCTCTAAAGCTCTTTTACTGCTTAAGCCCACCATTACAAAAGCACTTCCGGTGGTTACTTCCTGAATTGGAAACTGATTTTCGAAATCGCTTATTTTTAAATTACTGAATAATGTGAAATCTTCTTTTGAAAAAACATCCCAAAACTTTGGCTGTGCTGCTTTTAGCCAAATCAATCCTTCTGATTTATGAATCGCAATTGGCCCAATGGGAACTTCCAGTTTAATTTCACTTGGTGAATTATCAAGAATCTTATTCATCAAAACCCATGAAGTACCAATTATCGGATGCCCCGCAAACTGCATTTCATGTGCCGGAGTAAATATTCTAATCTCGGCTTTATTATTCTCTTTATCCAGTTTAGTCACAAAAGTGCTTTCCGCAAAATTGATTTCACGTGCAATCTTTTGCATTTCGTCTGAACTTAATTTTTCTGCATCCATAAAAACCGCCAATTGATTTCCGGTGTATTTTTTATCTGCAAAAACATCAACTATATAAAAAGGTAAACTCATTTCTTTCTTTTTTTTCTTTTAGAAAATAGAAGCAAGAACAAAGAAGAAAGACTTTTAATCTTGCATCTTGTCTCTTTCTTCTTTTCTATTCTCTTTATTCTATTCTCTTTATTCTATTCTCTTTATTCTTATTTATTAATCGACGAATTCGTTTTTGATTCTTCTACTTTAATTGCACTCAACTCTCTTTTTGCTTCTTCAACCACATCCGGATAATCTGTGAAATTGTTGATTACGTTATCTAAAATGTAAGTTGCCTGATAGCTATCTTTTAAACCGTAAAAGTTTTTCGCCATTAACACCAAACCTTTTGCACCATAATACTTATAAGCAGAATAGTTCTTGGCCAATTTCTGAACAGTAGTATTTGAAGCGTCAAATTTTCCTTCTTTAGTTTTAAAATAAGCATCATAATACAAGGCTTCTGCTGCTAATTCTCCTTTAGAAGTTGTCAGAAGTTTTGCATAAGCTGATTTCGCTTTGTCTTCATTTCCTGTTTGCATTGCTGCTCGTGCAACAATAATTTGCGCATCGGCTTTTACACCTGCGTCAGCTTTTGGATTTTCTAAAACTTTCTCGGCAGAAAGCACAGAATTGTCATAATCCTTTTTGTCATAATAACATTTCATCAAATTAGCCTGCGCAAAGTTTTTATTCTGAGGATAATCAGCTCCGTTTTCTAAACGCACTAAAACCGGAATAGCTTTATCACAATCTTTTGCTTTTAAGTAAATCTGAGCCAATCTGTTTAATGCCTGTTCTGTAAACTCACTTCTTGGCTGATCAATTACATATTGATAATTTGGCACCGATTTAGTTTCAGAACCTTCGGCATATGTTAATTGTGCTAAATAAAAATTAGCCTCCAGCGCGTGTAAACCAGTTGGGAATTTACTCACATAGCCTGAGAATCCTGTAATTGCTGCTTTGTTATTACTTTGACTATATTGCTTAAATGCTGCGTCGTAAGTATCATTATCTAATTCTGCATCTGTAACCGATACAAAATCCAAAGTTCTAACCCATGTTGCGTATTCATCTACTTTGCCTGAATCAACATAAATTAATCTTGCTGTTGAAACTGCTTCCAGCGCTTCTGGTGTTTTTGGAAACTCGGCAGCAACTTTTTTGAATTTTGACAAAGCCAGTTCATCTCGATCAGAGTTGTAATAGATCAAACCTTGTTTTAAAATCGATTTTGAAGTAAATGAGCCGTTTTTATATTCTGAAATCAACTGATCATACGTTTTAATCGCCAAATCATTTTTCTTGTCGGCTACATATGTATTTCCTAATTCAAACAAAGCATCATCACGATACTCTGATTTTTTATACATTTTAAGGAAATTATTCAGCTCATTGATTTTCTGATCATTTTTTGACATAAAACCATACGAAAGTGCTTTCTGAAACTGTGCATAATCTGCATCAACTCCTTTCGCATCAATTGCTTTCCCATAAGCTTCCATTGCCTGCGAATATTTGGAAGTCACAAAACGGGAATCTCCTAAACGTAAATAAGAATCGTTTAAACGTGTTTTATCTGATGGCGCATTCTCAATTTGAGCCTGAAATGAATTTGCAGCCTGATCATAATCTTTCAGTTTGAAATACGTATAACCAATATTATAATTGATGTTTTTATATTCTTCCGTCGATTTTGCAGCAGCCTGACCCGCAAACTGTTTATAAGTCAGTAATGCATTCTGAAAATCATCGGCAAGATATTCTGTTTCTGCTTTCCAGAATGTTGCACGTGCTGTAAACTCAGGTGTTTTTTGTTCGCTGATAGCACTTTTGAACATCTTTCCTGCTTCAGCATAATTAGATTCATTATACAATTCTAATCCTCTGTAAAATAAAACTTTCTGATAAGCTGCTTTATTTTCTGCAGTTCTGTTCTTCTCTAATAAAGTTAAAGCTTCTTTATAATTTTTTGTAGAAATATAAGAGTCCACTAATAGTTTTTCAACTTCAGATTTGCTTGCATTATTTGGATATTTTTTCAGGAAATCAAGCAAAATTCCCGGAACAGTCTGATAAGCATTTCCAATATCATAACTCAATTTGGCATAATTCAAAGCTGCATCTTCCTGAATTTGAGCATTAAACTCCATTTCAGAAGCATTTTTAAATGCATTCAGTGCTTCTTGTTTTTTTCCTGTGTTCAAATAACTTAAACCTAAATGGTAATAAGCATTCTGAGCTACGAAATCTTTTCCTTCAATAATTTTATTGAACTGAGAAATGGCTTTTTCATAATCCTTTTGCTCGTAATACGCATAACCTAACTGGTAAAAATCCGTATTATTCCATTTTCCCTTTTTACCGGCATATTTCTCTAAAAACGGAATTGCTTTATCATATTGTTTTAAATTGAAATAACTTTCACCGATGATTTTATTCAATTCAGATTTTTCCAATTCGTTTGATTTTGCCATTGCTTTTTGACCTAAATCAATTGCTTTTTGGAAATTCCCCAATTTGAAATTCATGTCGGCCTGATAATACGAAAGCTTCTCTTTGTATTTTTCTTCGCCAGAAACTTCATCAAAATATTTTGTAGCTTCCTTATAATCATCTCCTTCATAAGCCATAAATCCTAAATAATATTTGGCCTGAGAACCAAATTCAGGAGAATTTACCACTTTATTAAAATACGTTGTCGCTTCTTTTTTCTTTTTGGCATTGAAATAACTATATCCTTTCTGGAAATTAAATTTATCCGAATCAGATTTGCTCATGTAGCTTTCATCTACTTTATCAAACCATTGCAAAGCTTTTGGATAATTTCCCTGCTCAAAGAAATATTGGGCAACCTCAATGTATGCCTGGTTTTGTTTTGTGCTTGTTGGATAGTCTTCTACAAATTTTTCCATTAGCGCATCGGCATTTGCCTGATTTGTTCTAATGGCACAATTGGCAATATAATAAGCACAGTCTGACTTTACTTCTTCAGTTGGTGCAGTATTATTTTTTATATATTCAAAAATATGTTGCGCCGATGCATATTGTTTGTCATTATACAAAGCCAGAGCTTTATCAAAATCCTTTAATTCGTAAGTATATATAGCTGATTTTTGTGCCGAAACTGTGGTCGAAATAAGAACTGTTGGGAATAAAAAGAACCAGAGGAGTTTATGCATTTTCATTATAATTTAGTATTCAAATGTATCATTTTATACCGTGTATAACGAAACGTTTCTGGCATTTATTATGAACAAATCGCTTTATAGTTGTTATTAAACAGCTTATTAAGCATCAAAATATTGATTCTCAAACATTCAAAATGACGCGTTTTAAACTGTATAAGTCATGTAAGTTATTATAAGTAAGAAGCTTTGCCGGAACACTACTAAAATGAACTTATATCTCTTGTATGGTTTAATTTTGCAATACATTTTTGAGCAATTTTATTCAGAAATCATTAAAATTTATTTTGAATCCAAGCGTTATCTTATTACTTTTACCATTCAAATCAATTTTACTATGTCAGAAACCGTACTATCTCTTAAAGAAGTCACTATATATCAAGAAGGAAGAAAAATTATATCTCATATTAATTTAGATGTTGAACATGGTGAGTTTATTTACATCATTGGAAAAACAGGTTCCGGAAAAAGTAGTTTCTTAAAAACTTTATATGCAGATTTACCTTTAATTGAAGGTGAAGGTCACATTGTTGAATTTGATTTGGCGACTTTAAAAGAGAGCGATATCCCGTATTTGAGACGTAAAATTGGAATCGTATTTCAGGATTTCAAATTACTTCCGGACCGTTCTGTAAAAGACAATATGCTTTTTGTACTAAAAGCAACAGGCTGGGTTGAAAAAGGGGCTATGGAGCACAAAATCGACGAAGTTTTGAATAAAGTCGGAATGAAAGATTTCTTAAACAAAATGCCTCACCAACTTTCGGGAGGAGAACAGCAACGTGTTGCAATTGCAAGAGCCTTACTTAACGATCCTGAATTTATCTTAGCCGATGAACCAACAGGAAACCTTGATCCGCAAACTAGTTCAGAGGTTTTAGAAGTATTAAAAAACATCAATGCTAATGGTAAAACCGTTATCATGGCAACGCACGATTATGCTTTATTGATGAAATTTCCATCTAAAACATTGAAATGCGAGGATGAAAGAATCTTCGAAGTGGTGCAAAGAAGCGTGTAATGCTTTCCATTTTAATTCCGGTTTACAATTATAATGCTTTACCTCTCGTTAACGAACTTGTAAAGCAATGTAATACTTGTGGAATTAACTTTGAAATTCTTTGTCAGGACGATGCTTCAAATTCTGGCGAAAACGCTCAAAATCAAATTATAAATTCTTTTTCTAATTGTGCCTTTTTTATAAATGACAGCAATTTAGGAAGAGGAAAAAACATCAATTCGTTAGCTCAAAAAGCAAAATACGATTGGTTTTTAATTTTGGACTGCGATACTTTTCCTGCTCAGAATAGTTTTATTCAAAACTATATTGCCGCGATTTCAGAATCTAAAAGCATTTATTTTGGAGGAATTGTTTATGAAGACAAAAAGCCTGAACAAGAACAACTTTTGCGCTGGATTTACGGGCAGAAAAGAGAAACTTCGGCTGTTCTGACTTCTAATTTATTAATCAAAAAAGATGTTTTTTTACAACATCAATTTGATGAATCGGTTACGAAATATGGTTATGAAGATTTACTTTTCTTTTCTGTTTTAAAAAAGAATGATTTCAAAATAACCCGAATAGAAAATCCTACTTTTCATCTAAATCTAGAAACTTCTCAAGTCTTTTTAAATAAAACAAAAACCGCAATAGAAAATTTATTTTTTCTTTATCAATCAGGCAAAATTTCTACAGATGACAGCAAAATAGTCAAAGCTTTTGAAGTTCTTAAAAAAGTAAAATTGATTCGCTTTTCGAATTTTATTTTCAAAAAAAATCAAGATAAAATCGAACGGAATTTACTTTCAGAAAAACCATCTTTATTTCTTTTTGACCTTTATAAATTGGGCTATTTTAATTTTTTGAATTCCTGCAAGGTTTCCAAAACCTTGTCGGTATCTAGGATGTAATTTAGACCTACAAGGTTTTGGAAACCTTGCAAGAGAGCTTAGAGTTGTAATCCTTCAAAAAACTGTTTCCACTGCTCCATTATTTTTTCAATCGAAAAGTTTTCAGAAGTTTCTTTTGCTCTGCTCCCCAATTTTAATCTTATTTCTTCATTTTCGATCAAAAAAGAAAGCTTTTCAATATACAGATCAAAATCATTCTCCGGAATCAAAAAGCCGTTTTTATCATTTGTGATAATTGTTCCGGGACCAATTGGACAATCATATGCGATGCAAGGCAATCCAAAAGCCATGGCTTCCAACAAAACCATCGGGAATCCTTCTGATCTGGAAGTCATTGCATATATTGAAGCTTCCTGATATTTTTCTTCTATACTTTTTACAAAACTAAAAATATTCACATTTGATTTTAATCCTAAATCAAACACTATATTTCGTAAAGAATCAGCTTCATCTGTATAAATATCTAAAATCCAGTCCGAATGTTTTTCAACTGCTTTTTCCCATATTAACAACAATCGGTCTAAACCTTTTTCATAAGAATTCCGCGCAACCGCAATGATCTTTTTATTTTTTAAAGTTGAAGGATTTTCGGTCTTAATCCAGGACGGATTTGAAATTACAACTCCATTATTCACATTCCATTCTTCAAGACTTGCAGACGAAAGCGCAACCATTTTTGTAAATCGTCGGGATCCAAGAGTTTTAAACTGATATTTTATCCTTTGAATTGATTTTGAAAAAAAATCTTTCTTTTGTTGCTGTTCTTCGATAAATTTTGAACCGTGACATTCAAATACCACCGGTATTTTTGTTTTAATTATAAACGGAAAAATAAACGCTTTTAAACCATTATCCGCAACCAGAACAATATCAGGCTGAATCTCTTTAATCTTTTGATTTATCAGATTTTGATATGCTTTCAAGAACTGAAAAGCATTTCCTTCTAAAATAATATGATGAAATACCACCTGAGAATTAAAATCATAAAATGGCAAATCATCATCTTCATTTTGAGATAGGATATGCACTTCATAATTAAACTTTTCAATAAAATAATTTGCTTTTAAAGACAAAACACGTGCAACACCGCCGGCATTTTTTATTTTGGGAACAATATAAAGAAGCCTCATTTTTTCGAATTCAAAAAAGTTTCATAATCCCGAATATAATCGGATTCTTCAAAAATATCAGATGCCAAAACGAGACAAATTGCACCCGAAGAAAAGTTTTCTAATTCTCTCCAGATCCCCTTTGGTAAATGAAGCCCAAGATTGGGTTTATTTAGTAAATAACTTTTTTTATCGTTACCGTCGTTTACTGTTACCTCAAAACTTCCGCTTAAAGCGATCAGAACTTCGTGTTGTTCTATATGCGAATGTCCACCACGAAATGCACTGCTTGGAACATCAAAAAGATAATAAACCCTTTTGAAATCAAATGGTAAAATCCCATTTTGAATAAAAGCCAAATTGCCGCTTAAATCTTCTACAACCGGAATTTTAAGTAATTCTATATCTTGAATTGTTGTCATATTTTTAGTCTGCCTGTAGCAAATTTAGCCATTGATTTCCAATTTTTTCTAATAAAAATGGTTCAGTGCTTTTCAATGTATTTTGTTTGCATTTTTGATATAAAACTTCGTCTGAGGCGAATAAATTCATCACTTCTGTCAGCTTCTTCCAGTTTTGATTCTCGACTAAAATACCGTTTTCAAAAGACTGAATCAGATCTCTGGGACCAAAATCACAATCAAATGACACAACTGGTGTTTCACACGCCAAAGCTTCTAAAATAACATTTGAAAAACCTTCATTTTTACTACTTAAAACTAAAAATTTAGCCTTACTAAGATATTTAAATGGATTGTTTTGATAACCTGTCAGATGAACAAAATTCTGAATTTTATGTTCTACAATTGTCTTTTTTAATTTTAATTCATCGCCATTACCTGCAATAACCAAATGAATTTGTTTGCGTGGCAAATCAGATTTTGCATAACTTGAAATTAATTTATCAAACTGTTTTATTTCATTTTCATATTGCCCGATTGCAATTATAAATTCGAAATCAAAATCAATTTTATCCTCGCATTTTTCCTTTATTTCATCAAAATATAAAGGATTATGAATTGCAACTACATTATTTAATTGATGTTTATTTTCAATAAACCTTTTCATTTCGTCTGTAGTAGCAACATTTGCGTAACAATGATTATACATCAAACGTGTCAGCCAGGAGTTATTTGGCATGTAGTGATCGATTAGAAAGCTATGAACCGTAAAAATAGTTCTGGCATTATAAATAAATCGAGCCAAAATAAGTTCCTGAATAATTTTTGTCCTGAAACGAAAATCGATTATAAAATCAAATTGATTTTCATTTAAATACCTTCTTAAAGCTTTTAAGCGCCTGATCTTGTTGAAAATTCCGTTACTCTTATTTTTCAATAATCCCAAATTGACCAATTTTCCAGAGTAAGGAAAACTAACTTCATTGAGAACAATAATTATATCAACTTCAAATCCTTGTTTTTCAAAAAAAAGGGACAAATTTGCCATTACTTTGTCACTTCCGCCTCCGCTCAGACGGTAACCAATTAAAGCAATTTTCTTTTTTTTGTGGGACAATATCATTTACCTTTTCTTATTTTCGTATCAAATATATCTTTTTAACACATAGAAACATAGTTTAAAATGTGTAAAAAGCGTATTCAATGTCAACGAGATTATTTTTATAAGTCTTTTTTTAGCAACGAAAATTGCTCGCAAAGACGCGAAGGCGCAAAGTTTTTATTAATAAAACTTAAATAAGAAAAAACTCTGCGACTCTGCGACTTTGCGAGATTAAAAAATAAAGATTAGAAAAAAATCTTGCTCCTTAGTTTCTAACATTTAAGCAACCATTTCATTATTTTAAAATCAATTAAACTCTCAAAAAACAATATGCAGAATAAATCATTAGTGACCATTATTTGCTTGTGTTACAATCATGAAAAATTTGTGATAGAGAGTTTAATGTCGGCTATTAATCAGGATTATCCATTTATTGAATTGATACTAGTTGATGATTTGAGTACAGACAATTCCAGAGAAGTCATTAAAAAATGGCTGATTAATTATCCTCACATTCAATTTATTGAAAATGAAACTAATCTAGGTAATACTAAATCATTTAATAAAGCATTAAAACTGGCAAAAGGTGATTTTATAATTGATCTGGCATGTGATGATATTTTAATGCCAAATTGTGTTTCGCTGCAAATAAATACTTTTCAGGAAAGTGATTTTAAAAATCTTGCTGTTGTTTACGGAAATACTGAATTAATCACAGAAAATGGCGAATTTGATTCTTATTTTTTTCCTGTAAATGACTCTAAAAAAACCATTGAAAAACGAAAAACAGGAGATATTTACCTTAGTGTTATTTCTGGAGGAAACAGTATATGCTCTGTATCTTCTATGGTCAAAAAATCGGTTTTTGATGATTTGAAAGGTTATGATGAGAATCTGGCTTATGAAGATTTAGATTTTTGGATTAGAGCATCTCGCCTTTATGATTTTGATTTTATTGATGAAATTTTAATTCAAAAAAGAATTTCAACAGCGTCTTTGGGAACACATTTTTATCTTAAAAAAGATCCAAGAGCCCAAAAGATAAACTACTCCACTTATTTAATTATCAAAAAAACAATCAGGCTTAATAAAACAAAAGAAGAACATAAGGCTATTTTAAAACGAATGCATTTTGATATGATTCTGGCTTATAAAACTTCTGATTTTAAATTGTTATCTAGATACATTTTACTCGAGGTAAAACAAAGAATACGAATACTTTTTTCATAAAAAAGGATTCAATACATCACTTTTTCTGACCCAAGAAAAGCATTAAATGGCTAAATAAGCATCTAATGCTTCTTTCTCTCCCTCCCAATCTCTTGATATATTTTTACGGATTAGTTGTGCGGGAATACCACCGATCAAAATATTATTTCCCCAGGAAGTATAATCTTTGTTACAGAAACAGTTGGTTGCGATGGTACAATAATCAGGTGTTACGGTGTTCTTCATTATAGAAATTCTACTGCCGCTATAATTAAAATTCCCAATAAAAACTGGTCCGGTTTTCTTCTGTTTTTCACCAGTATTGGTATCGATCATATCATGAAAATTGGTATCAATAATCTGAGTTTCGGCACCAAGACGAACATAATTTCCCAGAACCACTTTTTCTATACAAATCAATTTTGCATTAGATCCCATTGATGACATATTGCCAAATTCGCAATATCCGTTTTCACCAATAAAAACAAAATAGTCTTTCCCAAACTGGGCATGCCCCTTAAAGACCATTTTTCCCATGATATTAATTTCGGCAATCCCTTTGTGACGGGTGTTTATTTCATAAGGCTGACCAAAACCAATCATGCCTCTTGTAATTTTTCCTTCTACTTTTATTTCACCCTGAATTGATGTGAATTTTACTTTATTATAAAAGAAAACAGGAAGTTTTTTAGCAGTTTCAAAAGGGAGTTTTTTGAAATTAAAATACAAAGTTTTGGTCCAGTTTACCGAATTGTAAAACTTGAGTTTGTGATAAAATGTACGGCATTTTCTGTAACTACTTCGAATCATTGGTATTTCTTTTTCGTTGAACAAATGACGTAAATATTTCGTTTAAATTCATTTTTTTATTCATTTGATGCCAACTAAAGCCAAATGAAAACAAAATTATAATACTTAGTAAGCCATATTTTAAAACCGGGATTTCAATATATCGAATCAAAAATGCTGCACTGCAAACCAAAAAACAAACTAAATAAATGCTGTAAAAATCATTTTCAAAATAAAAATTATAGCGGTTCCTGGTTATGATTTTCAATCCAATAAAATGAAATAAAAAATAAAGACAAAAACTAAATCCTAAACCTTCTAAGCCATAAAAATAATAGCCCGAAATATTCATTATCAAAGACAATGTATTAAAACCAATTGCTGTTTTTACAAATATTTTTGAATCTCCTTTGGCTATTAAAATAAATCCCATTGACCAGGAGACGGCACGAAACAACATCCCGATTATTCCTGCGCTGATCATGGGTAAAATTGCGTTGAATTTTACCGTATAAATCAGTTTTACAATAATTGGACTTAAGGCCAAAAACGAAGTAATAATTGGTGTAATGATTAAAACTGAAATAAAAGCCTGCTGCTGTACACTGGATCTCACTTTTTCATTATCAGAATTAACAGAAGCCAGTTTAGGAAAATAATCTGTGCTCATTACGGTAAAAATAATTCCCACATAAGAATTCAGTAATGTAAAACCTGCATTATAGAATCCTACTTGTTCCAGACCTCCCGTTTTTCCAACATAAATCTGAACTAAATAAGTCGATAAAAGTGTCAAAACACTGCTAATAGTAAGCATAAAACCTAATTTTACAATCAGTTTTCCTTCTATTATTAATGAGGTATTTAATATTTTCTCTTTCTCCGTTTTAATTTTATTCGAATAATAAAGTGAAAAAATTAAAGCAGAAAATGATGTAATTATTATGGTTGGAAGAATCGCATCTATTTTTAAAAAATAGTAAAGCGGAACCGAAAAAAGAAGTCCAAACAGATTGCCGTACAAATTGGCTTTCGCTAAAAACCGAAAAGACCGCAAACCCTGCAAAATGGCCAATTGTCCTGAACTTAATTGTTTAAATAACATGGTAATCGAAAGAACAGCAAAAGCATAGGTCTGACTGGAATCGCCAAAAGTTATTATACTTAGGGCTTTAGAGAATACAAAAGTCAAAATCATTCCCAAAATCCCCGTAAAAAGAACCATTTTTTTTACGATTTGAATTGTTTTTGAAACCGTTTTTAAATCTTCATTTTGATATTTTTCAGAGATATTTTTTACCGAACTGGTTTCTATTCCTAAACCCGAAATACTGCTTAAAACACCTAAAGTCGAATTCAGCAAAGCCATAATTCCCATTCCTGCAGGTCCAATAAAAACAGCTACTAATTTGGTTCTGATAATTGAAATCAGGATTGAGAAAAACTGAACGCCGCCAAAAAGCGAAGTAGTTTTTAAAATCTGCCGATATGATTTTGTATCAGACACTAACTAGTACTTATTTAAAATTTCGATAATAAAATCTACTTCGGTTTCTGTTAAAACCGGACTCATTGGCAAACTTAAAACTTCGTTATGAATTTTCTCTGTTATAGGAAATGACAAGTTATTCCATTCTCCAAAAGCCTTTTGTTTATGTGGCGGAACTGGATAATGAATAACGGTCTGAATAGTATTCCGAGCTAAATAATCTTGTAAATCATCCCGATTTTCGGTTCTGATAACAAATAAATGAAAAACATGATTATGAGATAAATCCCAAAATGGCAGTATTATTTTATCGTTTTTAATTGCAGTTAAATATCTTTTTGCAATTGTTCTGCGCTTTTCATTATCTGCATTTAAACTGGGCAATTTTAAATTTAAAAAAGCAGCTTGTAACTCATCCAGTCTTGAATTTACGCCAATATAATCATTATAATATTTCTTTTCTGAGCCATAATTCCGAAGTGAATAAAGCACTTTTGCCAGCTCCTCATCGTTTGTTGTAATGGCTCCGCCATCGCCCAGACAGCCCAGATTTTTTCCCGGATAAAAACTGTATGCAATTGCTGATTTTAGATTGTAGGTTTTAGATTTTATCCTTTCTTCTAATTGGAATTTGGAATTTACCCCAAGGTTTCGGGATTGGAATTTAAAATTTCCTTTTGCACCATGCGCTTGCGCACAATCTTCAACTACAACTAAATTATATTTTTCTGCAATTGAATTTATTTTATCCATTTCAGCTAATTGTCCGTAGAGATGAACTGCTAAAATAGCTTTTGTTTTTGAAGTGATTTTCTGCTGAATTAAATCCGGATTTATATTGTAGGTTTCCAGCTTTGGCTCAACCAGAACCGGAACTAAATCGGCTTGTAAAATCGCCAGAATACTTGCAATATAAGTGTTGGCAGGTACAATGACCTCATCGCCTTTTTTTAGTTTTCCGAGCTCAATATATGCTTTAAAAATTAAAACCAAAGCATCAAATCCGTTTCCAACTCCAATACAATACTTCGTCTGGCAATATTCGGCAAAAGCCTTTTCAAAAGTTTGCAATTCTTTTCCTAAAATATACCAGCCGTTTTCTAAAACTTCTTTCAGTTTTTCCCGAAAAGCAGTTTCATACGGTTCGTTTATTTTTTTCAGATCCAGAAACGGTATCATTTTAAAGCAATTTTGTAGAAATCCTGATTGTAAACAGAACAGCCCAATTCTTCTTTTTGTTGCAAAAGTCCGGTATGATATCCGCTTTTATTTTCTTCATTTACAATTCCCATATCAAAAAAATGCTTTCCTTTTCTTTTGTATTTATGAATCAGATTAATAAATAAAAAATCAAGTGCTCTTACTTCTTCTCCTTTTTCAGAAGTAGCTCCGTATTGCGACTTTACAACGTTTTGCGTTTCAAAGATGGTAATTCCGGCGATAATCTGATCATTTTGATAAACAGAATATTGTCTTATTTTATCGGGAAACTTTTGCTTTAAAAGTGTCATTTCTTCTTTGGTATGAACTGGTTTCGCATTAAATTTCTCTAACAATCTGGGCTCCAGAACCGATTCCCAAAAAGGCTCAAAATCTTCTTCTTCAACGATATCTAAATCAAGATTTTCGATTCTTCTGAAATGTTTCATTTTGCTTTTTGAAATCTTCAATGGCAATTTTAAGTTGATCGCCAGATTCATTTCTTTTCTTTCAGGCTGTGCTTCTCTTTTAAATAAAAAAAAGTCCATTTCTTTATTTCCCGCTGGAAAATAAAACCCCGGAATGGGTTTATAGTAGAAGTTTTCTATACCATTTTCTTTGAGAAAAAACAGGATTTCATCGAGAATAGATTCGACTTTCTCTGCTCTTAATTTTGGCAAATAAACCAGTCCCCCATAAGTAAGTCCCTGATGCGAATAGATCGAATTTCCAGTTTTATTGGCAGGAAGAATTGCCCGTAATTTTTCTTCTTCAAAAACTAAAAGAGAATAATCCTCAAAGCGATCGCTATGGTATTCCATAAAATCACGATGAAATAAAAATGTCGCATTCTTTGCCTGATGGACAAAATTATTCCATAATTCGTAATCGCTTGTATCGTATTTTTTTACTGAAAATTTAGCCACTTTAAAAATTTTATTTATGATCAAAAGCCGGCAGATACCATTTGAATTTTACGGCTAATAAACGTACTGTAATTATGACAACAGAGGTTAAAAGATAAAGAATATCATTTTCTAAATTTAGCTTTTTTAAACCAAAAAACACAATTCCGCCAAAAATACAAATCGTTGCGTAGATTTCTCTTCTAAAAATAGTTGGAATTTCATTGCATAAAATATCACGAAGCACTCCTCCAAAACAAGCTGTCATGGTTCCCAGTGCTATACATATCACAGGGTGTAAACCTGTTATAATTCCTTTCTCAAGTCCGATTAATGTAAAAACACCAAGTCCGATTGTATCAAACAAAAACAAAGAAGTCCTAAGCTTGTCCAGCCTTTTTCTAAAAAGAATCGTCAGGAAAAAACCTAAAATAATTACGTAAACATATTTTAAATCCTGCATCCAGACTACCGGAGTTCGACCAATAAGGACATCGCGCAATGTTCCTCCTCCAACGGCTGTCACAAACGCAATTATAAAAACCCCGAAAGGATCTAATTTTTTGTGCATTGCTGTTAAAGCTCCTGACATGGCAAATGCCATTGTTCCGATTATATCAAGTAAATCAAACATTTTATTTCATTAAAAGGGCAAAAAAAAGAGGTAAAAAAACTTAAATTAATTACCTCTTTTATACTAATTATTTTTTTACGTAAATGGGGCTTCTTTTTAATAAATAGGCAATTGACTCCATCCAACTGTCTTTTACTGCTAAAAATGGTTTACGGGTTTGTGAGTAAATTTTTGTGCCATTTTTATACATATCAAAGTAAACTGTGTAATAATAATAAACCGTTGTATTTGCTGTTGTAGTCGAAATATCATTGGTTTTTACTTTTTTGTTATTATCACTTATTTTTGCATTCCCGCTGTTGTAAGTTGTTGCAGTTGTACCGGAATTCATTGTATAAGACACTTTTGCTGCCACAATATTATCTACTCCTAATATTCTTTGCAAATCTTCAATAGGTGTTTCATCTATCGTATTATGATCAATTCCTGCTTTATGCAATAAACTATTGGTTGTTCTTAGATCCTGAACTGTAAGAGGAAAAATGTTCGCAGATTTATCTAATAATTTATTATAAAGATCATTTTGGGCAAATTTAGCCATATCTTCAGAACTTTCCTGATTATCAGAATTCATATAAGGAACTGGTAATACTGCAATCGTATTGGGCTTGAATGTTGCAGAAGCAGCTTCTTGTCCAGAATTATTTTGAGGTGCATTATTCTGTGATGCATTATTTGGAGTCGAAACATCAAATGTTTGTGAACGCCCGCTTCCAAAATCAATTCGGGCAATTTGTGAAACATCAAGGGCAATTAACAAAGTCTCTCCCGGTAAAGAATATTCAACTTCTTTATCAGATATTTTAGCAATGGTACAATCGATGATCTGATAATCTCTTTTTATAATTTTATCTAATTTTTTCCCCTGGGCTAAAATATTAACCGAAACGAGTAACATAATTACAATGGCAAATACGTTTTTAATTTTCATAAGTTCTTAAATTTCAGTAATTTGTTTTTAAAAATTCGTGGATTTTGATTTCCGACTAAGATACAAAACCAATTTATTTTCTCACAAAATAAAGCAGAAAAACAACAAATTTTCTTTACATATTCTGAGTATAATAATTGTAGTCTTTCAAAATCACTCTTATAAAATCGCTATTATTTCCGGACTGGTTTTTAATCCCGGTAACACTTTCAATTTTAGCAACTAATTTGTAGATGATTTCATGGTCATTTTTAGCATCTGCTTTTTTGAAAGTTTCTTTGATAATTCGCATATCATTGTCAGATAATTTAATGACCAATGGATACGTTGGAACGTACGAATTTCCTATATCTTCCAGAATAGTATGACTTATATTAATTTTGTTTTTTAAGGTAATTACTGCAGTTCCGGCAGCTATATCTCCAAGACGTTGTCCTTTTTTACTTGACACAACGGTAATAAGAGCGACCAGACCATACAAAGATGAAAAATCAATTATTCTGAAAAACCAGCGAATTAAATAATCCCCAAATCCGGCTTGATACCCATCAATTTTAACCACTTTTATTTTTACCAGTTTTTTTCCAAACGACTGTCCTTCAAAAATACTTTCCAATGTAATTGAATAGATTATTGCAGGAAAATAAAGCATTAACAAAACAGAACCTCTGGACCATGAATCTAAACCGTCCATTAATTTATCCAGATGAAGCCAGTAAAAAAACAGCATTGAAACCACAAAAATATAGGATCCTTTAATCAGCAAATCAATAAAATAAGCCCCCAATCGTTCCCCCACAGAGGCCGCTATGAAATTTATTTTGACATTTTGTGTTGTATTAATAGATAATTCTGACATATTTTATATTTTAGCCTACAATGAGAGAAGTCGCCTTCATAAAACAGAATAAAGAAAAATGGCTGGAATTTGAGCTAGCTATTTTTGGCAAAGCTAAAAAAAATCCTGACGAGTTAGCTAATTTATACATTCAAATGATGAATGATTTGTCGTATGCACAAACGTATTATCCAAAAAGTAAAACAGTAATTTACTTAAACCACCTTGCATCTCAGATCTATCAGAAAATTTATAAAACCAAAAGAACTGAAAAAAACACCGTTCTGGAATTTTTCTTAACCGATGTTCCATTGCTTGTATATGAATACAGACGTTATTTAATGTATTCTTTTATTTTGTTTGCAGTAACGGTCTCAATAGGAGTGGTTTCAGCAAAATACGACCCTACTTTTGTTCGCTTAATCCTTGGTAATGATTATGTCAACATGACTTTAGAAAACATTAAAAAAGGAGACCCAATGGCCGTATATGGTTCAGGCAGTAACTGGGGAAGTTTTATTGGTATTACAATGAATAATCTTTATGTAGGTGCAAAATGTTACTTCTTTGGAATTTTTGCCGGAATTGGAACTTTTTTTATCTTCCTGAACAATTGCATCATGCTCGGCTCTTTTCAGTATTTCTTTTTTGAACAGGGTGTTTTCTGGAAAAGCGTGAGAGGTATCTGGATTCATGGTTCTATGGAAATATTTGCCATTGTAATCGAAACAACAGCAGGATTTATTTTGGGAACTTCTATGTTATTTCCAAAAACTTTTTCAAGACTAAATTCGTTTAAAATTGGTTTTAAGAACAGTTTCAAAATTTTCCTTAGTACATTTCCGTTTACAATAAGTGCCGGATTTCTGGAAGGTTTTATTACCCGTTACTCAATTGATATGCCTAATTGGTTAAGCAGCTTTATCATCTTATTTACATTGGCAATAATTTCATTTTATTATTTGGTATATCCGTTTATTGTACACAAAAAAACACAACAATTATAAGCCTAACTGAATTAATCGGAAACCATAATGAATAGAATTTTCTTTATTTTATTTTTTCTCCTTTTCTGCAGTACTTCTCATGCACAGGATTCTTTGACGATCGAAGAGCCAGCAAAAATCAGCTCTGTAAAATATACTGAAAAAGACATTCAAATTGACACCACTACTGTTGAAGCAAAAACTTTTGCTAAAGGTTTCAAAAAAAAATACACTGATTCTGATTTTGTTTACGAAACAAAGCCACTGGAAAAAACACTTTGGGATAGTTTTAAAGAATGGCTCGCCAGCATCTTTAGAAGAATGTTTACATTTAGTAACCCTGAAGCCTCTCTTAATTTTGTAGCACTATTAATGAAGATAATTGCCGTTTTGGTCATTATTGTCGTTATTTATCTCATTGTAAAAGCACTAATCAATAAAGAAGGCCGATGGATATTTGGAAAAAATTCTCAAAAAAGAACCATTATATATTCAGACGCAGAGAAAAACATTCATCTTTTAGATTTCCAAAAATTAATAAAAGAGAGCATTCAGTCCGGACAAAAAAGAGCTGCTGTCAGGTATTATTATTTATGGCTGCTCAAAGTCATGGCGCAAAATCGTTACATAGAATGGGATATCGAAAAAACCAATTCAGATTATTTGTACGAGCTTCAAAGTCCCGTTCATAAAGAAGAGTTTACCTATTTGTCTTATTTATACAATTATATTTGGTATGGTGAATTTGAAATTGATGAAAGTACTTTTATAAAAACCGAAAACCGATTTAAAACAGCCATAAAAACCTTTAGCAATGAATAAATCCATCAAAATTTATGTGGCTATTCTGGTTTTTGTTTTAGCCTTAATTCTAATTGCAGACCGGGACAAACCTAAACCTATAGACTGGCGCCCGACTTTTTCTGTTCAGGACAAAATTCCTTATGGTCTGTTTATTTTTGATAAAGAGATCAATACTCTTATGAAAGGGTCTAAGATTGAAAAAATCTCGACCATAACACCATATGAATATTTAGATTCTCAATATGATGAAGATTCTCTGGTTTCTGCTTACAAAATAAAAGGAACTTTTATTAATATAGCAGAACAGGAAGATATTGATGATGAGTCTGTAAAAGAACTATTTTACTTTGTTTCGCATGGTAATAATGTTTTTTTGAGTATGAGAAATTTTCCTCAAATTTTAATGGATAGTTTAAAACTGGAAGTGCAAACTAATTTTAAAAATTTAAACAGTACTTCGATCTGGATGGCGAACAAAAAGTTCAGCTCAAAAAAATACTTTTTTAAGCAATCTTTAGAGGATTATTTCACCAAAATAGATACTTCAAAAACAACTGTTTTAGGCTATCAGACCTCTGTTAAAAATGAAAAACACATCAATTTTATAAAAGTTCCATACAAAAACGGTTACTTTTATTTGCACACTCAGCCTGCAGCCTTTACCAACTATCATTTATTAAAAGGGAATCATTATCAATATGCCGAAAATGTTTTGTCCTATATTCCAAAAGGAGATATTTTCTGGTACATAAAAGGGCAAAACGGTGAATCCATTTCCAACTCACCTTTGCGTTATATTTTTAGTCAGCCAGGATTAAAATGGGCCTACTATTTTTGCATTATTGCCATTCTGATTTTTATTATTTTTAATATTAAGCGCAAACAAAGAATAGTGCCAATCATTAAACCGTTACCTAATTTAACGGTCGATTTTACCAAAACAATTGGAAACTTATATTATCAGGAAGGAGATCACACCAACATTATCGATAAAAAGATTATTTATTTCTTAGAGAAAATGAGAAATGAGTATTTAATGGATACAACAAAACTTGATGATGAATTTATCAAAAAGCTCCATTATAAAACAGGTAAAAACATAACTGATATACAGGAACTCGTATTTTTAATTAATGAACACCGGAAAAGTTATCACGGAAGTCTTGAAGAAGATTTAATCCGAATTAATAATGCAATAGAAAAAATTTTACATTAGGCAAAAGTTTTACTGCTTCCAATTAATTTACGGAATGGTAAAAAACACATAATCAACAAAAGAAAACAAACCAAAATATGGACGATTTTAATACCCCAGCAACAGAAATCACAAATGAAAATGTGAATTTTGAAACCAGAATAAATCTAACGCCTTTATTGGATCACATCAATATCATTAAAAAAGAATTGGAAACTGTGATTGTTGGGCAGCATAAAATGATCGATCAGCTTTTGGTGGCCATTTTATCCAACGGACATGTTTTACTTGAAGGAGTTCCCGGAGTTGCCAAAACAATTACGGCAAAGTTACTTTCAAAAACGCTGAATATTGGCTTTAGCCGAATTCAGTTTACTCCGGATTTAATGCCTTCTGATGTTTTAGGAACTTCAATCTTTAATTTAAAGAGTTCTGAATTTGAATTCAAAAAAGGGCCTATTTTCTCTAATCTGATTTTAATTGATGAGATTAACCGTGCACCTGCCAAAACACAGGCCGCATTATTTGAGGTTATGGAAGAGCGTCAGATTACTATTGATGGCACAACTTATCAGCTTGATACTCCATTTTTAGTACTTGCTACTCAAAACCCAATCGAACAGGAAGGAACGTATCGTTTGCCAGAGGCGCAATTGGACCGTTTTTTATTCAAAATCACGATCGATTATCCAAAATTAGACGAAGAAATACTAATTATTCAAAGAGAACATTTGCTCCAGAATCATGGCAAATTGGAAGCTATTAAAACGGTACTTTCTTCGGCTGAAATAAAAGAATATCAGGCTTTAGTGAGACAAATTAGAGTAGAACAGAATCTACTGGAATATATTGCACGTATTGTTGTCAATACCCGAGAAAATGCCTTTTTGTATCTTGGTGCATCGCCTCGTGCTTCTATTGCCATATTGAATGCTGCTAAAGGTTTTGCCGCTATTCGTGGACGTGATTTTGTTACTCCCGAAGATATTAAAGAAGCTACGATTCCTGTTTTACAACATCGTGTTATTGTTGCTCCGGAAAGAGAGATGGAAGGAATTTCGAGTTCTGAAATTATCAGACAAATTATTGAAACGGTAGAAATACCAAGATAATTGTGAATTGTTAATGTGAAATTTGAGTCGATAACCATCAGTGATGTCACCCTGAGCGAAGTCGAAGGATACAACATAAAGGCTTCGACTTCGCTCAGCCTGAAAATGTTAGCTAAACTTGAAACATGAAGCCTAAAACATGAAATTAAATAAAAAATGAAATTCATAAAAAGTCTATATCTCAATAACTTCTTTTTCTATTTGCTTTTGGGCATTATAGCCTTATTTGTCTGTGCTTTTATTTTTCCTAATATCTACAATGCCGTTTGGTTTGGAGTTTTAACGCTTATTACATTTTTAGGTCTCGATATTTTGCTTTTATATATCACAAAAAACGGATTTGAAGCAGAGAGAATTACACCTGAAAAATTATCAAACGGAGATTTAAATCCGATTACCCTCTATCTGAAAAATCAATATACATTTCCGGTTTCCATTAAAATTATTGACGAAATTCCGTTTCAGTTTCAGGTTCGCGATTTCAAGATTATAAAAAAATTAAAAGCGTCATCTCAAAAAGAAATCAGTTATGAACTTCGTCCTACAGAACGTGGCGAATACAATTTTGGATCTTTAAATATTTATGTTTCATCGCCGTTAAGACTAATTTCCAGAAGGTTCTCTTTTGACAAAAACAAAATGGTGCCTGCCTACCCTTCGTACATTCAATTAAGAAAATACGATTTACTGGCTTTTTCGAATAATTTATTCCAATACGGAATCAAGAAAATTCGTCGAATTGGCCATACAATGGAATTTGAACAAATTAAGGAATATGTTCAGGGTGATGATTTGCGCACTTTAAACTGGAAAGCGACTGCAAAGAAAAATGCTTTGATGGTCAACCAGTTTCAGGACGAAAAATCACAATCTGTTTATATGGCGATTGATAAAGGCCGTGTTATGCAAATGCCTTTTGACGGTTTAAGCTTACTGGATTACGCTATAAACTCGACTCTTGTTTTGTCGAATGTTATCTTGAAAAAACAAGATAAAGCCGGCCTTTTTTCTTTTTCTAAAAAAGTAGAAAACAGAGTTTTTGCCGAAAAAAGAGGCTCGCAGATGCAAAAAATCCTCGAAACCTTATACAATATCAAGACTGACTTTTTTGAAAGTGATTATAGCCGATTGTATGTAGATATTAAGAAAAATATCAATCAAAGAAGTTTGATTATTTTGTATACCAATTTTGAAACTATGGATGGCCTAAACAGACAATTACCTTATTTAAAAGGAATTGCAAGGAGTCATTTATTGGTTGTTGTTTTCTTTCAGAATACTGAATTAAATACGATCATAAACAAAAAAACAAGCACCATACAAGAAGTTTACGATAAAGTAATTGCAGAAAAATTCATTTTCGAAAAACGCCTTATTGTAAACGAACTTAAAAAATACGGAATACATTCGGTACTTACACAACCCGAAAATTTGACTCTCGACGCTATCAATAAATATTTAGAGATAAAAGCCAGAGGGATTTTGTAGATGAATCGCTTTTCAAATCATCTAAACTACTCTAACCATATAAAACAAACCATATAATGAAACAAACTTTTGTATTATTATCACTTTTTTTTACAATTACTGTTTTGGCACAAACTCCAAATACATTATCCCCTAGTGATAAAGTTTACGGACTTTCAAAGTTCTGGCAAGAAGTAAATTACAATTTTGTCTATTTGAATAAAGTTGATCGGACGATGTGGGATAATAGATACAAAGAACTTATTTCTATTGTTCAGAATACAAAAAACGATTACGAGTATTACCTCGAACTTCAAAAGTTTTGTGCTTTATTAAAAGATGGACATACAAATGTTTATTTTCCCGATAACATTATACAAATGACCAATATGTTTGGGGACTATAGACTTTTTGTTAAAAATATTGAAGGAAAGGCAATAATAACGAGAATAAATTTGAGCAAAAAAGAAGAAGTTCCTGTTGGAAGCGAAATCATAGAAGTCAATGGAAAACTTGTTCAAAAATTTATTGATGAAAATGTTGCTCCTTACATTTCTTCTTCAACTGATTATGTTTTACAAGACTGGAGTATCTCAAGTTTGTTAAAAGGTTTGGACGGAGACACTTTTAAAATCAAAATAAAAAAGCCGAATAAAAAAATCATAGAACTGACTTTAACTCATAAAAAAACAGAAGAAAAAGAAGTTTTTCCGCCTTTTGAAGTAGACAGACAGCTTTTAGACTTTAAATGGATGAATAACGAAACTGCCTATGTTTCTTTAAATTCTTTCTCTAATAAAAAGATTGACAGCTTGTTTACAGCAAAACTTCCTGAATTGTATAAAGCAAAATCGTTAATCATTGATTTACGCTATAATGGCGGAGGAAGTACAAGCATTGGAATGGCAATATTGCAATATTTAACCAATGACACTCTTCTTTACGGATCAAAGACGAAAAGCAGATTGCACATTCCAGCCTTCAAAGCGTGGGGAAAATCTGTGACTGCAAAGGATACTGTAAATAACTTATGGAAGAAAAAAGCCTATTTATCTTACCGTGATAATTTCTTTTATGATTTTGATTATGAAGCCGACACCATAAAACTAAAGGCAAAAAGAATAGTTGTTCCCACTGTAATTTTGCTTGGTCACAATACAGCATCAGCGGCAGAAGATTTTCTAATTTATGCCGATACTCAAAAACATATGATTAAGATGGGGCAAAATTCATTTGCTAGTACAGGACAGCCTTTTCTATTTGATTTACCCGGAGGAGGATCGGCAAGAATTTGCACAAAAAAAGATACATATCCAGATGGAAGAGAATTTGTAGGTTATGGTATAAAACCAGATATAGAAGTTATTCCAACTTTAAGCGACTACTTAAAAAATAGAGATGCAACTCTCGAAGAAGCTGTAAAATATTTAAAAAAGAAATAACATCGTAAGTTAGTTTTTAACCTGATCTCTAGTTATCATTGTTACGAAATCTACTTACTCTAAATAAGATACAAAATGAGAAAAATATTTTTAATTCCGATTGCTTTAATAAGCTTTTTAACCACTGCTCAAAAAACAGAAAACATTATCATCATAACCACAGATGGTTTTAGATGGCAGGAAGTTTTTAAGGGAATTGATCCTGCAATTGCCAATGATAAAAAATTCAATCAGGGAGACAGTACCTATATTTACAAAAATTATGGAAGCCCTGACATTACAGCATCACGTAAAAAATTAATGCCTTTTTTTTGGTCAGAAATTGTTTCGAAAGGGCAAATTTACGGCAACCGCGATCTGGGAAACAAAGTTGATGTTGCAAACCCATATTGGTTTAGTTATCCGGGGTATAGTGAGATTATGACCGGAAATGTCGATCTTAAGGTCAATTCAAACAGTTATAAAGCCAATCCTAATGTAAATGTTTTAGAATTTCTAAATCAGCAATCCAAGTTAAAAGGAAAAGTGGCCGCTTTTGGTGCGTGGGATGCGTTTGACAGAATTTTAAATGAAGAAAGAAGTGGTTTCCCTGTGATTTCGGCATTTGATAATGTTGGAGGAAATAAACCAACTGCGAGTCAAAAACTATTAAATGAGATGCGTAACAACTCGTACAAACCATTTCATATGGATGAATGTCTGGATGTTTTTACCCATTATCAGGCGATGGACGAACTAAAAACTAAAAAGCCAAAAGTACTTTATGTTGCTTACGGAGAGACAGACGAATGGGCGCATCATGGCCATTATCGTTCCTATCTTGATGCCGCAAATCAGGTAGATAAATGGATTGAAGAAATCTGGAATTTTGTTCAAAATGATCCCCAATACAAAAACAAAACAACTTTACTAATTACGGTAGATCATGGTCGTGGAGATAAAATAAAATCGCAATGGACAGATCATGGTTCTGATATTGCCGGAGCTTCGCAAATATGGTTTGCCACAATGGGTCCGGAAATAGCAGCAAAAGGTGAAATTAAAACTGATTCTCAGCTTTATCAAAAACAATTTGCGCAAACCCTTGCTAAAATTATGGGATATACTTTTACTGCCGAACATCCGGTTGCCAATGAAATCCCTGAAGTTTTACAAAAATAAAAGTTTTATTAGCCATGAATTCACTAAGTTATATTCCCCAATGGGTTAAATTCGTGAATTCGTGGCTAACTTTTTTATTCAAAACAAGAAACTACATCCCTTTGATAATTATAAAAAGGTTTTGGATTTTATAAATCAACTGAATCATTTTCAAAACAAACCATCAATTTTAACTGGTGAGAATCAACGTAATTTTCCACTTATCAAAATAGATTTTTCAAAAAAAATCTTTCAGGAATTAACAAAAACAGAAGCAGAGAAATTATGGAGATAAAATCCAAAACCGACAAGGTTTTAAAAACCTTGCAGGAAGAAAAAAACTCTGTACCTTTGAGCCTTTGCAACTTTGAGCCTTAAAAAAATGAAACAAATTACTTCAGTTCAAAATCCGTTTATAAAATCTCTTGTTTTACTACAGGAAAAAGCAAAAGCCCGCAAACAAACCGGAACATTTTTAATCGAAGGTTTACGTGAAATTTCGATTGCAATAAAAGGCGGATATGAAATTGAAACTGTTTTATTTTTGCCTGAATTAATCAATGAAAATCAAATTGATCAATTAGTTTCTTCTTCGGTTCAATTAATCGAAATCAATAAAGAAGTTTATCAAAAACTCGCTTACAGAGATACCACTGAAGGTATATTGGCTGTAGCCAAAACTAAATCACTGAAATTATCGGATCTGAAATTATCTGAAAACCCCTTAATTTTGGTTGCAGAAGCTCCTGAAAAACCAGGAAATATTGGCGCACTTTTACGAACTGCAGATGCAGCAAATTTAGACGCAGTTTTAATTGCAAATCCAAAAAGTGATTTATACAATCCAAACATTGTGCGTTCGAGTGTTGGATGTTTGTTTACCAACCAGATAGCAACCGGAAGCACGGCGGAAATCATTGCTTTTCTTCAGGAAAACAAAATTGATTTTTACTGCGCGACTTTACAAAATTCAACTTCCTACCATACTCAAAATTTCACGACTCCAACCGCTTTAGTTGTCGGGACAGAAGCAACAGGTTTAACACAAGAGTGGCGAGATGCAGCGACACAAAATATTATAATTCCAATGCAAGGCGAAATAGACAGTATGAATGTCTCTGTTGCAGCTGCAATTTTAATTTTTGAAGCAAAACGTCAAAGAGAATTTAAATAATCTAAAACCATAAGTTATGAATTACAAAATTTCATTTTTAGCCTTATTATTTAGTTTTACAGTTTCTGCACAAATTACAAATCAGGAAGTAGATGAATTGGTAAACCGAACGATAAAAGCATTTGATGTTCCAGGAATTTCAGTTGCTATTGTAAAAGATGGAAAAGTAGTTCTGGCAAAAGGATATGGTGTAAAATCTATAACAACCCAACAAAAAGTAGATGCTAATACTCTTTTTGGAATCGCTTCAAACAGCAAGGCATTTACCAGTGCTGCATTGGCAATGTTAGTTGACGAAGGCAAAATAAAATGGGATGATAAAGTGATTAAATATCTTCCGGATTTTAAAATGTATGATGATTATGTAACGAATGAATTCACCATTCGTGATTTATTAACACACAGAAGCGGCCTTGGACTTGGCGCCGGAGATTTAATGATCTGGCCTGACGGAAGTGACTTCACTGCAAAAGATATCGTCCATAACTTACGTTATTTAAAACCCGTTTCAAGTTTTAGAACAAAATACGATTATGATAATTTAATGTACATTATTGCAGGCGAAATTGTACACGTAGTAAGTGGTCAAACCTGGGCAGATTTTGTAGAAAATCGTATTATGAAGCCTTTAGAGATGAATGAAAGTGTCGCTTCTATAAAACGATTAAAAGATACTTCGAACGTTATTACACCGCACGTTCCAATTGACGGAAAACTAAAAACAATAAAAAGATACGAAAACCAGCTTTTTGATGGCGCTGCCGGAATTTATTCAAGTGTAAATGATTTGAGTAAATGGGCCATTTTGCAAATCAACAATGGTAAATATGGTGATAAACAATTGTTTTCTGAAAAAGAACACAACGAAATGTGGCAATTGCAAACTATTATTCCGGCCAAAACAAGACCGCCTTACAATACTCATTTTTCAGGTTATGGCTTAGGCTGGTTTTTAAGCGATGTAAAAGGCTACAAACAAGTTTCTCACACAGGAGGATTAGAAGGAAATGTAACGCAGACTACTTTGATTCCGGAGTTAGGGTTAGGAATTATTGTTTTAACCAATCAACAATCCGGAGCAGCTTTTAGTGCTATTACAAATACAATTAAAGACAGCTATTTAGGCATAAAATCAGAAGATTATGTAACTATTTATAGCAGCAAAATGAAGGAAAGCGAAGATTCTGCTGATAAAGTTACCGCCGAAGTCTGGGCAACAGTTGCAAAAAACAAAAAAGACAAACTGAAAACTGATTTCTCAAAAATCATTGGAACTTACAAAGACAATTGGTTTGGTGAAATTACCATCACAGAAAAAAAAGGAAAATTATATTTTGCATCTAAACGCTCTCCGCAATTAGCCGGTGAAGTATTCTTCTATAAAGACGGTAATTATGTTGTAAAATGGAACAATGCCTTTTTCCATGCCGATGCTCATTTATTATTTAAATATGATGGAAACGGAAAAGCAATTAACTTAAAAATGCTTCCAATTTCTGATCTGACTGACTTTAGTTATGATTTTCAGGATCTCGATTTTTCTAAAGAATAATTTTAGATTTTAGATTTTAGATTTTAGATTTTAGATTTTAGATTTTAGATTTTCCAAAAATAGCTTCGCTCTTTTTGGAATTTGGGATTTAAAAATTGGAACTTATTTCTAAATTATTCTTTTTTCTATGTCAGGCTGAGCGAAGTCGAAGCCCAATTCTTATATGAAAAAATCTAAAATCTAAAATCTGAAATCAACAATCCATTCCCTTGCGTATGTTCAAACTAATTCTTATTTTTAGTACTTGAACTATGCCGTTATGACAGAAATTGATATTGAAAAAGAAAATAAAGCTATTGCGCAGGAATACAAAGAATTACTACGAATTAGTTATCAGACTTTAAGCCCCGCAGACAAAAAATTAATTCGGAAAGCTTTTGATGTTGCCGTAGATGCCCATAAAGAGCAAAGACGCAAATCAGGAGAAGCCTATATCTTTCATCCTATTGCAGTTGCAAAAATTGTTGCCTCAGAAATTGGTTTGGGTGCGACCTCAATTGCTGCGGCTTTATTGCATGATGTTGTTGAAGACACTCCAATGACTGTCGACGAGATTGAACGTTTATTCAATCCAAAAGTAGCTCAGCTGGTAGAGGGCTTAACGAAAATTTCATTAGTTCAAAAAGATTTAAATGCTTCAATGCAGGCGGAGAATTTCCGTAAAATGATCCTTACTCTTAATGATGATGTTCGGGTTATCCTGATCAAACTGGCAGATCGTTTGCATAATATGCAAACTATGGATTCAATGGCGGAATATAAACAAACCAAAATTGCCTCAGAAACACTTTATATTTATGCTCCTCTCGCCCATCGCTTAGGACTTTACAATATTAAAACCAAACTGGAAGATTTAGGCTTAAAATATACTGAGCCCAATGTTTACAACGACATTGTAAGCAAAATCAGAGAGACCAAAGAAGAGCAGGATGCTTACATCAAAGATATTTCGGATGTTTTGAAGAAATCTTTAGACAGTGAAGATATTGACTACATCATAAAAGGACGTCCAAAATCAATTTATTCAATTCGTCGAAAAATGCGTGCCCAAAATGTAAGCTTCGATGAAGTTTACGACAAGTTTGCCCTTCGAATTGTATATAAATCAGATCCTCATGATGAAAAATTCATTGCGTGGAAAATTTATTCGATCGTAACCGATCACTACAGACCGAGCCCAAGCCGATTACGTGACTGGATTTCATCTCCCAAATCTACCGGATACGAAGCCCTTCACATTACCGTAATGGGACCAAAAGGACGTTGGGTCGAAGTTCAGGTTCGAAGCGAACGTATGGATGAAATCGCCGAAAAAGGATATGCAGCGCATTACAAATACAAAAACGGTGCAACCGAAGAAAGCGGCCTTGATGTTTGGCTAAATTTACTTCGCGAAGCATTAGAAAATCAGGAAACCAATGCGGTTGATTTTGTCGAAGATTTTAAAATGAATTTATATTCTAAGGAAATTTTCGTCTTTACGCCAAAAGGAGAAATTAAGTCACTTCCAAAAGGGGCAACTTCATTAGATTTCGCCTTTAGTATTCACTCCGAAATTGGAATAAAAACCAGAGGAACACGAGTAAACGGACGTTTAGTACCTTTAAATCATGAACTCAAAAGTGGTGATCAGGTAGAAGTTATAACTTCTGCAAATCAAAAACCAACTGTAAACTGGCTGGAATATGTAACGACCTCAAGAGCAAAAAATAAAATAAAAAATGTTCTTAACGAGAATACCAAAAAAATTGCCGAAGAAGGAAAAGAACTCCTTACACGAAAGTTAAAACACTTAAAAATTACGTTTAACGAACAAGTAACAAACGAGTTAGTTAACTTTTTTAAATTAAAAACAAGTTTAGATTTATTTTACAGAGTTGGAATTGGTGCCATCGAAAATCAGCAATTAAAAGATTATGCGGCACAAAAAAGCAATTCGTTTATTAATTTCTTTAAAAATAAAATCAAAAGAAATAAAGATACTGCTGATGAAGATATTCACAAGCCAATTATCAGCAGCAATTACGACATGCTGGTTTTTGGTACTGAACATGATAAATTAGACTATAAACTTTCGCAATGCTGTAATCCAATTCCCGGAGATGATGTTTTTGGATTTGTAACCATAAACGAAGGAATCAAAGTGCATAAAAAAGATTGTCCAAACGCCATAGGCATGCAGTCTAATTATGCTTATAGAATCATGAGCGCCAAATGGATTGACTCTTCTCAGGAAGAATTCAAAGCCATTATCAACATTACCGGAATGGACGTTTTAGGTCTTACGAATCAATTAACACGTGTTATTTCGAATAATATGAGCGTTAATATTCAAAGTATATCTTTGAGTACTGATGCCGGTATATTTCATGGTCAGATCGCGGTAATTGTAAAAAATAATACAATTTTGAAAAAAATGATCAATGCCATTAAAAAAATTGATGGTGTTGACAAAGTTACCCGAGAATACAGAACGTAATCAAATCGAAAGTTTAAAGTAATAAAGTCAAAAGGAAAGCATCATTGTGATTATTTTACTTAAACTATAATATATTTTTTATGGAAAATGAAAACTTAGAAATTCCTGCAATCCAATTTGATAAAAATGGAGAACTTATCATTGTTGCTTCAGCATCTTCATCTAAAGATGATTTTGATTTTTTTCAGGGAAAATCTACTATTCGAAATAAAAAACTAAAAAAAAGATTTGCAAATTGTACCGAATGGATTGAGTTTCCTTCTACTCAGGAGATGTACAAAATTTTAAACGGTATTGGCAATATTGACAATTTCCTCGCTTCTTTTGATGGAGAACCATTTGAGGGAATGACAGTCAGATTGTTCAATCCGGCAACAAAACTCTGGAGTATTTATTGGGCCGATTCAAATTCAGGCACATTAGACAAACCCGTAACAGGTTCCTTTGAAAACAAAGTAGGACATTTTTTCTCTAAAGATATTTTTGAAGAGAAAGAGGTGTTACAAGTATTCAGATGGGATGCCAGAGACGAAAATAATCCAGTCTGGAGTCAGGCAATGTCTGATGATAAAGGAAAAACCTGGGAATGGAACTGGTTTATGTACATGTCTAAAACGAAATAAAACTTTGTTAGATTTATCATAAATAAAAATAATTATGTTAATTAAGTTCATGCATTTTATTTAAAATATATCGTTGTAAAAGCCTGTGTTTGATGCAATGTTAGAATTCAAATTCAGATTAGAACGTTAAACTTTAAACCCGAAACTTTTATTCATTAAAAATAAAAATTTATCTTTGCCGGATATGACACTCATTTCAACTGACAACACTAAAAATCAAGAAATTGTAAAAAATGTTTTTACAATGTATCTTGAGCAAAAAGGGCATCGCAAAACTCCTGAGCGTTATGCTATACTTCAGGAAATTTACGATAGCGAAGAACATTTTGATATTGAAAACTTGTATATCAAAATGAAAAACAAAAACTATCGCGTGAGCAGGGCTACGCTTTACAACACGATTGAGTTATTGTTAGACTGCGCTTTGGTTAGAAAACATCAATTTGGACAAAATCAGGCTTATTACGAAAAATCGTATTTCGACAAACAGCACGATCATATTATCATGACCGATTCTGGCGAAGTAATTGAATTTTGCGATCCAAGAATTCAGACCATCAAAAAAACAATCGAAGAAATATTTGATATTGAGATTACCAATCACTCTTTATATTTCTACGGAAACAAGAAACAAAAACAATAATCCCGAAAGGAATTATTCAAAAATAAAAAAGAAAATTAACTACATTAATCAGTAGGGCAACTCAGATTGCCTCAACGCAAATTAAAACAGAATGACCGTAGATTTATTACTAGGATTACAATGGGGAGATGAAGGTAAAGGAAAAATTGTTGACGTTCTTACCTCAAATTATGATATTATCGCACGTTTTCAGGGAGGACCAAATGCAGGACATACACTAGAATTTGACGGAATTAAACACGTACTTAGAACAATCCCTTCTGGAATTTTTCATAAAGATTCAATAAATATCATCGGAAATGGAGTTGTAATTGATCCTGTAGTTTTTCAAAAAGAAATTGAAGGTCTGGAGAAATTCAACCTTGATATCAAAAAGAAATTAATCATTTCAAGAAAAGCACATTTAATTTTACCAACACACCGTTTGCTTGACGCAGCTTCTGAAGCTTCTAAAGGAAAAGCTAAGATTGGTTCTACTCTAAAAGGAATTGGACCAACTTACATGGACAAAACCGGAAGAAATGGTTTAAGAGTTGGTGATATTGAATTAGAAGACTTTAAAGAGCGTTACAGAGCATTGGCAGACAAGCACGAGGCAATGATTGCTTTTTATGATGTTGCGATTCAATACAACTTAGCTGAATTAGAAAAAGAATTTTTCGAAGCTATTGAAGAATTAAAAAAATTAGACTTTATTGATAGTGAAGAATACATTCACCAAGCTCAGAAAGCTGGTAAATCTATTCTTTGCGAAGGTGCTCAGGGATCTTTATTAGATGTTGACTTTGGAACTTATCCTTTTGTAACTTCATCTAACACAACTGCTGCCGGAGCTTGTACGGGTTTAGGAATTGCTCCTAACAAAATCAAAGAAGTTTACGGAATCTTTAAAGCTTACGTAACACGTGTTGGTAGCGGACCTTTCCCTACTGAACTTTTTGACGAAGTTGGTGCTACAATGGCAAAAGTGGGTAACGAATTTGGTTCTGTAACAGGAAGACAAAGACGTTGCGGATGGTTAGACTTAGTAGCCTTAAAATATGCTGTTCAGGTTAACGGAGTTACTCAGTTAATGATGATGAAAGGTGATGTTCTTTCTGGTTTCGAAACTTTAAAAGTTTGTACAGAATACAACTATAAAGGACAAAACATTGCGCACTTCCCTTATAACATTGAACCTGAAAATGTTACTCCGGTTTACAAAGAGTTTAAAGGATGGAAAGCAGACTTAACAGGATTGACAACTTATGACGAATTGCCAATTGAGCTAAAAGAATATATTGAGTTTATTGAAAAAGAAATCGAAGTGCCAATCAAAATTGTATCGGTTGGACCAGACAGAAAACAAACAATAACAAAATAATACACTTTAAACGCTCTGATAATCAGAGCGTTTTTTTTGAAACAATATTTACATGAGAAAAAATCCCGAAATAGAAATAACCGAAACTAAGTTATTATCAGACAATTGGTATGTATTAAACAAGGTAACTTTTAATTATACAAAAGAAAATCAAAAAACAGAATCACATATTCGCGAAGTCTATGATCGCGGAAATGGTGCTGGTATTCTACTTTACAATTCTTCTAAAAAAACAGTAATACTAACCAGACAATTTCGTTTACCAACTTATCTTAACGGAAACAAAACCGGAATGATGATTGAGGTTTGCGCAGGGCTTTTGGATAAGGATAATGCCGAACAGGCGATCATTCGCGAAACGGAAGAAGAAACAGGTTATCGCTTAAGTAAAGTTCAAAAAGTAATTGAAACTTATATGTCTCCGGGATCTGTAACAGAAATCCTGTATTTGTTTGTTGGAGAATATGATGAAAACATGAAAGTAAGTTCAGGTGGCGGTTTGGACGCAGAACAGGAAAATATTGAAGTTTTAGAATATACTTTTGATGAAGCTTACGCTATGATCGAGTCCGGAGAAATAACTGATGCTAAAACAATTTTATTGTTGCAGCATGCTAAAATAAAAGGTTTGATATAGCAAAAAACTTATTTTTTATTAATCTCTACACATTTACTGTTCTAATTTTAAAAATATGACACATCAGCAAATTCTGGATAAACTTGCCGCAAAGCACCTTACAAAATCAATTGATGACGATTTAGCAACATTAACTTTTTATGCAATGTGCTATGAAAAAGACCTGGAAAAACAGCTTTCATACATTTTACCTAAATTATTAAATCGCTGGAACTGTGTTTTAAATGCCAGTAAAATTTCTAATAATTACAAACAAAAAACAACTATTGCTCTGTCTGTTCTTCTACATAAATATGGTTTTAAAGACGATATAATAAACAAGAGGGCTATTGATGCAATAGATTTTTTAAACAAAGAAGTTGTTTTAAGCGATGATTTCTTTAGAAAATCAGAAGAAATAAAACTTTTTATCTTATCATCACCAACACCCTTAAAACGAAAACCTTCTGTTCCAGAAAGCGTTACTTTTTACAGAAAAGGTGATGTAATCTCAATTCAATTGGAAAATTATTTTTATGCTGCATATATTCATTCCATTTCTGGCGTTAATGAGAGCCCAATTTTAGAATTTTATGATGGTGTTTTTGATAAAATTCCAACTTGGGAAGAATTAGAAAATTTATCCGCCAAAGGTCAATTATATAATAGTGGAATTGAAAGAATTTCTAAATTTTCAGTTTACGGATTAAAACACGAACCCGACACTGCTAATCAAATTCAACTAATAAAGGCTTGTGTAGATACGCCTCCAGCAAATCACCATTTAGAAGAATCTGTAGGACTGCATAGTATTATTGATTTATTTAAAATGCAAAACGACATAACAAATTTATTTAACCCAGACAGATAAACACTTCATATTCTGTTTAATAAAAATAAAAAAAATCATTTTATTTAGATAAATATCATAGCTGTAAATGTAAATCCCGAAACCAAATCAAAAAATTATGTAAGCTTTTGACCATAATGATTTATAACTTTATTTTCATAAAATTATGATCCATGAAAAAGTTATATTACTCCGCAAATGCCCTGTTTATATTAATGTTAGCTTTATTAGCTTCTTGTAAAAAAAGCGAAACTGTACCTCTATCTGAGAATAAAAAAGATAGAAAAGCAATTGAATATAAGAAACCAGCTTCGGCTATTTCTTATCAAATTCAAAACACAAAAGAATGGCTAAAAATCAATGAAGCCGATAGTAGTAAAATGAATCTTGTTTATGCCGTAAACAGAACCGATAAAGCTAATTTCAAAAAACTGGATTCTGTTGTGATTCCAACAGATTTTAGCGGAGATTTAGTTTACTATATGCCATTTCCGCTTCATGTTTCTGCATTAGAAGGTGTGTCAAAAATTATCATTTTCTCCTATCCTACTCAAACTTTTGGCGCTTATGAAAACGGTGAACTGGTTCATACAGGCCCAACAAATATGGGAAGAAAAAAAGATCCTACTCCAACAGGATTATTCTTTACTAATTGGAAAGCTGAAAAAACAACCAGTACTTTTAATGACGAATGGGATTTAAAATGGAATTTCAATATAGAAAATAAACTTGGAGTTGGTTTTCATCAATATGAATTACCAGGTTATCCGGCTTCACATTCCTGCTTAAGACTTCAGGAAAAAGATGCCAAATATCTATACAAATTTGCAGATGAATGGATTTTAAAAGACGAAGAAAATGTAAAAGTCAAAGGAACTCCGGTCGTAGTTTTTGGAAGTTATAATTTTGACGGCCCGAAACCATGGCTACAATTAGCATCTAATCCAAAAGTGTTGAATATTTCAGAAAGCGAAATTGAAAATCAGATAAAACCATTTTTAAAAGAAATTCTAGAAAATCAAAAGCTAAGAGAAACTGAGCCAAATACAACTATGTAAAAACTTGCATCATCATATAAAATCCGCCGAGACATTTAACTAATGTTTCAGCGGATTTTTTTTAAAAAACTTTAGAATACTCGGTTAAAGCCTTTTATCTTATCTTCTGTAAACCTACAGCTAAAGCTGGTGGTAACTTAAACACATAATTTCGATCCTGCAAAACCTTTGCCCCTATGAGCCTCTGAACCTTTGCATCTTAAAAATATAAATAAGCGAACATTCACTTATTATTTATATCTTTGTACCATAATTCAGAAAATTATGAGAACAAGAGATATTAATAAAGAAGGAATTGTAAAGCAAAAAGCAATAGAAATGCTGGTTTCACAAGGAGTGGAAGGTTTTGGAATGAATCGCCTGGCGAAAGAATGCGGTGTTTCTGTAGCTACACTTTATATTTATTATTCTGATAAAGAAGATTTGATTAAGAAAATCGGAACTGAAATAGGCCAAAATTTCTTTGACGAAATGCTAGATGGGTTTTCATCAGAAATGTCTTTTGTTGATGGATTACGTAAACAATGGGAAAATCGTTCAAAATTTGTCATTGAGCATCCTCTTGAAACTACGTGTTTTGAACTTTTAAAACATTCAACTTATGGAGATGCAATTCTTGCTGAAATCACTTCTGAATTTAGAGCCGAAATGACAAAATTCATCACAAAATCAATCGAAAAAAAGGAACTACTTCCTATGACATTTGAGATTTTCTGGAGCATTGCTTATGGTTCTCTCTATTCTCTTTTAGAGCTTCACAGAGAAGGAAAATCGATGTCAGGCAAACCATTTGTTTTTACAGATCAAATTAGAGAAGAAGCTTTTAATTTGATCCTGAAGGCACTTATACCCTAGCAACAATTACAATATCAATTACAATATCAATTACAATATCAATTACAATATCAAAATACAACAGAATGAAAACTTCACTTATAGAGAATAAAAAAATTGCTATTATTGGCGGTGGTCCAGTGGGACTTACAACTGCTCGAATTTTACAAATTAATGGTGCAGATGTAAAAGTTTATGAAAGAGACCTCAATGCCCAAGCCAGAACTTCTGGAGGAACACTTGACATACATTCAGGTTCAGGGCAATATGCGATTCAGAAAGCCGGACTAATGGAAGAATTTTATAAATATGCGCGTCCGACTGGTGAGAAAATGGCCGATATGCACGGAAATATCAATGCCGATGAAATGCCGGACGAAACAAATGCTTATTCAAGACCTGAAATTGACCGCAACGATCTACGCAAAATTATGCTGGAAAATCTTCATGAAAATACCGTTGTCTGGGATAGTCAATTAACAAATATTGAAAAAGACGAAAATCAATACATTTTAAAATTCAAAAACGGTACAACAGCAAAAGCCGATTTTGTAATTGTAGCCAACGGCGGAAGATCAAATGCCCGAAAATTTGTAAGCGATCAAGAACCTCAACTTTCCGGAACGTATATAATTCAGGGAGAAATTACAAATCCAGATCAGGATTATCCAGAATTCAAACCTAAATATGGCAACGGAAATGTAATGGCTATGGGTGAGCAGAAAATGTTTTATACCCATACTATGAGCGATGGCTCTGTACATTTTGGTGTTTCTTTTAAAGCTGATGAAAATTGGATTTTAAACAACGGAATCAATTTTGAAGATGACAAAGCTGTGATTTCTTTTTTAAACGAAACTTTTAAAAACTGGAGCAATGATTACAAAAAATTCTTTGCCGTTTCTACTGAATTCTCAGGTTTGCCATTGCGATTATTCTCTTTGGAAGAATCATGGAAAGAACATTCAAATATTACACTTGTAGGCGATGCAGCACATTTAATGCCTCCATTTGCAGGAGAAGGCGTAAATATGGGATTATTTGATGCTTTTCATTTAACCGAAAATCTAACGAACGGAAAATTTGAAACTATTGACGAAGCCATTCAAGATTATGAGAAAAAAATGTTTGGCTATGCTTTGGAAGCACAACGCATGACAAAAAAAATGGAAGATTTATTACATTCTGATATTTCGGCAGAAGATATTTTGAATAGTCGTGGTGCTTAATTTTTTTTCACCATATAAGTAATGTAAGCTCATTTTATTGAGACTATTTTTTTACATCAACTTTGTCATTTCGAGGTACGAGAAACCCCGCTCCTAAAGTCGCCAATCTGCATCGAATTACGTGCGTGATTTCTCGTACCTCGAAATGACAAGATTACAAATATTAGATAACGTAAACCTTTGTCAAAGTTTTAAACTTTGACAAAAGTATATACAGTTCAATTTGACAGAGCAAGAAAGCCAAAAGTAAACGAAATGTTTTTATGAAAATGTCTCCCATAGCCCCGATAGAAGTGGAAATCCTTTTACTTTTTTCTTTAAAAAGTAAAAGATTGAAACGGATAGCGGGATTAGCTCCTAAAAATAATATAGAAATCATAACATCAAAAATTAAACGAAAAAAGGCGTAAGAACTAAATCTTACGCCTTTTACTTTTATATAAAAACTAAAAATTATCTGGAATAATTTGGAGCTTCTTTTGTAATAGTTACGTTATGTGGGTGACTTTCTGTAATTCCGCTTGACGTAATTCTAACAAAACGTCCTGTTTCTTGTAAAGTCGGAATATCTTTTGAACCACAGTATCCCATTCCGGCGCGAAGACCTCCAATAAACTGAAGCATACTTTCGTTTAATTCTCCTTTATAAGGAACACGTCCAACAATTCCTTCCGGAACTAATTTTTTAACATCGTCTTCAACATCCTGGAAATAACGATCTTTAGAACCCGTTTGCATTGCTTCAACAGAACCCATTCCACGATATGATTTGAATTTTCTACCTTCAAAAATAATAGTTTCACCTGGAGATTCTTTTGTTCCTGCTAACAATGAACCTAACATTACACAGTCAGCACCTGCAGCGATTGCTTTAGGAATATCTCCTGTATAACGAATTCCACCATCTGCAATAACTGGAACTCCAGTTCCTTTAATAGCTGCAGCAACTTCTAAAACTGCTGAGAATTGAGGAAAACCAACACCTGCAACGATACGTGTAGTACAGATAGAACCAGGTCCGATTCCAACTTTTACACCATCAGCACCATTTTCTACCAAATATTTAGCAGCTTCCGGAGTTGCAATATTTCCAACAATTACATCTATTTGAGGGAATTTAGATTTTACTTCTTTTAAGGTATTTACCACACCTTCTGTATGTCCGTGTGCTGTATCGATAATAATTGCATCTACACCAGCGTTTACCAAAGCTTCAGCTCTTTGAACTGCATCTCCAGTAACTCCAATTGCAGCTGCAACTCTCAAACGTCCAAAAGAATCTTTGTTTGCAATTGGCTTTTGAGTCAGTTTTGTAATATCTCTGAAAGTAATTAAACCTACTAATTCGTTTTTATCGTTTACAACTGGTAATTTTTCGATTTTATGACCTTGCAAAACTACTTCTGCCTGCTGTAAAGAAGTTCCTTCCGAAACAGTAACTAGATTTTGACTTGTCATGACCTCAGCGATTGGTCTTGCACCATTCTTTTCGAAACGTAAATCACGATTGGTAACAATTCCTTTTAAGATTCTATTTTCGTCAACGATTGGAATACCACCAATTCCAAATTCTTTCATTGCATTTTTTGCATCTGCAATAGTTGAAGTCATTGGTAATGTTACCGGGTCGATAATCATTCCTGCTTCTGCACGTTTTACTTTTCGAACTTTTCCTGCTTGTTGCTCGATAGTCATATTTTTATGCAAAACACCAATTCCGCCTTCCTGCGCCATAGCAATTGCCATTGCACTTTCGGTAACAGTATCCATAGCAGCAGATACGATTGGAACGTTTAGCGTTATATTTCTTGAAAATTTTGATTTAATGCTTACTTCGCGGGGAAGCACATTCGAGTAGTTAGGTACTAATAATACATCGTCGTAAGTTAAACCTTCGCCGATAATCTTGGAGTTGTGTGCTATCATGTTGCAATTTCTAGTTGAATTGCGTGCAAATATAGTGAATAAATCGCTAACTTGATCACTAACTTATTCATAAATTTAACTTTACAGGAAAAATCCTATATAAAAATTCCAATTTTAATTCCCAGTCTTTGGGTCTTAATTCCAGATCCAGCAAAGCAGTTATTCTTTTTTATTTTAAAAATTATCGAAATTTAAATCTCAATTCCGTCACCTGGAATTTGGAATTTTAAGGGTTGAAATTTCTAATCTTCCTTATCCTGAAAGACAAAATTTATCCCGAGCTGAAATGCAGTACTATTAGCTTTAGAAACATCATTGTATTCTAAAACATTATTTACTAAAGCATATATATTGACTATACCAATAGTTCCTGAAAGCCCCAACCCGATATTTTTATTTGAAAATGTGTCGAATGTATAAGTTGCTTTTACATCTAATTTCTCAAATATTTTTCTTTGATAAAAGAGGGTCAATGCTGCAATAGCCTCTCTGGGCGCTGACATGGCAAAAAACTGAACTCCTGCTGCATTTTTATATTTTTCAACACTTTGTGGCAGCTTACAGTTACATTCTTCATATGCGCGGGATTTCCCAAATGAGTATTGTAAGGAAGAATAAATTTTTGTGGGACGCCAGGTGGTATATTTATTATATAATGTATCTCTGGGAATTGCTTTCTCAAATTCATCAAATATATTTTCAGGATCGTCTGTGCCCATAAAATCCGGATTTGCACCATTATAATGATACGTTCCTTTATAAGTCAGTGTTTCAATATCTTTAGACTGATGTACAAACCCTAAATCAATGATGCTAGCTGTAAGCTGAAGATTTTCTTTTATATTATACGTAACTCCGGCATCTAACCCAAAACCTAAGCTTCCGTTAAAAAAAGTGTTATGAGCAATATCTTCTGCAATATTTCCTTCGTATTCATCTTTTGTAAAACGAGAAATTCCAGATGTTTTAAGTTCTAAATTGGAGGAAATAACCTGATCATAAAGATTAGGTGTCCCATCCATTTGACCTGTATATATGTAACCCGAATTATGAGTCGAAACTGCATTTGCACCGCTCGAATAAATTTTTGCTCTTCCTCCAAGTACCCATTTTTCATTCATTTTTTTATGAAAACCCACATGAAAAACAGAAAGAACCTCTGCCTTAAGATTTAAATCAGCGAGACTAAACGCTTTTCCAATATAATTTTGATTCCCATCCAAAGCTAATAAAGCCACATCTTTTGGCATATACATAAAAAAATCAAACTCCTGATACACGCCAAAAGAAACATACGAGCGACTATCTTTGCCTCCTACTCTAAATCCACCAGAAAATATTTCCAATTGCTGGTTGGTAATAACCTTATCGTTTTTTGAAGATTTGTTGATTACATTTCTAACTTTATCATTAAAATCTACTCCATTATCTGCAAACAAATCGTAGGCCGAAAAACTACTTGATCCTACATTAGCCGAAACTCCGGATAATATTGGTAAACCAAAATAAAATTTATAAGAAACATCTGCCCCCGGGTTCACGAGAGAAGATTGAGGGATCGAGGTAAAATTATACAAGACTTCTTTGTTTTGCGAAAAACAAGAAAGCACCATCAACAGAAATAAAATTAGATATCCTTTTTTCATTCTATTTCCATATAAACGGTTGCGCTTGATTTTAAGTTTAATTTCCCAGGACTCTGTTCTGTTAGGGGTGGTCCGGCAGTAATTAGAACAACAAATCCAATTTTTACGGTTTGTTTTAAAAGATCCAGTCTTTGATTTTCAAAAACTTCGGTAGGATATTTTGTTGTATTAGGAGTCCCTTTGTAGGCAGGAACCCTATAGGAAAGTGTTTCAACAATTTCGTTGTTGGCATTTATTAGTAACAGGTTTACGACAAAAGCCCTTTCAATTGTATTGTCTATTTGTACATCAAAGGCAGCTTTCTTTAAATGCTCATTAAAAAACTTGTCTTTAAAAACATCAAAATCCCGAATGTCAAATGCAATTTGATTTCCGCCGTCATTTACCAATTCTTTAGCCGCAACATCAAAATAGGCAAGGTTTGCTACAAATACAGGTTTAAGCTTTAAATCTTTTACCTGATCAAAATCCAAATTACTCGAACATGAAAAGAACAAGCTCGCCAGAATTAAAACTTTAGAAATATTTCTAATAAAACTCTTCATCACTAATAGTTTTAATGGTCAGTAATAACGTTGCTTTAAACCTTTTACTTTAAATAAATAGTAAATATACTACTTTTTCAATGAAACTTTCCAAACAATTTTGAAGCTTCATTGTAAGCGCTTTCAAAACTCAAAGAATTAAGTCCTGTTATTTTTTTATTGGCAGTAAAATAAGAAACAAGCTTTTCTGTAGGCATATTACCCGTTAATTTATCTGTTGCCATTGGGCAGCCTCCAAAACCTTGTATGGCACCATCAAAACGAACACAGCCCGCTTTTGCTGCTGCATCAATTTTTTCGAACCAAGTGTCGGGTGTTGTATGCAAATGAGCTCCAAATTCTATCTGAGGATATTTTGGAATCAGATTAGAATAAAGATAAGTAATCACATCTGGTGTTGAAGTGCCAACTGTATCTGAAAGCGATAAAATTTTAACTCCCATTCCGGCAAGTTTCTCGGTCCACTCTCCTACTATTTCAACATTCCACGGATCCCCATATGGGTTTCCAAAACCCATTGAAAGATACGTTACAACCTCTTTGTTTTTTTGATCTGCAATTTCAAGTATTTCCTGAAGTGTAATCAATGATTCGGCTATTGTTTTATGCGTGTTTCTCATCTGAAAATTCTCAGAAATCGAAAATGGAAAACCTAAATACTGAATAGCTTCGTGTTCAGAAGCAGATACTGCACCTTGTGTATTGGCGATAATTGCCAAAAGTTTACTATTGGTTTGTGATAAATCGAGTTCTGCCAGAACCTCAGCCGTATCCTGCATTTGCGGAATTGCTTTGGGAGACACAAAACTTCCAAAATCTATCGTATCAAACCCTACCCGAAGCAGCGCCTGAATATAAGTAACCTTATTTTTTGTCGGAATAAAATCCTTAATACCTTGCATGGCATCACGTGGACATTCGATAATCTTGATCTCTTTATTCAAAACTTATTCATTTGTAAAGGCTAAGTTAGTTTCTTTTTTAAAGAAATAAAAATTAACTCTTTCCTGAATTTATATTTTAAACCATTTAAGTTGTATAACTTCATTTAAAACGTTCTGATTACTATTTTAGGTTATCAACTTAGAATTATCAACTAAAGGTTTTAATAGCAGATACTATTAAGTAAATAGCAATATTTTTAAATATTACACAAAAACGTAATAAATCAAAATATTACATAAAAAAGTAATAATAATTTTTATTACTTATATTTGTAATAGAAAGTTTATTATTTTTTAATTATATTTGATTATGACTAGTGTAATTACAGGTGATATAATTGGTTCAAGACAGCAAAAATCTAAACATTGGCTAGAGGATTTAAAAAAGATTTTAAATTCTTTTGGCCAAACGCCTTCTCAATGGGAGGTTTACAGAGGTGATGAATTTCAGGTTGAGATTAAAAACCCTGAGGATGCTTTACTGGCAGCCATTTTAATCAAAGCACATTTACGAACCATAAAATCTGATGCCCGTATGAGTATCGGTTTTGGAGACAAGACACATACAGCCGACCGAATATCAGAAAGTAATGGCTCTGCTTTTATTAACTCTGGCGAACTATTTGAAACATTAAAAAAGCAAAAAGTCACTTTAGCAATACGAACCGCAGATCAGGCTATAGATGAAAAAATGAATTTAATGCTACAGCTGGCATTAACATTTATGGACAATTGGTTAGTACAATCGGCCGAGTTTGTTGCTGCCGCAATAGAAAATCCAACTTTATCGCAAGAAGAGCTGGGACAGAAATTAGGTATTAATCAGGCAGCCGTGAGCCGAAGACAAAAACGCGCTCAATTTGATTTGGTACTGAATTTAGATCGATATTTTAGAACACAAATAAAACAGCTTACAGCCTCATGATTTTATTTATCAAACTACTTTTAGCACATTTACTGGGAGATTTTATCTGGCAGCCTAATTCCTGGGTAGCCCATAAAGAAATTAAAAAACATAAAAGTAAATACTTTTACATTCACATTTTACTTCATGGAATTTTAGCTGCAATTGTAGCCGGAGAAATCAGCTTTATACCCTATGCCGTTTTAATTGCAGTAACTCACGGTATCATAGATTTAATAAAACTAAATTTTCAGAAAGAAAATACGAAACGCACCTGGTTTGTTATCGATCAGCTTGCACATGTTTTAGTCTTAGTGGCAGTTGTACTGCTTTATCAAAATAAAAACATCGCCTATTTTTGGCTGGAGAATGATTTTTGGGTTCTGATAACGGGAGTTCTATTATTAACTAAACCTACTTCTATTTTTATCAAAACGATTATTTCAATCTGGAGTCCGGAGAACGAAAACAATCATAAAGACGATTCTCTTGCCCATGCAGGAAAGTACATAGGCATACTAGAACGTTTATTTGTAATTTGCTTTATCCTAACCGGACATTTTGAAGCAATAGGCTTTTTACTGGCCGCTAAATCAATTTTCAGATTTGGAGATTTAAAAGAAGCCAAAGACCGAAAATTGACCGAATATGTAATGATCGGAACCCTAATTAGTTTTGGAATCGCAATTATTGTTGGACTAATTGTTCAGGCATTACTCCTACAACTGTCCTAAAACTTTTTTATTAATTGCTTTTATCAATGCCGGACCTTCATAAATAAAACCAGTATACAATTGCACTAAACTTGCTCCTGCATTTAGTTTTTCGATAGCATCGTCAGCAGAATGAATTCCTCCTACTCCAATAATTGGGAATGCTTTATTGCTTTTTTCTGAAAGAAAACGAATTACTTCTGTAGAACGTTTTGTTAATGGTTTTCCAGATAATCCACCAGTTTCAGATTGATTGGCAGATTGCAGACCATCTCTTGAAATTGTAGTATTTGTAGCAATTACACCCGCGATTTGAGTCGTTTTTACAATATCAATAATATCCAACAATTGTTCATCTGTTAAGTCCGGAGCAATTTTTAAAAGAATTGGTTTTACTTTTTGAGTGCTTGTTTTTTGCTTTTCAACATTTCTGTCCTGCAATGTCTGCAGTAAAGCCGTTAAAGGCTCTTTATCCTGAAGTGCTCTTAAATTTGGTGTATTTGGCGAACTTACATTCACTACAAAATAATCGACATGATCAAACAAAGCATCAAAACAAATGATATAATCATCAACCGCATTTTCGTTTGGTGTAACTTTATTTTTTCCGATGTTTCCTCCAATTAAAACTCCTGAATTCTTTTTCAAACGTTCTACGGCTTCAATAACACCGCCGTTATTAAATCCCATTCGGTTAATGATAGCCTGGTCTTCTTTTAAACGAAATAAACGCTTTTTAGGATTTCCTTCCTGACCAACCGGAGTAACGGTTCCTATTTCAATAAAACCAAAACCAAAATCTCCAAGTTCTTTATATAGCTTGGCATCTTTATCAAATCCTGCTGCAAGACCAACCGGATTTTTAAATTTAATTCCGAAAACTTCTCTTTCTAATCGAGAATCTTTTACTTCGTAAATGGCTCTTATAATTGATGAAACCCCAGGAATTTTTGAAATGAATTTTACAAATGAAAAAGTAAAGTAATGTACTTCTTCTGGATCAAACCAAAAAAGTATCGGACGGATAATCAATTTATACATAAGAATATTGTTGTGTTGTTTTCGGGTGCAAATTTAAATATTATAGTTTAAAAAGGTGCTTTTTTTCTAAAAACAAATAATTTCAACTTTGCTTAATTTTTCAAAAGCTATCCAAAAGCTATTATAAAATCAAAGTATCGTTTTTTGGCTTAAACTTTCAAAAGAAGCCCTTTTGATGTTGCAAATTATAATATGAAACCAATTTGAACCTTTTCATAGCACTATCTAGCTTTTTTATCTCCTAATTTTGAGTAGTTTAAGAAAATCGTATTATCTATTTTTCGCTAGTTGCATTATCATTTTACGGATTATTTTTCGAGAAATTCAAAAAGTGTTTTTCAATTAATTAACATCTTAAAACCATGAAAATCAAAAACATTCTGATACTTAAGACCTGTATCCTATTATTTCTTTTATGTCTTATCCCGGGCATAAATCAAAAAGTATCAGCTCAGGCTGATCCCCAACAAGTAACCAAGGAAACTTTCCATGGCAAGATATCACTGGATGTTCGGGACTCAAAAGAGGACTGGACACCTTATTCTCCAAAAAAAGCACCAGATGGAGCGCCAAATATTTTATTTATTCTATATGATGATACAGGACTTGCTGCCTGGTCACCATTTGGAGGAGCCATCAATATGCCTACTTTACAAAAATTAGCAGATAACGGTATCACATACTCACAATGGCATACAACTGCCTTATGTTCTCCAACAAGATCAACATTACTAACAGGAAGAAATCACCATTTAAATGGTATGGCAGCCATTACAGAAGCAGCAGCAGGTTTTCCAGGAGGCAGCGGAAGACTACCAAAACAAGCTGCAACTATAGGCCAAGTACTTCAAGACAGTGGCTGGAGTACTTTCTGGATAGGAAAAGATCACAACGTTCCTGAACAGGACGTAGCTTCAGGTGGAGACCGAAGCACCTGGCCTTTGCAAATGGGATTTGATCGTTACTACGGCTTTCTTGGTGGAGAAACCAATCAATGGTATCCAGATTTAGTTGAGGATAATCATTTTGTTGAACCACCTGCAACTCCAGAAGAAGGATATCATTTGTCAAAAGACTTAGCAGACCACGCTTTAGAATTTTTAAAAGACCAAAAAGCAACGAACCCTTCTAAACCTTGGTACATGTGGTATTGTCCAGGTGCCAACCATGCTCCGCATCAAGCACCTGAAGAATATATAGCAAAATACAAAGGTAAATTTGACGAAGGCTATGATGCCTATCGCAAATGGGCATTGCCACGCATGATCGCTAAAGGTATAATTCCAAAAGGAACTACTTATGCCAATTTCAACCCTCTTCCTCCTGGCATTTCAAATCCTGGTGATGAAGTTTTAGACTGGAATAAATTAAGTGCAGACGAAAAGAAACTTTTTTCCAGACTAGCTGAAGTCTATGCTGGTTTTTCTGAATATACTGATGCTCAGGTAGGACGTATAATTGATTATTTACAACAAACCGGACAATTAGAAAATACGGTTGTAATTTATGCTGCTGATAATGGAGCTTCAGGTGAAGGTTCACCAACAGGTTCAGTAAATGAAAATAAATTCTTCAATGGCTATCCTGACGAATTAAAAGAGAACTTAAAATATATTGACAAACTAGGAAGCCCGGACACTTACGAACACTATCCAACGGGCTGGGCTGCTGCGTTTTCTACCCCTTTTAAAATGTTCAAAAGATACAGCGAATATGCAGGAGGAACTTGTGATCCATTAGTGATTTCCTGGCCAAAAGGAATAAAGGCCAAAGGAGTGGTACGAGATCAGTTCCATCATTCAACAGATATCGTTCCAACTATTCTTGATATTTGCGGCCTTGAAATGCCAAAAGTCTATCGTGGAGTTCCGCAATACCCACTTTCAGGAGTTTCTATGCGTTATACTTTTGACGCCGCACCTGATACAAAAACAAAAAAACATATTCAGTATTTTGCAATGTTAGGAAGTCGCGCTTTATGGAAAGACGGTTGGAAAGCTGTTGCATTGCATGCACCGTTAACAGGAAAAGGAAATTTTGATAAAGACGAATGGGAATTGTATAATACTGATATTGATAGAGCAGAAATAAATAATTTAGCTAAGAAATATCCGGACAAATTAAAAGAATTAATTAAAGACTGGAATGATGAAGCAGCTAAAAACCTTGTTTTACCATTAGATGACCGTACAGCGGTGGAACAATTAGGTATCGAAAGACCATCTGCCGAAGCTCCTCGCGATCTTTACAAATATTACCCTGGAACATCACCAGTACCTGAAGGTGTTGCTGTAAACGTTCGTGGACGTTCGTATAAAATTTTAGCTGATGTTGACATAAAAGACGCCAACGCTTCAGGAGTACTTTTTGCTCATGGTTCACGTTTTGGAGGTCACACACTATTTGTTAAAGACAAAAAATTAAATTACGTATACAATTTCTTAGGAATTGCTCCAGAACAGAAATTTACTTCAAATATCACCATTACTCCCGGAAAACACGTTTTCGGAATGGAATTTATCCGTGAAAAAGCGGGGCCAAACGGTGAATCTCTTGGTACAATGAAACTTTATATCGATGGAAAAGAAGTTGCTTCAGGACCGATGCGAACACAATCAGGAAAATTTACACTTGCCGGAGATGGACTCTGTGTCGGGTTTGACAGTGGAGATTCTGTTAGTAAAGAATATAAAACTCCTGGAACTTTCAAAGGAGGCGAAATCATTGGCGTAGGTGTAAGTGTTGGAAAAATAGAATATTCTGATTTAAATAATGAAGCCAAAAGAGCAATGGGAAGGGATTGATTAACATTATAAAAAGAGGTATTTAATTTGAACAGTAAAATGGGCAATAAATACCTCTTTTATTTATAAATCAGTTTCTAGTGCTTAATAATAATCAAGCGCTTTGTATAAATAAACTTATCCCTTTAATATTTCTTCTGAGCTAAAGTTTTAATTGTAAACACATTGCTCTAGAAAACGCAGAAAAGCTTCAGAGGAAAATAAATATTTTAAAAACCAATTATGTACCTATATAAAACAAATAAAACTGTTTCGATTTCAAAAATTCTTTTGACATCCTTAATGCTTTTAATTGGTTTAAATGGAATGGCGCAGCTCGAAAAGGGAAAAGAAAAGGACACCACTAAACTAATCAATGTAAGCTACGGAAAAAAAGGAATTGAACTAAGAACAAGAGACGACAAATTTCTTTTTCAGTTGCAAAGCAGATTTCAATTCCGATTTTCTACACCCAACGACACAGATCCTTTAACTTATGATGATTATAGTCAGGATGCAAAAACAACTTTTAAAATTAATAGAGCCAGGTTAAAAGTTGGCGGGCATGCTTTTCATCCCTGGCTCAACTATTATTGGGAGTATGAACTAAGTCAGTCTAATTTATTAGATTTTAGGTTGATGGTTGAAAAATGGGAATGGCTCAGTTTTAAAGCTGGCCAATGGAAGGTCGAATACACAAGGGAACGCTTTATAAGCAGTGGTGAGCAGCAAACTGTTGACCGGTCTTTAATCAACCGTCCTTTTACTGCAGACAGGCAAATGGGAGTTGAAGTTTACGGACATCTTAAAGGCGCCGGAATTGCCGATTTTAATTACTGGGCCGCGGCACTTACCGGAACAGGACGAGGAAACACAGCAAATGATGACGGAAATCTAATGTATTTTGGCCGTGCGCAATGGAATTTTCTAGGCAGATTTCTAGACTTTGAAGGAAGTGATTTAGAATTCCACGAAAAACCAACTCCAATTATTGCTATTTCTGGTTTAACAAACCGAAGCCCATATACCCGATTTTCACAATCAGGAGGCGGATCTTTAGAAGGCTATGAAAATGGCGCTCCGGGACAATATCGAGTAAATCAATGGAATATAGAAAGTGCTTTTATGTACCGCGGTTTTTCCTGGCAAAGCGAATTGCATACAAAAAAGATCATTGATAAATTAAACTTTGATGATACTACTACATTAAAAGGATATTATGTTCAGGCGGGTTATTTCTTTAATAATGCTTTTGAATGGTGGCCAAAAAAATTAGAAATGGCCGCCAGACATGCTGCATATCGTCCAGATGATTCAATTAAACAAAACATGCAGGATGAAACTACAATTGCTTTTAACTGGTTTTTTAATGGACACAAGAATAAACTAACTTCAGAAGTCACCTATTTTAGTTTTCAGGACAAAACATTGCCATTAGAGCAAGGGTGGCGTTTTAGATTACAATGGGACATCTCACTATAAGCATCAGGATAACTTAATTTGAAATATAGTTAAATTTTACAGGAGAAATCATTTTTTTAATAACTTTATAAAACTAAAACCTTGAAAATGAAAAATGTAACCACACCAATACGAAAAACAGTATGCTGGCTTTTTATCGGGTCACTTTTTATGATTTCAATTGACAGTTTTGCACAGCGCGGACGTGGCGGTTTTCATGGAGCTGGCGGTGGTGGCGGACAAAATAGGGCAGCTAGACCAGCCAGAGAAGCAAGACCTATGAACCAGTCAAGACCAGCTGCTCAATCAAGACCGGCAGTTCAGTCAAGACCAAACGCAAACAATGTATCCCGCCCAGGTGCAAACAATGGAGGTACCAGAATTAACAGAGGAACTGCCAATTCAAATATCCGTAATAATAACGGTAATGGCAGAAATTCAAACAGTGGAAACAGAATTAATAATTCCGGTAATAGAAATACCAACATAAGCGGTAATACAGTTAATAGAAACAGAAATAACGTTAATATTAACGTTAACAATAGTGTACATGTTCGCAACAACAGAAATACCGTAGTTAGACCTGGCTATAGACCATATGCTCGTCCTCCATATGTTTATGGCGGTTACAGATACAATTGTTACCATCCTTACTATCCACGTCCTTATAGACCATTTTATTGGGGACCGGTTTGGCATCCTTGGGGATTTTTCGTAGCTACTCTGGCAACGACAGCGATCATTGTTAGTGTTGAAAACCAAAAATATCATTATGATCAGGGCGTTTGGTACTCCTCAACAAGCGGAGGTTATACAGCAGTTCCTGCACCTGTTGGCGGTACTGTGAATAATATTCCAAGCGGAGCAGAAACTGTCAACACAGGAACCGTTAATAATTACTATTATGGAGGAACTTATTACGAAAAAGACGGAAGCAAGTACACCGTAGTTGCACCTACTGCCGGAACAATAGTTGATAAACTACCTGAAGGTGGTGAGGAAGTTACTATTGGTGAAGTAAAATATGTAAAATTTGGTGAAACTTATTATCAGCCTGTACAAGTTGATGGCAAAGATAAATATGAAGTAGTTTCAGTAGAAAAAGAAAGTTAAAACAAAATAGTCTATAAATTCTATAAAATAAATAGACTATTCTAATGTTATTTTTATAATTTTATCAGCCTAATAACAACCACTATACATTAAAAATTATTCTAATGAAAAATAAAACCTACTGGATATTTGCACTACTGACCATTTCGATCATTTCTATTGCTTACGGATACACTAAATTAGCAATTCCAAAGCAAGAAAAAACAGCAGCAATGGATTGCGCAGAAACTCCAAGTACTACAGAAGAATCTGCATTTAAACCAACTATAGAAAACAAAAACAAACCAGCCGGAAAAGCACCTAAAGGCATGGTTTGGATTCCTGGTGGCGAATTCTCAATGGGATCAAATGTTGAAGACGAAAGCCTGTGCAGTATAAAAGGTGTTACAAAAGATGCCGCTCCTATCCATCGTGTTTATGTTGATGGATATTATATGGACGAAACTGAGGTAACAAATGAAGAATATGAAAAATTTGTAAAAGCAACCGGATATATTACTGTTGCCGAACAAAAACCTACAAAAGAAGAATTCCCTACAGCTAATGAAGAAGACTTAGTAACCGGTTCGGTTATCTTTACTCCTACCTCATCTGCAGTTAATTTAAACAACTTCCTTCAATGGTGGCGCTATGAACCAAATACCGACTGGAGACATCCGGAAGGCCCACAAAGCAGCATTAAAGGAAAAGAAAAATACCCAGTCGTACATATTGCTTACGAAGACGCTACAGCTTACGCAAAATGGGCAGGAAAAAGACTTCCTACCGAAGCTGAATGGGAATTTGCTGCCAGAGGCGGAAAAACAGGAAATCTGTACTCATGGGGAAATTCGTTAAAACCTAACGGAAAATTTCAGGCAAATATTTATCAGGGGCATTTTCCAATAAAAGATGGTGATACCGGCGAAGATGGATTTAAAGGAATAGCACCAACTGGACAGTATAAACCAAATGCTTACGGCTTGTATGACATGGCTGGAAATGTTTGGGAATGGGTAAACGACTGGTATAGTGTGGACTATTTTAAGACTCTTGCAGAAAATGGTCAGGTTGCCAAAAACCCACAGGGACCAAATGCTTACAACGATCCAAACGATCCAAGCCAGATAAAAAGAGTACATCGTGGAGGTTCATTTTTATGCACGGATCAATATTGTACACGCTACATGGTTGGGACCAGAGGAAAGGGCGAAATCAGATCTGCTGCTAACCATCTTGGTTTTAGATGCGTCAAAAGCAAATAAACATAATAACAAAAAGAGATCTGTAAAACTTACAGATCTCTTTTTTTTGTTTAAACAGTGGATAAGTTTTAAAATCATACCACTGAAAAATTTCTATATTTGCTAAAAAACTAAAAAAATGCAACATATAATAGATCGTTTTATCAGTTATGTAACAATTGATACCGAATCAGATCCAAATTCACAAACAACTCCAAGTACAGAAAAACAATGGAATCTTGCCAATAAACTAGTTGAAGAGCTAAAAGCAATTGGATTACAAGAAGTAACTATCGACGACAAAGCCTATATTATGGCTACTCTGCCAAGCAATGTTGATCACGAAGTTCCTACAATTGGTTTTGTTTCTCATTTTGATACTTCGCCAGATTTTAGCGGGGCAAATGTTAAACCTCAAATTATTGAGAACTACGATGGAAAAGATATTGTACTGAATGCAGAGAAAAACATCATTCTATCTCCGGACTATTTCAAAGATTTACTTCAATATAAAGGGCAAACCATCATTACGACCGACGGAACTACTTTATTAGGTGCTGATGACAAAGCCGGAATTACAGAAATTGTTTCGGCAATGGAATATCTGGTTCAGCATCCTGAAATCAAACACGGAAAAATCAGAATAGGTTTTACACCAGACGAAGAAATTGGTCGTGGAGCTCATCATTTTGATGTTGAAAAATTTGGTGCGCAATGGGCTTATACCATGGATGGAAGTCAGATTGGCGAATTAGAATATGAAAACTTTAATGCTGCCGGAGCAAAAATTACTTTTAAAGGAAAAAGCGTTCACCCTGGTTATGCCAAAGGAAAAATGATCAATTCAATGCTTTTGGCAAATGAATTTATAAATGAACTTCCAAAAGGCGAAACTCCACAGGAAACCAAAGGTTACGAAGGATTCTTTCACGTACATCACATAAAAGGAAATATTGAAGAAACAGTTTTGGAATTGATTATCCGTGATCATAACAAAAAGAAATTCGAAAAACGAAAAGAGCTGATTCTTAAAATTGCGAATAAATTCAATAAAAAATTCGCTAAGAAATTTGGTGAAGATATTGTAATTGCTCAGGTTAAAGACCAATATTACAATATGAAAGAAAAGGTTCTTCCGGTAAAACATATTGTTGATATTGCAGAAAAAGCAATGAGAGAATTGAACATCAAACCAATAATCAAACCTATTCGTGGTGGTACTGACGGATCTCAACTATCATTTATGGGATTGCCTTGCCCAAATATCTTTGCAGGAGGCCATAACTTTCACGGAAAATATGAATACGTTCCTGCTGAAAGTATACAGAAAGCAACAGACGTAATTGTAAAAATTGCTGAACTAACGGCAACTCCGGGAATTTTTGATGCACCAGAAAAGCCTAAAAAGAAAAAATAATTGGAACCTAAATCCGAAAATACAGGCATGTGGAAATATGGCGGACAGTGGGAAGAAGAATTACTTCTACTGAAAGCTATTATTGACAAAACCGAACTAACTGAAACCACAAAATGGGGCGGTCCTGTTTATGTTTATAACAAGAAAAATGTTGTCGGGATTGGAGGATTTAAGGATTATTTTGCATTGTGGTTTTTTAATGGCGTTTTCTTAAAAGATGAAAAAAAGAAACTAATCAATGCTCAGGAAGAAATTACTAAATCTTTGAGGCAATGGCGTTTTACATCAAAAGATGATGTGAATGAAAAAGAAGTTTTAGAATACATTCGCGAAGCAATTGAAAACGAAAAAGAGGGAAAAGTCATTAAACCTTCAAAAAAAGAACCGATTATATCTGAACTTCTGGAAAAAGAAATGGCTCAAAATCCAGCTTTGGCAACAGCTTTTGCGAAGTTTTCTCCTTATAAACAATATGAGTTTTTAGAATATATAGAAACCGCCAAACAGGAAAAAACAAAGATTTCCAGAATCGAAAAAGTAATTCCGATGATTCTGGCAAATGTGGGATTGAATGATAAATATCGATAATTAAAATTCAATTTTTTTAAAAATTCCAAATTCCAATTGTTGGTGTCGCTCTGAGCGAAGTCGAAGAATCAATCAATACAAACCTTTGTCAAAGCTTAAAACTTTGACAAAGGTTTTTTTATAAAAAAATCCAGCATCATGCCAAACATAGCCCGTGGTTTCAACCACAAGGATATAGATTGTGGCTATGATTGTCTTCCCGTGGTTGAAACCACGGGCTATGTTTTTCATACAATAAATTTAAAATCTTTGTAGAGCTGCTTACGAAGATTTCTCCCTTTGGTCGAAATGACAAATAGCACAAAAAAAATCCCAAACTCCTATTTGGAATTTGGGATTTTCCCGATAGCTATCGGGATTGAAATTTATTTTTAGAATAAAAATTATGCTTTTTTATTCAAAGCTGCGCTCATTTCCATTGAAATAGCAGAACGCTCTAATTTTAATTTTCCAGACATTGTTTCGATTATCACTGTAGTTTCTGCAAGCTCTGCAATTTTACCGTGAATACCACTTTTTGTAATTATTTTGTCACCTACTTTTAGGCTGCTTTCAAATTCTTTTTCGTTTTTTGCTCTTTTTTGCTGTGGTCTAATCATAAAGAAATAAAGCACAACGAACATTAATAAATATGGAGCAAATTTCATTAAATCTTGCATAATTTTTGTTTTTGATTTTTAATTAATATTATTTATTGGAATTTTTCCTAATTACATAAGGCCTCGTCCAACTTTAATCATCTTTTTATTGGCTTCAAGTTCTTTAACCAAATTATCTAAAATTCCGTTGATAAAAATACTACTTTTTGGTGTAGAATACTCTTTTGCAATTTCTAAATATTCGTTAAGAGTTACTTTTACTGGAATTGATGGGAATTTCAAGAACTCACAAATTGCCATTTTAAGGATAATGGTATCAATTTCTGCAATACGCTCACTATCCCAGTTTGGTGTTTTATCATCATATTCTTTTGCTAAAACAGCTTCATTCAGAACAGTACGTCTGAACAAGTCTTTTGCAAAATCCTTATCCTCAACATCCTTGTATAATTTCGGAACTCTGAAAGTATCCGGGTCTTCTGTTTTAACCGCTTTCAATTGCTTGATAATATGTGTATTTACAACCGGAATATCATCAACCCAAGTCAATTTATCGTCTTCTAAATACTCGTATAATTTTTCATTAGGAACAATTACATTTTCAAACAAATCAATTACAAATTGTCTGTCTTCTTCAAAAGTATTGATGTTATTGCTCATGTACTTTTTGTACAAATCGCTTGCTTTAATATCATTTAAAAGCAAAATGATATAATCATCATTTAAAGACCAGTTGTTGATTTTACGATTCTCTAAAGCGATACTAAGAGAATTGCTTTCAGCAAGAAGCTGAAACATTTTGTTTTTGATGAATTTTTCGTTCGGATTACGTTCTGCTGCAGTTGCAAGGTGTTTTTTACTTGATAAATGCAGGAATACAGATTCTTTTTTGCAAATTTCAATCAATGAAGAAAGCATTATAAGGTATAAGTCCTGAATGTTATCTATGCTGTAAAAAAGAAATTTCTCTTCTTTTTCCATATTATCAGAACCGCTTTGATGCATTGCATAAATGGATTGCATTACTTTAACGCGTATGTGTCTTCTATTTACCACCTTGTAAGAACTTTTAAAAATTAGTCTGCAAAAATAAGTATTTCAATGCTTATAATAAAATTAAATCGACAAAAAAAGTCTCAGTTTTCGGTCATAGCTCTAAGATATATCAAAAAACTGTGACCGACGCTGAGACTTCTTCAACAATAAATTCTAATTTTATTATTTTTTGCTGTTTTCTATTTTTCTTGCATCAATACGATTTTGAGCAATTGTAAGAGCAGCTTTGTGAGTTGTAATTCCGTTTTTCACAGCATAATCGATAATTTCTAAAGTAGTATTATAGATATTTTCGGTTTTACTCATGATTTCAGCTTTACCATAATGTGCCAATTCAGCATAAACATTGATAATTCCACCAGCATTGATTAGGAAATCCGGAGCATATAAAATTCCTCTTTCCTGTAATCTTGCACCGTGAACATTCTCATCTGCCAACTGATTGTTTGCAGCACCAGCAATAACTTTAGCTTTAATTTTATCTACTGTATTGTCATTTAGAATTGCTCCCATTGCACATGGAGCATAAATATCAACATCTGCAGAATACAAATCTTCACCTGTATAGATAGTTGCGTTGTATTTTGAAGCTACCTGATATAATTTTTCTTCATTGATATCAGTAATTGTTACCTGTGCACCTTCTTTAGTTAAATATTCAACCAAAGCTTCACCCACATGTCCAATTCCCTGAACCAAAACTTTTTTACCATCTAAAACATCAGAACCAAACTGGCTTTTTGCAGCCGCTTTCATTCCTAAATAAACACCGTAAGCAGTTATTGGAGAAGGATTTCCAGAACCACCTCTTTCTTCAGAGATACCAGTAACATAAGGCGTTACGTCTCTAACAGTATCCATGTCTTTTGTCTCCATTCCAACATCTTCAGCAGTAATATACCTTCCGCTTAAAGAGTGAACAAATTCACCAAACTTACGCATTAACTCAGGCGTTTTCTGTGTTTTAGCATCACCAATAATAACTGCTTTTCCTCCACCAATATTAAGTCCGGTAATGGCAGATTTAAAAGTCATACCTCTTGAAAGACGCAAAACATCGTTTAATGCTTCCCATTCAGTATTGTAATTCCACATTCTAGTTCCTCCTAAAGCTGGCCCCATAACCGAATTATGAATACCAATAATTGCTTTTAAACCTGTATCTTTGTCATTGCAAAATACAATTTGTTCGTGATCGTCAAAAGATAATTGACCAAAAACAGGATCCATTTTTTGAAGTTCCTTTCCAGTTGCGAAAGTTGCATCCATAGCGCTAGTATTAATTAGTTAAAATTATGAATTTGTCAAAAAGACATCTCAAACATAATTAAAAAATACACATGTGCTAATTTTTTATCTTTAAAATAACAATATAACAATCGATTTGTTCGGATTAAATTACACAATTCATTACTTTTAATTGAACGTAATTTATAAAACCAAATCATTTCGACATTGAATTTCTTAAAAAAATGAAAGAATTAAGCTATTTGAACAAATATTTCATCAAATATAAATATAGTTTCTCCTTTGGAATTTTAATCACCATAATCGCACAAATTTTCTTTTTATTCACTCCAAAGCTTGTTAGTCACTCTTTTAATGTGATTGAACGCTTTTTAAAATTATCAGATGCAGATCAAAAATCGGCTATAATCATCAATTATTACAAACAGGATTTGATACATAACGTACTGTTAATCATTGGAAGTGCGATTGTAGCAGGGTTTTTAACCTTTTTAATGCGCCAGACTTTAATTGTAATGTCGAGACATATTGAATTTGATTTAAAAAATGAAGTTTTTAGTCAATATGAAAAGCTGTCTCAAAATTTTTACAAACAAAACCGTACCGGAGATTTAATGAATCGTATTAGCGAAGACGTTTCTAAAGTTCGTATGTACGTAGGTCCGGCCGTAATGTATACGATTAATACTTTTATTCGTTTTGCAATTGTTATTATATATATGTACAATGTTTCGCCTTTACTAACATTGTACACACTTCTTCCCTTACCACTACTTTCTTACTGTATTTTTAAATTAAGTTCAGAAATCAATAAACGCAGCACAACTTTTCAGCAATATCTGTCTAAAGTATCCAGTTTTACTCAGGAAATTTTTTCAGGAATCCGAGTAATTAAAGCTAATTCTCTAGAAGATCAGCATCAAAATAATATGATTACCCTTGCCGACGAAAGCAAGCGCAAAAGCTTAGATTTAGCAAAGGTACAATCCCTTTTTGGGCCTTTAATGATTGCTCTTATCGGAATCAGTAATTTGGTTGTAATATACTTTGGAGGTATAATGTACATCAACGGAACAATTGCTAATATCGGAACAATTGCAGAATTTATTCTTTATGTAAATATGCTGACCTGGCCTGTAGCATCTTTAGGATGGGTTTCATCTATGGTTCAGGAAGCCGAAGCATCTCAAAAGCGTTTAAATGAATTTTTGAAAATTGAGCCGGAAATCAAAAACAATAATCCTAATCCTTCAGATATTCAGGGTTCAATCGCTTTCGAAAATGTAAGCTATACTTATGAAGACACTAATATTGAGGCATTAAAAAACATTACTTTCTCGGTTAAAAATGGCGAAACACTGGCCATCTTAGGTAAAACAGGTTCAGGCAAATCAACTATTTTATCTTTAATTTCCCGTTTGTATGATGTAACCGAGGGAAGGATTACGATTGACCAAAAAGAAATCAGTACTTTAAATTTGAATGATTTAAGAAACAATATTGGAATTGTACCTCAGGATGCGTTTTTATTCTCTGATACTATAAAAAACAACATCAAATTTGGTAATCAGGATGCTACAGACGAAGAAGTCATTGAAGCTGCCAAAAATGCCGTTGTACATGATAATATCGTTGCATTCAACAAGCAATATGATACGATTCTTGGTGAAAGAGGTATCACACTATCCGGTGGCCAGAAACAGAGAGTCTCTATAGCCCGCGCTATAATCAAAAAACCGGCTATTTTACTTTTTGATGATTGCTTGTCTGCTGTTGATACTGAAACCGAAGAAACGATCTTAAATAACTTATTTGAAATATGTAAGGATAAAACTACGATAATTGTAAGCCATCGTGTTTCATCGGCTAAAAATGCCGATAAAATTATTATTTTAGAGGATGGTAAAATTATTCAACAAGGCTCTCATAATCAATTAATAAATCAGGAAGGATATTATGCATCGTTATATTTAAAACAACTTTCGGAAAAAGAATTACTTTAATTGTTGTGTAATAGATAATTTTTTATGATTTTTGAGTACTATTAATTCCAAAAAATGATAGAACGTATTATGAGAGAAAATGACATGTTAGAAAAAGAAGAGATTTTTTCTAAAGTATTACGAGCAGGAAGAAGAACTTATTTCTTTGATGTAAGAGCTACAAAAGCTGACGATTACTATATCACAATTACCGAAAGTAAAAAATTTACTGAGGAAGATGGTTCTTTTCATTTTAAAAAACACAAAATTTACTTATACAAAGAAGATTTTAGTGCTTTTGCCGAAATACTGGAAGAAATGACTTCATACGTTTTGAACCACAAAGGCGAAGAGGTAATTTCTGAAAGACATCAAAAAGATTTTAAAAAAGAATACGGTTCTGAGAAACCTGAAGGACAAAGATCCAGCTTTACTGATATTGATTTTGACGATATTTAGTCCTAAATAACTTTTTAAAAAGTACGAGTCCAATTTGTTTTACATTTTGGACTTTTTTTATATATTTAAATTCTATTAATTTTATAGAACTTTATAATAACCTTTTAAATAAAAATCCACGGCAATGGACACTCAACTATTAATTTTACCCGGATTAGGAAATTCAGGAGATAAACACTGGCAAACCTTTTGGCATGAAAAATTCAAAAATTCAATTCGATTAGTTCAGGACAACTGGGATGAACCTGTTAAAGAAGAGTGGATTAATCGTTTAAGCGAAGAGATTTCAAAACTTGAAAACCCAACAATTTTAGTTGCACACAGTCTGGCAGTTTCTTTAGTTTTGCACTGGGCTGAAACTAATTATAATCCAAATATTATTGGTGCATTATTAGTAGCTCCTGCCGATGTAGATTCACCTCAACATACTCCCGAAATTATTCGAAATTTTTCACCAATGCCCCTTTATAAATTACCTTTTCCATCAATTGTAGTGGCCAGTGAAAATGATCCTTATGCTTCTTTCGAAAGAAAACAATATTTTGCTGAAAAATGGGGAAGTGATTTTGTAAACGTAGGTCAGCAGGGACACATTAATTCAGATTCTGATTTGAAGTATTGGGAAGAGGGACAAATAATCCTGCAGAAACTAATTGAAAATATATAAAAGAGATTAGTTCGTCAGCTTTTTACTATTCAGTCATTCAGCAAAAAATAACTGAGCAGTAAAAAGCTGAACACTGAATATTAATTATCCTATTCTAAGCCCATTTGGTATTTTAAAATCGGGAGCGAGCAATATCACATCTCCCTCCTCGCCTACAGCGCCAAGAACAAGACATTCACTCATAAACTTTCCAATTTGTTTTTTGGGAAAATTCACGACTGCAACAATTTGTCTGTTAACTAAATCTTCTTTTGTATATCGCTTTGTAATTTGTGCCGATGATTTTCGAATACCAATTTCAGCTCCAAAATCAATCGTTAATTGAAACGCAGGTTTTCTTGCCTCAGGGAAATCATTCACTTCAATGATTGTTCCAACACGCATATCTGTTCTTTCAAATTCATTCCAGGTTAAATCCATTATACTTTTTATATAGTTTATTTACAAACCTATTAATTTTGTAATTAATAACATTAATTCTATAACCGCTTTTTACGTTCTGCATTTAATTTTACTATTCATTTTTTGAAACTAACTGTAAAAAAATATACCTAATGGAAAATAGTGTAATAAATGATAACCCATCTCTTAGAGATTCTGATTTTAATATCCTTGAGCACAATACGGATAAATATATCGAAACAGCCCAAAATGTAAAACTTTATATAAAAGATTACGGAGAAGGAAAACCGGTAATCCTGATTCATGGATGGCCGCTTTCAAACGAAATGTGGGAATACCAAATTGAGTTTCTTGTACAGAACAATTTCAGGGTAATTGCTTATGATCGTCGTGGTTTTGGCAAATCATCACAACCCTGGAATGGCTATGATTACGATACTTTGACAGATGATTTAAGTGCAATTATAGAACAGCTTCAACTAGACAATGTAACTTTAGTAGGCTTCTCAATGGGTGGCGGTGAAGTTGTTCGTTACTTTAGCAGACATCAGGGAAAAGGCGTTGTCAAAGCAGTCTTAATTTCATCCATTATTCCATTTTTATTAAAAACTGACGATAATCCTGAAGGACGTCCAAAAGAAAAAACTGAAATTACGGCAGCTTCCATTAAAGAAGACAGAATTGGCTTTTTGGATAATTTTGGTAAAATATTTTTTGGCATAAACATCGTTAACAAACCTTTGAGCACGCCTTTATTAGAATATTATCGAAATTTATGTTCTGTAGCTTCGCCAAGAGCAACATTGCAATGTGCAGAATCATTAAACACTACCGATTTTAGAGATGAGTTACACACCATTCAGGTTCCAACCTTAATAATTCATGGAACCGACGATAAAAATGTTCCAATTGAGGTGAGTTCAGAAAAAACAGCGAAAGCCATAAAAAACAACACTTTCATTGTTTATGAAGGCGCACCACACGGGCTTTTTTATACTGAAAAAGATAAATTAAACAAAGATTTGCTTGAATTTTTGAATTCTTAAAATAAGTTTAACCACAGATTAAAAGAATTAAAAGGATTTCTTTTGACTGCTAAAAGAAATAATCTGCAGAATCTGCGTGAGCTTTTTTTAACGCATTTATAAATCTTTTCAATCTGTGTCCTGAGCGATAGCGAACAGGCGAAGCAAATCTGTGGCTAAAAAAAGAATTCTTTCTTGTAATCTTTTATTTGCAGAAATTTAAAGCTATTTTTGATCCAATTAATTATCTGTAAAAATGGCACGAACTCCTTCAAATATGATTCCGCTTGGAACAATTGCTCCCGAATTTTATTTAAAAGATACGAATTCGAATAATACATATTCGTTTGAAGATTTAAAAGGTTCAAAAGGAACACTTGTTATTTTTATGTGCAATCACTGTCCTTTTGTACTTCATGTTATTACAGAAATCGTGATGATTGCAAATGATTATCGTGTTCAGGGACTTGGTATCGTTGCGATTTCCAGCAACGATGTTGAGAAATATCCTGAAGATTCACCGGAAATGATGACCGAATTTGCATTTAAAAACAAAATAGATTTCCCTTATTTGTTTGATGAAACGCAAGAAATTGCAAAAGCTTATGAGGCAGCCTGCACACCGGATTTCTTTTTATTTGATAATCAGGACAGATTATTTTACAGAGGGCAACTAGACGATTCAAGGCCGGGAAACGGAATTCCGTTAAGCGGAAATGACTTAAGAAGTGCCATCGATGCTTTAATTTACAACCGAACTTTAAGCGAAATCCAGAAGCCAAGTATTGGCTGTAATATTAAATGGAAATAAAGTTTGTAAGCAATCAGAAAAGTTTTACTATCTTTGCAAATCAAATTAAAATTACTCATTGTGAGCACTATAACAATATTTACAGTTTCTTTATTGCTGTTTTCTTTTACAAGAAAGCCGCTTTGTGCTGTATTTATCTCACATAGTAAGGCCTTTATTAATTAGGCCTCCGTCTATTTCATTTCTTCTTTCAGGCGGAGGATTTACATCAATTTAAACATTCTTTTATTTGACAAAAATCAATTTGGTCAGATATTTTTTTGTTTTTCCCATTTAAAAGCATTTAAAAAAACTGCCTTCATTTGAAGCCTGAAACAGTTTGCAATGCTAAATACAAAAGAAGAAAATTCATTCAAATAAATACCTTATAAACAAATACAATAAATTCAAATAGATATGAATCCAACACCCACTTTCTGTAAATCAGATTATCAATTTCTAAGAGAATTGATTTTAAAAAGTAAAAATTCTACAAATACTAAAGAAGCAAACCAGCTTTCGCAGGAATTAGATCGCGCTGTAATCAGTAAAGAAAGCGAGCTTGACCATTCTGTTATCAGAATCAATTCTGTGGTAACTATTGAAGATGTCAAGGCGCAGAAGCAAATGAAAATTCAAATTGTTTTACCATCGTCTGCAGATTTAAAACAATCTAAAATTTCAATTTTAGCACCTTTAAGTGTTGCGATTATTGGTTTTAAAGAAAATGATGAAGTTGATTGGGAATTACCTGCCGGCATCAAGACTTTAAAAATAATAGCAGTAGACAATTCGGCTGTACATCATTCTTAACTTTTTTAAACACCTCATATTGTGAAGGTGTTTTTTTATATCTGTCTGAAAACAAAAAAACTATTCAATAAAAATTACTGAATAGTTTCGTTATCTTCTTCAAAACGCCAATTATTACAATTGCGAATGAATATAATTCGTTATTGAAGCCATACTAGGATCATCCAACTTCGCTTTTTTCTGCATACGAACTAAAATTGGCTGCCACTCTTCTTTTGTAAATTTTGCAGGCTCATACAGTTTATGACATCTTGCACAACTGTTTTCGTATAAGTTTTTACCTTCTGCCAATTCCGGCGTTAATTCTGTTGCCTTTGTAGTTTCTATCACGGCAGGTGTAGCCGGCGTTAACGGAGCAGCAGGCACTTTTTTAGTACCACACGATACCAAAAGTAATGTTGCTACAGCGAGAGTTAAAATTTTTGTTTTCATTATCCTGGATAGTTTTATTTTAAGTAAATATAAAAAAATCCCATACGCCGTGGCATATGGGATTATTATTTAAAACAATACTAAATTGCTTGTATATTCTTATTTAACGTCCATTAATTCAACGTCAAAAATCAAAGTTGCGTTTGGTGGAATAACTCCTCCTGCACCTGATGGTCCATATCCTAAATCAGAAGGAATTACAAAACGAGCTTTGTCTCCAACTTGCAATAAAGCGATACCTTCATCCCATCCTTCGATAACTTGTCCTTGACCTAATCTAAATTCGATTGGTTTTTTTCTTGGGTAAGAAGAATCAAAAACTTTTCCGTTTTCTAAAGAACCTTCGTAATGAACAGAAACTGTTTTTCCTGCTTCAGCTCTTTTTCCATCTCCTTTTTGGATCATTTTATAACGTAAACCACTTTCAGTTTTATCAAAACCAGCTGCCAATTGCTCCATTTTTGCTTCAGATTCTGCTTTTAAAGCTGCATCTCTTTTAAGACGAGCACCTTTTAAAGCGATAAAAGCTTCAATAGCGTTAAATTTTTCAGCTTCTTCTCCAACTCTGATGATCTCTACAGATTCAAGACCGTCACCTTGAGCAACAGCATCAACTACATCCTGACCTTCGATTACGTGACCAAAAACAGTATGTTTTCCGTCTAACCAAGAAGTTGGAACGTGAGTAATGTAAAATTGAGAACCATTACTTGCAGGTCCTGAATTAGCCATTGCTAAAACTCCCGGACGATCGTGTTTTAAACTTGGGTGAAATTCATCATCAAATTTATATCCAGGATCTCCAGTTCCAGTTCCTTTTGGACAACCACCTTGAATCATAAAATCTGGAATTACTCTGTGAAAAGTTAATCCGTCATAAAATTTATTTCCCTGCGGTTTTACTTTATTTTCCATATTTCCTTCTGCAAGAGCTACAAAGTTTCCTACAGTTCCAGGAGTTAAATCATGTGTCAATTTTACTAAAATCGAACCTTTGCTAGTGTTAAATTTAGCGTATATTCCGTTTTCCATTGTTCTTATTTTTTATTTGAATGCAAATTTACAAATTAATTTTTTATCAATTTATGCTTTCTATTTTTTAGTCCCGACGTTTCGAAGTTGATTTATAAGTAAGTCCGTAAACTGTTAATGCCAATAGGGATAAAACCATACAACCAATAGCAACTGCGTGCCATCCGCCCAGATTCCACAGAAACAATCCGTATGCAGATCCGGCTGCTGTTCCTAAAAAACTGAACGACATAAATACGGTATTTAATCTGTTTCTGGCTTCAGGTAATAACGAATAAACTCTTGTTTGGTTTGAAATGTGAACGCCCTGAATTCCAATATCAATAAATACAATTCCGATTGCAATTCCGATTACACTTTCTACTGAAAAATAAAAAACCAAAAAACTTATCAATATCAATAAACAACCATAACCAACAGCAATTCTTGAATTTCCTTTATCTCCAATTTTACCAACCAATGGCGCCGCTAAAGCTCCGGAAGCACCTACAATTCCGAATAAACCAATTGTTGCGCTGTTAAAATGAAATGGTTCACCTGAAAGCAATAAAACCATTGTTGTCCAGAAAGCTCCAAACTGAGCGAAACTGAAAACATTGATGGCTGTAGCTTCACGCAAAACTGGTTGTGTTTTTATAAGAGTAAACAAAGATTGAATCAATTGACCATAAGTTCCCTGAAACTGAGGTTTGTTTACCGGGAATTTACCCTGAATTACAAAAAAGATCAGAAGACAAATTCCGGCTGCGATATAAAACATGGATCTCCAGCCTAACATCTGACCAATAAAACCGCTTAAAGTTCTGGAAAGTAAGATACCAACCAATAAACCACTCATAATGGTTCCAATTACCTTTCCGCGCTGCTCCTGCGTACTAAGCGAAGCCGCCAAAGGCAAAATAAGCTGTGGCACAATTGATGTGATTCCTATTAACAAAGAAGCTATTTGCAGAATCAAAAAACTTTTTGCCGTTGCTGCAATTAACAATGCAATAACCGAGGCAAAAGTGGTCATTAAAATTTGTTTCTTTCGTTCAATTTTATCACCAAGCGGCACCATAAAAAACAAACCAATCGCATAACCTGCCTGAGTTAAATAGGTTATCTTTCCGGCGCTGGCTTCTGGAATTTTAAATTCGTTGGCAATTAAAACAATCAAAGGCTGGCAGTAATAAAGATTTGCAACTATAAGACCAGTGCAAACTGCCATAAAGAGTACATTAGTTTTAGATAAATTCATTTTGCAAAAATACCATCAATATTTAATCTGAACTTATAATTAAAGTTATTTTTTTTATAAAATCTGCGTTATCTGTATACTAAAAATTGACGCCGATTAAACGGATTCGCTATTGCGAAAACGCGGATACTCACTGATTTTCTTTATCGCTTATTTCAAAAAATCTTCTCTTGCCGGGCTAAAAACATCTGTAAGCATTCCGCTCTCTAAACATACAACCCCATGAACTGCATGAGGCGGAATATAGAAACTATCTCCTTCTTTTAAAGTCTGAGTAATACCACTAATTGTAACGTCAAATTTGCCGCTTGCTATATAAGTCACCTGTGAATGATAATGATCGTGCAAAACTCCAATTCCGCCCTTTTCAAAATGTACATTAACCAACATTACCCTGTCATCAAAAGCCAGAATTTTTCGTTTAATTCCTTCTCCTACAACTTCCCACTCTATTTCATCGCCTTTTATAAACTCTTTACTTGTTGCCTGCATCTTTTTTTTAATTTAATTCTTAATCTAATAAACACCAAAAGTCACTTTCCTTTTTAAATTTTAGTTTCCTTTATTTGTTATGGCTTTTTGTCCGCTTATGACCATTTTTATACCATAACTAATAGTTGAAATCGCACAACATATACTTACAATTGCATTGGCTATATTTACAGTTGTAACTTTTTGAATTATCATATAAAGCCCTATAATTGCCACTGCCGAAGTCCAGATTCCCATATAATAATCGAACTTTCTTTTGAATATTTTTCCTAACGGAAAAAAGTGCAATCCAACAATTAATGCAAAAAACGGAATAAACAATTCGTTATGATTTATGTTTACTAAAATATTTTTTGCCAAAAAGATTCCTAACCCTTCCAAGCCAAAAATTAACAAAAATCTTTTATCCTTTTTCTCTTCTTCCTGAGTTTTAATTTCAACATCAGAATCCGGAAGTGCTTTATGAAATTTAGAAAAACGAACATAGAAAAACACAAACCCTAAAATGACAAAACCAATAAACAATCCGACAATTCTGTTATCTCTATTTTCCAAATAATACTCCGCAATCAATGTCCATATTGCTGTGTTTATAATCATAAAAAACAATCCTCCGATTGCTTTTTCAAGGTCTTTTTTTGTATCTAATTTCATTTTTTGTTTTTTTTTATTATTGGGTACTCAACATATCTTTTTTCATTAATTGTAATTCATCTGTCAAATTATTGTGTTTAAAAAAATCAGCAAGTTCATTAAGTCTTTTTGCATTATCATATTTGAATCCTGAATTTAGCTTTCTCTGGCAAAGAGAACATAATCGGATAGAATGTGTATCTGTTTCAGGCATGCTATTTGTCCCATTCATAACACAATTAGCTTCAATACAATGATGAAGACCAAACATATGGCCAATTTCATGTGAACATATTTTAAGTAATCTTGACAAACTTAAATCAGGATTTGTTTCATCCTTCATTCTATACATTGAACTTACAGCAATTTTATCTCTGTAAGATGCCAACCCAAAAACATAATTCCATTCTGGTTTTGGATACAAATCTTTTTCAGTCAATGCCATTAAGACGATTCCTTTTTTAGGTTTTTCTTTCTTTAAAACATCATTTAAAACAAACCCCGCCAGAAATTGTTCCTGACCTACATCGCCAATTCGTCTGGCATGATTTGGAATTATATCATTTGAAATTTGATTTAAAACTTTAGTTTCTAACTGAAAAAATATTTCTAAATACTGACGAACCAATTCAATTTGTTTTTTTTGAACTGAATTAAAACTACCAATCGGCTGCAAATAAACAATGTTATTCTCTTTTGTTGGAACCACATGTTTTGATTCCATAAATTGTTCAAAACTCTGTCCCTTTTCTTTGTGAGAATATAACCAATCTCCAAAAACTGGCTTTCCTAATTTGATATCATTAGCCTTAATATCTATAAAATAGGGAGCTGGATTTGTAAACTCTTTCAGCGTTTCTTTTTGATTCTGATTTTCTTGCTTATTTGATTGGCAGGAATAAAAAATCACAACTGCCAGAAACAAAAGTTTTCTCATAAAATATATCCCATTTAGATTATCTTTTTTGAAATAAATTCACAGCTCGTTTTTATAGAATCAAATACACCTCCTGCAAAATTATTCTCCTGCTCTACAAAAAAATAGTTCATTCCTGCAAGTTTGGCTTCTTTAAAAATAGTTACAAAATCTATAGGGCCCGAACCAATTTCTGTATTTAAATCATGATTTACTTTATCCATGTCTTTTACATGCCACATTTTAAAACGTTCTGGATTATCTTTAAACAATTTGACCGGATCATTTCCGGAATGAACTACCCAGTATAAATCTAATTCAAAATAAACTAAATCTTTATCTGTTTCGTTTAGCAAAATTTCATAGCCAGTAACTCCATTATGATTTTCAAATTCAAATGCATGATTATGATACGCTAGTTTTAAGCCTGCATCATTGCACATTTTTCCAGCCTCATTTAATCGTAAAGCAATCTTCTTATAGTCATTGATTTCTTTTCTGTAAAGTTCATCAACCCACGGAATCGTTAGAAACTCGCTTTTTAGAATCTTCGCGGCTTCAATTGCAGCTACAAGTTCTGTAGTATTTCCGTCTATTAAAAAACTTCCTAAATTATAATGACCACTTACTGCCTTTAAATCATTTTTATCCAAAATCTTCTTTAGGTCTTTTGGTGACAAACCCCAAAACTGATCTTTAATCGAAAATCCGTAAGTTTCAACATTTGTATAACCAGACAAAGCTACTTTTTCTAAAGTCGTTTTAACATTTGCAGGAAGCTGATCACGTAACGTATACAATTGTAAACCTATTTCTTTTTTAATCCTATTAAAAGCAAATGATGGAGAAGCCAGAACTGCAGTAGCAGCCAAACTTGTATTGATGATAAAATTTCTTCGTGTAATCATTTTACGTAGCCAATTGAGAATGTAAATCTACTATAAAAATTGATTCTCAAAGTTATTTACAAAGTTTTGAAGAGCAATCGCTGTTTCTTCATTTGTAATTTTGCCCTCATCATTAATTTTACCACGAACACCCTGAATTAAAAGCTGAGTAGCATCATTAAAATTAGCTTCGAGAGTTTTCATTACTAATATTAATTGCTCATGTCCCATTTCTCCTGATGCAGATGCTGTAATTAATCCTGTTTTTTTATTTGAAAAAAGAGTGGTAGAAACACACCATTCTAATGCATTTTTTAAACTACCGGGCAGACTAAAAACATATTCGGGTGTACAAATTAAAATTCCGTCCGCCTCCGCTATTTTATTTCTGAATGAAACCACTTCTTCGGGCGGATTTTCCGTATCTAAATCGGGATTAAAATGCGGAATGTTTGTTAAACCCTCAAATATATCTACTTCAAATTGAGGTTTTAGGTGTTCTGAAATATATTTGAGAAATTTAAAGCTGCTGGAATTTTTTCTGGTGCTGCCAGATATAGCAAGTATTTTTATTTTTACAGAAGACATTATATCGTTTTAAAACTATTTCTAAATTATACCTTAAAAATACTATTTATTTACAAACGAATTAAAATGTTTTTGGAGCACATTAACCAACCAAATTACTTTACTGTCAATAATTTCATGTCTGCTAATTTTTGAGAATCGATAGATTGGGGAGCAAAATTTTGCTTTTCGTTTCTAAAAGAAGCAATCTTGCCTGTTTTATCGACATAGATATAAGTGTAATTCCAATAATTGGAACCGGCCATTCTGGAATCTTTATCCCCCTCCCGGCTAGCATAAACCTGATCAGCATAAACCAATATTTCTCCGTTTGCAGCATTGTCAAATGTTCTTATTGGTGTACCCCAGCTTTTTATAAGATGTTGTTTGGTCATCCCGATCCATTTATCGGCAGTATTTTTTGAACCTGAGCAGGCACATAATACGATTACAGCAGTGCATAAGATAAAATTTTTCATAAAAATTGACTTGATTTGAGACTAAAATTATTGTAAGTAAAAAACTATGTAATGCTACTGAAAATTAAACATAATAGTTTACACAAAAACTTTTTCATGTTATCTAATTATTATTTATACATACTGAAAAACAATAAATTAAATCAATTAAGCTTACATTTTTTTAACATTAGAACTTCATAAAAATGTAAAACACACTTTTGAATTCCTGTTTTTAAATTTCTCAAATATTTACTTTGTATCTTTGCCGTTCAAAACTTTTGAAAAGAAAAAATGCGAATTGACATTATAACGATTTTACCAGAGTTATTAAGAAGCCCCTTTGAAGCTTCGATTATGAAACGTGCCATTGACAAAGGTTTAGTCGAAGTACATTTTCATAATTTGCGTGACTATACGACCAACAAACAAAAAAGTGTAGACGATTATCCGTTTGGCGGAGGCGCCGGAATGGTCATGACCGTTCAGCCAATTGACGACTGTATCACACATTTAAAAAGTCAGCGTGAATATGATGAAATCATTTATATGTCACCTGATGGAGAAACGCTAAATCAGAAAATGGCTAACACCATGTCGATGTATGAAAATATCATGATTTTATGCGGACATTATAAAGGTGTAGATCAACGTGTTCGTGATCATTTTATTACAAAAGAAATTTCGATAGGAGACTATGTTTTGTCTGGTGGAGAATTGGGTGCTTTGGTTCTATCTGATGCCTTGATTCGTTTAATTCCGGGAGTTTTGAGCGATGAAACTTCAGCCTTAACAGATAGTTTTCAGGATAATTTACTTTCAGGGCCTATATATACAAGACCTGCAGATTATAAAGGATGGAAAGTTCCTGAAGTTTTAACCAGCGGACATTTTGCAAAAATTGACAAATGGCGTGAAGATATGGCCTACGAGCATACCAAAAACAGAAGACCTGATTTGTTGGAAGAAAAATAAAAGTCCCGAATAGTCGTTTTAACAATTAGTGCAAATTATATGTATTGCTGATAACACAATATTTTGTAAAAGTACTTTTTGAAAAATAAAGCAATGAATGACTTTAATCTGAAACGTATTTATAATACAAGGAATCATATTGAGACACATTATAATAAAGTGATCTCTATAGATTCTCTTGAAGCTATTTCGAGTTACTCTTACCGAAATTTACAACGCGTTTTTTATTCCCTATTTAAAGAAACAATTGGTGCTTATCAAACCCGGCTGAAAATAGAAAACGGATATAAAAAACTCTTATATTCTAATGATCAGATTTCTGATATTGCCCTCGAAGTCGGATTTGCTGATGTTCAGTCTTTTTCTAAAACATTCAAAAAACATTTTAACTGTTCTCCTTCATTTGCAAGAAATCAAAAAGAGATTTTATTAAACGATATTCATCCACAGCAAAATATCTCTTGCAATTTAGAATCAAAAATCATTTTTATTCCGGAGATTACCGTTTATTATTCGAGTTGTAAAACCTCTTACATTAATCCGGAAATCGAAGATCTTTGGGGTGCTTTATTAAAGGACGAGTATCCTGAACCTATTACAGATTTCTTCGGCATAATAACGGATGATATTCTGATTACTGAAAAATCTAAATGCACTTATGATGCCTGCATTGTTACCGAAGGCAGTATAAAAAATCTTCCGACGAAAAAGATTTTTGGAGGCAAATATGCTAATTTCTTCCACAAGGGAAGTTACGAAACCTTAGAAGATACGTATCAGCAGATCTTTGGCGGTTGGTTTCTGAACAACGATATTGAATTTTCTCATTTGCCTGTAATTGAACAATACATCACACATGAAGCAAACTGCAGCAGTAAATCTGATTATGTAACCGCGATTTTTATTCCTGTAACTTAATTTGTCCTTTTTGGACAACTTCTCAATTATAGTTTAGAAATACATTTGCCCTGTCAAAATACCGGTATCAAATGGCACTAACGTTTAATTTTATAACTACTAAGATGGAAAGACTTTTTATAACACTATTATTATTCCCGATATTCACTTCATGTCAGCAAGAGGAACTAATAACAAAACCGGATGAATCTTTAAAAACAGATATTATGTATACGATGCCCGAAGAATCGGCTCCGCATGAAGGAACGTGGCTGCAATGGCCGCATCAATATCAATACGGGATTGATTACAGAGATGATCTGGATGCTACCTGGGTAGCCATGACTAAATCGTTAAGCGGAAGTGAAAAAGTACATATTGTTGCTTACGATACTACCGAAAAGAACAGAATTACAGCCTTATTAAATACAGCAGGAGTTTCTCTATCGGCTATTGAATTTAAAATATACAAAACCGATGATGTTTGGGTAAGAGATAATGGTCCTATTTATGTAAAAGACAAAAACAATCAATTGGTTATTCAGGATTGGGGTTTTAACGGTTGGGGAAAAAAGGCCGCTTTTGGAAATTGCAACACTGTACCTGCACAAATTGCAGCAGATCAAAAAACAACCGTTGTTGATTTAAATTCTGTTATGATTAATGAGGGCGGGGCAGTTGAAATCGACGGAAACGGAACTTTACTGGCTACTAAAAGTGCCATACTAAATTCAAATCGAAATCCGGGAATGACACAAGTTCAGGCCGAAGCCAATTTTAAAAAATATCTGGGTGTAACAAATTTTATCTGGCTGGATGGCAAAGCGGGAAGAGAAATTACTGATATGCATATTGACGGTTTTGCCCGTTTTGGTAACGGAAACACAATCGTTACTATGAACGAAGACGATTTATTGTACTGGGAAGTGCCACAAAAAGATATCAATACATTATACAATTCTAAAGATAAAAATGGCAAAGCGTATACTTTTCTAAAATTACCATTGTCTAAAAATAATGTAGTAACAACATATGGCAAAAAACTGGGTTACAAAGGTTCTTATGTAAACTATTATATTGCAAATACTGTTGTACTCGTTCCTAATTATAATGATCCAAACGATACAGTAGCCAATCAATTGATTCAAAGTTTATATCCAGGCAAAAAAGTAATTGGTATTGATGTTCGTAATTTATATGCAAACGGCGGAATGATTCATTGCGTTACGCAACAGCAACCAAAATAGAAAAATAAATTCCAAATTTTTAAAATTCCAAATTCCAAGTGATCAAATAGTTACAGAATTGGAATTTGGAATTTATTCTCATCGGAATTTGATTTTAATTTATTGCAATTTAATTTATTTTAATTACATTTGCACCCGAATTAGACTAACCTCTGGCGAGATCCGTGAATGTTGCTCTATATAAAAACCATAATTATAAGATATCATGGCAGATTTAATGAAATTCGTTCAAAACGAATTAGTTGCTAAAAAAGATTTCCCTGTTTTTGGAGCTGGAGATACTATCACAGTATTCTACGAAATTAAAGAGGGTGAAAAAACAAGAACTCAGTTTTTTAAAGGAGTTGTTATTCAAAGAAGAGGTTCTGGTAACACAGAAACTTTTACTATTCGTAAAATGTCAGGTGCTATTGGAGTTGAGCGTATCTTCCCAGTAAACTTACCAGCTTTACAGAAAATTGAAATCAACAAAAAAGGAGCTGTACGTAGAGCTAGAATTTTCTACTTCAGAGAACTTACTGGTAAAAAAGCTAAGATTAAAGATAAAAGAAGATAATCATTTATCTCTTTGTTATAAAAAAGCTCGTTTCATTTATTTGAAACGAGCTTTTTTTATACTTGTTTTTTAAAATTTTTAGGAGCTAAACCCGACAGGTTTTTAAAACCTGTCGGGTTTCTGAGATTGTAGACATACACTATTTCAACGGATTAAAATCCGTTGCTACAAAATGCATCGTTCCTCCGGAACTTTATCTAAAGAGCTTTCGGCTCGATTTATTTTGTAGGGATGGATTTTAATCCATCTATCAAAAAGTTTGCGTGAGGGATAGAAGTGGAAAGCCCACAGCCTGACGAAGGAAGTGCGAGGACTTGCAGCGAATAGCCCGGCTCGCCTTTTTCGGCGAACACGCCCAAAATAAAAAAACCGACACTCATAAAGTATCGGTTTATGTTTTAATAAAAATTGGTTTTCTATTTTTTTAATAGTTTTTCCAAATATTCGATTTTATCTTTTTCAGCTTGTAGTAAACGTTCGTAAAGCTTTTCTTTTTCCTGATAAGCTTCAATCAATTTATCTAATGGATTGAAAGTACAATGATTTGCATTGAATGCACCATTTGTAAAACTGTTATCATAAAAACTATTAAAATAATTAATCATATTTTCTTCTGAAAAATTTTTAATTGCTTCAACAGTTACTCCAAGCGCTTTTGCAACTTCTGCCAATTTTTCATCATCTATTGTTTCGCTGTTTTCAATAGCCGATATAGCTTGTTGATTTGTTCCTAAAGCCTGCGCCAAAGCTTCTTGCTTCATATCACGAAGTTCACGAATACGGCTAATTTTTCGCCCTATATGATTTGGTTTTGTAAGTGTGCTCATAATTCAAAGATAATGATTAAGCGTAATACTAAACAACAAGTAAAAAACATATTAAACAATGTATCTCACATTTTGTTCTATGTCTTTTGCATTTTAGCCAAAAATACAACTTTTCATACAAAAAGAAACAAAACCAAAATGATTTTATACAACTGTAGTATTTTCGTTTTCCTAAATGTTCTGCTTTTACTTATGTTTCATCAAAACCGTAATTTTTTAATATCAAAATCACCAATTTGACAATTTAAAGAGTCCGAAATAACAATCTCATAATTCCTGTTTTTCTGATTAAAACTACACCGTTTTCGGACTGTTTTTATTATATTTGCTCCGCTCATTTTGAGCCGACAATATCATACCAATCGTTATTCCCTAACGATACGATTATAAAAAAAAAAAAAAAATGACACAGAATTCAAAAATTTTTTACACCTTAACTGATGAGGCGCCGTTATTAGCGACTTATTCTTTGTTACCAATTGTACAGGCATTTACAGCAACTGCTGGTATTGGTATTGAAACTAGAGACATTTCGTTAGCAGGAAGAATTTTATCTAATTTTCCTGAGTCTTTAACAGATGCTCAAAAAACGATAGACGCTTTAGCTGAATTGGGTCAGTTAGCAACTCAGCCAGAAGCTAACATCATCAAATTACCAAACGTTTCTGCATCTGTACCACAATTGAAAGCTGCTATTGCTGAATTACAATCTCACGGATACAATATTCCTAATTATCCTGAAGATCCTCAGAATGATGCTGAAAAGGAAATTAAGGCAAAATATGCTAAAGTTTTAGGTTCTGCTGTAAATCCGGTTTTACGTGAAGGAAACTCTGATCGTAGAGCTCCAAGAGCGGTTAAAAACTTTGCAAAAGCAAATCCACACTCTATGGGGGCTTGGTCTGCTGATTCAAAAACAAAAGTAGCTTCTATGCCAAACGGTGATTTCTACGGAAGTGAAAAATCACTAACTGTTGCAGAAGCAAATGATGTAAAAATCGAATTCGTTGCTAAAGATGGTACAACAACCGTTCTTAAAGCAAGTACTCCACTTAAAGCTGGTGAAATCATCGACAGCTCTGTTTTAAGTGTAAAAAAATTAAAAGCTTTTGCTGCTGATGCAATTGCTGAAGCAAAAAAAGAAGGTGTATTACTTTCTGTGCACTTAAAAGCTACAATGATGAAGGTTTCAGATCCAATTATCTTTGGCGCTATCGTTGAAGTATATTTTGCTGATCTTTTCAAAAAATACGAAGCTTTATTTAATGAAATAAACATTGATACCAGAAATGGTTTAGGAGATATTTACGCTAAAATTGCCGGAAGACCTGAACAAGCAGAAGTTGAAGCTGCTATCGATCAGGCAATCGCTAACGGACCAGCTTTGGCAATGGTAAATTCTGATAAAGGAATTACAAACTTACATGTTCCATCTGATGTAATCGTAGATGCTTCTATGCCGGCTATGATTCGTACTTCTGGACAGATGTACAATAAAGAAGGAAAACAAGAAGATACAATTGCAGTTATCCCGGACCGTTCTTACGCTGGAGTTTATACTGCAACAATTGACTTCTGTAAAAAACACGGTGCTTTTGACCCTAAAACAATGGGAAGTGTTCCTAACGTAGGTTTAATGGCTCAAAAAGCAGAAGAATACGGATCTCACGACAAGACTTTCCAAATGCAGGCAGAAGGAGTTGTACGCGTTGTAGATACAAAAGGAAATGTATTAATGGAACAAAGCGTTGAAGCAAATGACATTTTCAGAATGTGTCAGGCAAAAGACGCTCCAATTCAGGACTGGGTTAAATTGGCTGTAAACAGAGCTCGTTTATCTCATACTCCAGCCGTTTTCTGGTTAGACGAAAACAGAGCACATGATAGAGAATTGATCTTAAAAGTTCAAAAATACCTTAAAGACTACGATACTACCAACTTAGATATTCGTATTTTAAACCCGGTTGCTGCTACAGAATTTACTTTAGACAGAATCATCAAAGGTTTAGACACTATCTCTGTAACAGGAAACGTTTTACGTGACTATTTAACTGACTTATTCCCAATTCTTGAATTAGGAACTTCTGCTAAAATGTTATCTATCGTTCCTTTAATGAATGGTGGTGGATTGTTTGAAACTGGTGCCGGAGGTTCTGCTCCTAAACACGTTGAGCAATTTACAGAAGAAGGCTATTTACGTTGGGATTCATTAGGAGAATTTTTGGCACTTGGCGCTTCATTAGAGCATTTAGGACAAACTTTAGACAATTCTAAAGCGATTGTTTTATCTGAGACTCTAGACCAGGCAAATGACAAATTCTTAGCAAATGATAAATCTCCAGCTCGTAAAGTTGGTCAGATTGATAACCGTGGATCTCACTTCTATTTGGCATTCTACTGGGCTCAGGCTTTGGCTGCTCAAAACAAAGATGCTGAATTGAAAGCTATCTTTACTCCAATCGCTGCTGAATTTGAAGCTAACGAAGCTAAAATCGATGCTGAATTAATTGCTGCACAAGGAAAACCTCAAACATTGGGTGGATATTACCAACCAACTCCAGAGTTAGTAAGTAAAGCAATGCGTCCGAGCGAAACATTCAATGCTATTATTGCTAAAATCTAATAATAACATTATATTTATACTATTAAAGGCAGCCTAATCAGCTGCCTTTTTTTTGATCTTAACTAATCTTTAACAATAGTTCCGTAATAATATTTAGTAAGAATTACTATCTATGTATATCAAAACCAGAACAATGATTACAAAAAAAATCAGTTTCCTTCTACTTATTATATTGACTACGTTCGCCTCCTTTTCTCAGGAAAAATTTACGCTAAGCGGTACTATAAAAGACTCCAAAAACAACGAAACCTTAATTGGTGTAAATATTTATCTTCCGTCCTTAAAAATTGGAACCACAACAAACGAATACGGATTCTATTCCCTTACAATTCCTAAAGGAGAACATCAAATTGAAATTACCTATGTTGGATACCAAACTCTTCAGCAAACTATCATTTTAAATCAAAACACTAAGAATAACTTTTCGCTAAACGAAGGCGGTGAAGAACTTCAGGAAGTTGTTATTACCGATAATAAAGGAAAAATCAATATCAAATCTCCTGAAATGAGTACCAATAAACTCTCTATTGCAACCATCAAAAAAATGCCGGTCGTTTTAGGTGAAGTTGACGTTCTCAAATCAATCCTTTTGCTTCCCGGAGTTACCAATGCAGGAGAAGGCGCTTCGGGCTTTAATGTTCGTGGTGGCGGAGCAGATCAAAATTTAATCCTGCTGGACGAAGCTACCATATTTAATTCATCACACGTTTTTGGGTTCTTCTCTGTTTTTAATCCTGATGCTATTAAAGATTTAAAACTATACAAAGGAGGAATTCCTGCCCGTTATGGCGGAAGAGCCTCGTCTGTTCTGGATATCTACCAAAAAGACGGCAGCAGTAAAGATTTTCATATGAATGGCGGAATTGGATTGATCTCGAGCCGAATCCTTGCAGAAGGGCCATTGGTAAAAGACAAAGGATCTTTCCTGATTGGCGGAAGAGCTTCTTATGCTCATTTATTTTTAAAATTATCAGAAGATCAAAAAGATAATTCAGCGTATTTCTATGATTTAAACACCAAACTTAGTTATAAACTAAACGATAATAACAGCTTATATTTATCAGGGTATTTTGGTCGAGATGTTTTTAGTCTGAATAAAAGCTTTTCTAATACTTACGGAAATTCAACTTTAAATCTTCGTTGGAATCATTTATACTCCAGTAAATTATTCTCAAACCTTTCTCTAATTTACAGCGATTATTACTATGGTCTAGATCTGGATTTTGTAGGTTTCAAATGGGATTCCGGAATTAAAAACTACAACTTAAAATACGATTTCAAACATTATATTTCAGACAAATTCAAACTTAATTACGGTCTAAGCGGTATCTATTACGACTTTAACCCGGGAACTATCAAACCAACCGGAGACGATTCCGGAATTAACCCCGATCAATTAGATAAAAAATATGCTTTTGAACCTTCTGTTTATCTGGATGCCGAAAATCAGCTTTCTAAAAAAATAACCGTTTCATACGGATTGCGATACAGCCTTTTTTATCGTTTAGGAGCTTCTACTATTAATTATTACGAAAACAATAATCCTGTAATTTTTAATACCGATTTACAGATCTATGAAAAAGCAACACCAACTTCTACCCAGTATTTTGGTAAAAACAAAGTGATTCAGGACTATAATAATTTAGAGCCCCGTTTTGCTGTTTCATACCAGTTAAATGATGATCAGTCTGTTAAAGCTAGTTACAACAGAATGGCACAATACCTTCAATTGATTTCGAATACCTCATCTCCTACTCCGCTTGATGTCTGGATGCCTAGTGACAATTATATAAAACCTCAAATTGCAGATCAGGTTGCATTAGGGTACTTTAGAAATATAAAAAACGGAGCTTATTCACTCGAAGTAGAAACCTACTATAAGGAAATCAAAAACAGATTAGATTATATAGACGGTGCCGATTTAATTGCAAATGATGCCATAGAACAAGTTATTCTAAACGGACACATGAGAGCCTACGGTTTAGAAATCATGTTTAAGAAAAACGAAGGCAAATTTAATGGATGGATTTCATATACTTTATCAAAATCAGAGCAACAAACACCGGGAAGAACTCCGGAAGAAACCGGAATCAATAATGGACAATGGTACAGTTCTGCTTACGACAAAACTCATAATCTGGCGATTACCTCTGCTTATAATTTAAACGAAAAATGGTCATTTGGTGCTAACTTTGCCTTACAATCCGGGCAGCCTGTTACGTACCCGAACGGACAATATGAGTATTTAGGAATTACGGTTCCGAGTTATGGCTTAAGAAATGTGAATCGTCTGCCTGCTTATCATCACTTAGATGTTTCGGCCACTTTGACACCAAGAAAAAATAAAGACCGAAACTGGAAAGGCGAATGGGTTTTTAGTATTTACAACTTGTACAATCGTCATAATGCGGCTTCGATCAATTTCCGCCAAAATGTTGATACTGGCTCAAATGAAGCTGTACAAACCTCAATTTTCGGAATTGTGCCGGCTGTTAGTTATAATTTTAAATTTTAAAACCATTTTCTTTCAAAGAAATAAAAGATATAGTATGAAAAAAGCAGCCTTATTAATTGTGTTTTTTATATCCATTTTCTTCACCAGTTGTGAAGAAGTAGTTGATGTTGATCTGGATACAGCGCCACCAAAACTAGTCATCGAAGCAGCAATAAACTGGCAAAAAGGAACAACAGGAAGTGACCAAATAATAAAATTAACTACTACAACCGGTTATTTTGAAAATACAATTCCAACTGTTTCCGGTGCAATTGTTTATATAGAAAATAGCAAAAACGAAAGATTCAATTTTATAGAAGTTAAAAAAACCGGCAGATATACTTGTATTAATTTCGCACCGGTAATTGATGAACAATATACGCTGACCGTAGTTAGCAGAGGAAGTAGATATATCGCAACTGAAACTTTAAAATCGGTAGCGCCAATTACACGAATAGAACAAAATAATGAAGGTGGATTTACTGGAAAAGACATTGAAATAAAAGCATTCTACACTGATCCTGCCAACGAAGATAACTTCTATTTGTTTAAATATACATATCCTAACAAAGTTACATCGAGCTATTATGTATCTGAAGACAAATTCTACCAGGGAAATGAAATTTTTAGCAGTTCAGATGATGAAGATTTAAAACCAGGCGGTGAAATTGAAATCACACATTACGGCATTTCAAAACAATATTACAATTACATGAATATTTTGGTCAGTATTGCCGGCAGTAATGTTGGAGGTCCTTTTCAGTCACCTCCTGCAACCGTAAAAGGAAATATTGTCAATGTAACTAATAAAGAGAATTATCCGTTAGGCTATTTTTCATTAAGTGAAATTGATTCCCAAAAATATCTTATTAAATAAAAAAAAATGTAAATTGTTAATTCGTATTACAAAAAACAAGGGGTAAGCTAAAAAGCTTGCCTTTTTTTATACTTTTTAAACAAAGTCCTCATTTTTGGCAAATCGTATTATCTATTTGCTTTTTGAATAACAAAATGTAGTATTTTTCTTTAATTTTGTAAGTAACACATACCTCAAATCTTACAAAATGATTACCAAAAAAAAGGCTTTAATTATTGTAATTCTTATTACTTTTTTATCATTTGGCCAAAAAAAAATTACCCTGAGTGGTACTATATCAGATTTCGCAACAAAAGAAACATTAACAGGGGTCGGTATTTCTATTCCCGCCCTCAGAATAAATGCTTTAACTTATGTTAATGGCTTTTATTCGATAGAAATTCCAAAAGGAGAATATCAGGTTGAAATCAATTATGCAAATTATCAGCCATTAGAAAAAACCATTTCCGTAACGGCAAATACAAAGCTCAATTTTTTACTAAAAAGAATAGAGCAACCTGAACCAGAGCAACTTCAGGAAATAATTATTACCGCAAATCCGGCAAAAGCCAATACGCGTTCGCCTGAAATGAGTGTCAATAAACTTACAGTCTCAACCATAAAAAAAATGCCTGTTGTAATGGGTGAAGTCGATGTATTGAAATCCATTTTATTGCTTCCCGGTGTTACAAATGCAGGCGAAGGAGCATCCGGTTTTAACGTTCGTGGCGGCGGAGCAGATCAAAATCTGATTTTGCTTGACGAAGCTATAATTTTTAATTCATCGCACGTATTTGGTTTTTTCTCTGTATTTAATGCCGATGTGCTAAAGGATTTAAAATTATACAAAGGTGGAGTTCCTGCACGATTTGGCGGCAGGGCATCTTCTGTATTAGAAGTTCAGCAAAAAGATGGTAATAACCAGAATATAAACATAGACGGAGGAATAGGATTAATTGCAAGCCGCCTTTTGGTTGAAGGCCCAATTGTAAAAAGCAAAGGATCGTTCCTCATTGGCGGAAGAAGTTCTTATGCCCATTTGTTTTTAAAACTTTCTGAGGAAGACAAAAACAAAACTGCTTATTTCTATGATCTAAATGCCAAAGTAACCTACAAACTCGATGAAAATGATCACTTATACATTTCAGGCTATTATGGCCGCGATCTGTTTAGTATAAACGAAAGTTTTACCAATAGTTATGGTAATACAACAGCCAATTTTCGCTGGAGCCATAGATTTTCAGACCACTTATCTTCAAACTTATCTCTGGTATACAGCAATTATTTTTACGGTCTTGATCTGGATTTAGTGGGTTTTAAATGGATCACAGGAATCCAGAATTATAGCCTTAAATATGATTTTAAAAATTATGTTTCGGATAATTATAAACTGAATTATGGTTTAAGTGGAATTTACTATCTATTCAATCCAGGAACGCTAAGACCTCTAAATGCCGAATCTCCAATTAATGCTGATCAATTAGACAAAAAATACGCATTTGAACCCGCCTTATACCTTGATGCAGAAACTAAACTTAGTGAAAAATTTACCTTTTCGTACGGATTGCGCTATAGTATGTTTTATCGTTTAGGTGCATCGACTGTGAATCTATATAATGACAATAATCCGCTGCTCTATAATTCGGCACTGCAAATTTATCAAAAGGCAACTCCCATAGCAACAGAGTACTATGCTAAGAATAAATTGATTTATAGTTATGATAATTTTGAACCTCGTTTTTCTTTAGGATATCAATTAAACGAAAACCAGGCCCTAAAAGTAAGTTATAACAGAATGGTGCAATACTTACAGCTAATATCAAATACATCATCCCCTTCTCCGCTTGATATCTGGATGCCCAGCGACCAATACATAAAACCGCAGCTTGCAGATCAGATTGCTTTGGGATATTTTAAAAACTTCAATAACGGAGCTTATTCGCTGGAAGTAGAAACGTATTTAAAAAAAATCAGAAACAGGCTTGATTATATTGATGGAGCAAATTTACTGGCAAACAATGCCATTGAACAAGTTATCCTGAATGGAAAAATGCGTTCTTACGGACTTGAAATTTTGTTTAAAAAAAATCTGGGAAAACTTAACGGATGGGTATCTTACACCTTATCAAAATCACAACAACAAACCCCTGGCAGAACACCACAGGAAACAGGAATTAATAACGGACAATGGTACAGCTCAGTCTATGATAAACTTCATGATTTGTCAATTACCTCAAGTTATAATCTAAATAAAAAATGGTCATTCGGGATGAATTTTGCGCTACAATCCGGACAACCGGTTACATACCCAAATGCACAATATGATTACTTAGGAATAAAAATACCAAGTTATGGTTTGCGTAACGAGAACAGATTACCGGCTTACCATCACCTGGATATTTCGGCAACATTAGTTCCTAAACAAAGCAGGGAAAGAAGCTGGAAAGGCGAATGGGTTTTTAGTATTTATAATTTGTACAACCGCCATAATGCAGCCTCTATAAATTTCAGACAAAATGTAGACACAGGATATAACGAAGCCGTAAAAACCTATATGTTCGGGATTGTTCCTTCTGTAAGTTACAATTTTAAATTCCCTTCAAAAAAACCAAACAGTACTTTATAAAAGTTCCATCATTCTATTCTTAATACAATTCATTTATTATGAAAAAATTCCGTATATTATTTTTAGTTTTATCGGCTTTTTCTTTTGCAAGCTGTGAAGAAGTCGTTGATGTTAATTTAAAAACAGCTCAGCCACAATTGGTTATTTCGGCCGCCATTCAATGGGAAAAAGGTACGGAAGGAAACCGGCAAGTAATAAAACTCTCCACCACATCAAACTACTTTGACAATGAAATTCCGGCTGTTTCCGGCGCTACAATTTATGTAACAAACAGTGACCAGGAAATATTCAATTTTATTGAAGATTCTGATACAGGAGAATACATTTGTACTAATTTTAAACCTGTACTTAACGAAACCTATACTCTGGTAATCAACAATGCAGGCAATACTTATACCGCAACCGAAACCTTAAAATCAGTGGCTCCCATTACCAAAATTGTACAAAACAACAATGGTAGTATTACTAAGGATAAAATTGAAGTAAAAGCCTATTTTATTGATCCTCCCGATCAAAAAAATTATTATTTTTATAGTTACCAATATTCTAATAGGCCTACCGGAAATCATTCTGCAGAAGAAGATCGTTTTTTTCAGGGCAATGAATTTTTCAGCGTTTCTTATAACGACGAATTAAAAGAAGGCGATCAGGTTGAAATTCAACATAGCGGAATTTCCGAAGATTATTATAATTATCTTTGTATCATAATAAGTCTGGCTGGTGAAAGTGGACGTTTGCCATTTCAATCTCCTCCTGCACCGGTAAGAGGAAACATTCTGAATATAACAAACAGCAACGATCATCCGTTAGGTTTTTTTTCGCTAAGTGAAACCGATTCCCGAAAATATACAATTCAATAAACATGCTCAAATGGAAGCTCACATAAAAATCTTAACCGAGAAAAAATTAATCGGGAAACACATTTTAATGTCATTTATGGAAAATAAAACCTTTCAGTTATGGAGTAATTTTATGCCCAGACGAAAGGAAATCGAAAATACGATAGACCATATTTTATATTCCTTGGAAGTATTTTCTGCAAATCATTTTGACAATTTTGACCCAAATGATAATTTTCAAAAATGGGCTGCAGTTGAAGTTAAAAACTTTGACGAGATACCACCGGAGATGGAAACTTTAATAATCCCTACCGGAATATATGCTGTTTTCCTTCACAAAGGATCACAAGCGGAAGCGCATACCACTTATCACAATATTTTTACACAATGGCTGCCTAATTCTGACTATACGGTAGACGACAGACCGCATTTTGCCGTAATGGATGAAAGATATAAAAAAGACGATCCAACCTCTGAAGAAGAAATATGGATTCCGATAAAAAGTAAAAATTAATATCATGATCGAAACACTAAAATCACTTTACAATAGAGATCTGAACAAACTGAAGGTAGAAATTGAATCATACCAAAATGAAAAATCACTTTGGATTATCGATAAAAATATATCCAATTCGGCAGGAAATCTTTGTCTTCATTTAATTGGAAACCTCAACACTTATGTTGGTGCAGAATTAGGAAAAACAGGTTACGTTAGAGATCGTCCTTTAGAATTTTCATTAAAAGACATTTCAAAATCAGAATTAATTTCCAAAATTGAAAACACAATTCTTGTTGTAAACAATGTTCTTGATACTCTAACCGAAGAAGATTTAAAAGTTATTTATCCTCAAATCGTTTTTGAAAAAGAAATGACAACCGGATTCTTTCTGGTTCATCTCTCAACACATTTAGCCTACCATTTAGGCCAGATTAATTATCACCGCAGATTACTGGACTTCTGATCCACTATCAAAAAATCTAAATTCTAAATTCAGAAATCTAAAATTGTAAACGTACCTTTGCTCCACATTCAATAAAATTCATATGTCATCACACCATATAGTTCGCGACGATCAGGAACCCGCTTTAATAATTGCAAATGGCGCGGCCTGTGATCCCGAATTATTAGGACAATTGCTTGAGTGGTCTCCACTGGTTATCGTTCTGGATTCAGCCATGGAAAGAGTTGTTGAATTAGGCATTAAGGTAGATGTCCTTTTAGGAGATTTTGATCGTGGTTTCGACCCTGAAATTTATAAAACGTCACAATATCCTATCGAAATTGTGCACACACCGGATCAGGATAAAACAGATCTTGAAAAAGCTCTGGATTACTTAATAAAAAGAAAAATCCCTGCTGTAAATGTAATCTGGGCAACCGGAAGACGTGCAGATCACACGATCACAAATCTTACGAATATTGTTCGTTACCGTGATTTAATAAAAATCGTAATTCTCGACGATCATTCCAAAATCTTTTTGCTGCCAACGAAATTTGAAAAATGGTATACCGCAAAAACTCCAATTTCCCTGATTCCAATTGGCGTTGTAAATGGTATTTATTCAATCAATTTAGAATATCCGCTTCAAAATGATACTTTAACAATGGGCTACAGAACCGGAAGCAGTAATTCTGTCAAAGAAGACGGGCTTGTAACTATTACACATCAAAACGGTGATCTGCTTTTGATGGAATGTTTTGATTAATATTATCTTAAACAAAGTCTTTTTTTTGTAGCAAAAAAGATTATTTAATATTTTTACTAAATATTGGCAATTGAAAAAGAACACATATTCAATCTTGACATAGTAGATATTATACAGCAATATATTAAGTCAAAACTAATGAAACATCATTTTGGAGATTTTTTGGATAGAACAGGGGATTATTGGACAACAATTCCAAATAGAGAAAGATTTGCGTTTATTGCAGATTTTGAAATCGCAAACAAAGACGAAGTAAAAATTCTGACTATAAACAAATCCCAAGACAAAATTTATTGGGAACAAATTTTTGACTGTCCAAATCTTGAAGAATTAACACTTCATGATCCAACCAAAGAACAGGTTCAAGCAATCCGTAAGTTAACAAACATTAAAAGATTAAGAATAACTTTTTTCAGAACCCCTGACATTGAATTTATCAGGGACTTTATCAATTTAGAAGAACTAATTCTTGAATATGTTTCTGGATTTTCAGATTTAACGCCATTAAAGAAATTAAAAAAACTAAAATCCGTTCACTTTGAAAATTTAAGAAGAGTAACTGACTTTAGTGGATTATCTGAAATGGAAAGCTTAAGATATATCTATATAAGTGGAACTTTAGATTGGAATCAACCAATTGAAAATCTCGACTTTTTAAGCGAGGTTCCTAATTTGGAAATTCTTTGTATGGGCTTTGGAGTTAAAATAGTAAATACAACATACCCTATTTTCAAATCATTAGTTAAGAACAAAAAAATTAAGAAATTAAGATTAGGTAGAGCTTTTTGTAGCTTAGAAGACTACGCGTTCGTTGAAGTATTATTTGGAAAAGAAAATATTGTTTATTTTGACAATAGTCCTGTTGAACTTTTCTTTAAAAATGAGCAAAGAATTGAATTTTTAGGAAAAGGAATGCGAAGTATATCTTCAGAAAATTCAAATGAAAAATGTGAAGAAATTACTCAAAAATATGAAAAAATGAAAATAAAAGCGACAGAGTATTTATTAAGCTACTCTTAATGATAAGCTTTTATAATTGATTTGAGCAATAGAATAAAATCTTTTCCAAAAAAGGAATACCTATCTTTGCACTCAAATTCACAAAATGGAAACAAACAATAATTCTGAAAAAAGCATTTTACACCCTAGAAATCTTCATCGCTCACGTTATGATTTTGAGAAACTGATTTCAAATTGCCCGGAATTAAAAGCATATGTTTCTATAAACAAACACCAAATTGAAACCATTGATTTCAGTAATCCGCTTGCTGTAAAAACGTTGAACAAAGCTTTACTGCAAACTTATTACGATATTCAAAACTGGGATATTCCTAAAAATTATCTTTGCCCGCCAATTCCCGGCCGTGCAGATTATATACACTACCTAGCAGATTTATTAGCCGAAACCAACAATGGAGTAATCCCCGAAGGAAATGCTGTTTTAGGACTAGATATCGGAACAGGAGCAAATTTAATCTATCCGATATTAGGGTATTCCATTTACAACTGGAGTTTTGTTGCCACAGATATTGAAAAAAAAGCAATTGAAAATTGCAGTAAAATCATTAAAGCAAATCCAAAATTAATCGATGCCATCAGTTTACAACAACAAACTGAGTCGCGATTTATTTTCAAAAACATTATTATCCCCGAAGATCGTTTCACTTTTACGATGTGTAATCCTCCCTTTCACGCATCGGCAGAAGAGGCAAATAAAAGTACCTCCAGAAAAGTTTCCAATCTAAATCCAAAGGAAAAAAGAAACACAAATCCCGTTTTAAACTTCGGTGGACAAAATGCCGAATTATGGTGCAACGGTGGCGAAATTGGTTTTGTAACCCAAATGATTTACGAAAGCGCCAAATATGCTACGCAATGTTTATGGTTTACAACTTTGGTTTCAAAAAGAGAAAACCTTTCTTCGATTTATAAAACGCTGAAAAAAATCAATGCAGTTTCTGTTAAAACAATTGACATGGCGCAAGGACAAAAAAACAGCCGTATTGTAGCCTGGACATTTTTGAATGAAGCGGAACAAAAAAAATGGTCTATTTAAAACACTGATTTACAATATCAAATCTTGATTTTATAATTTGCTTTTGCTATATTTAGTCTAAATATTTTAATATCAAGACTATGGCAGAGTATATTGGTTACCTCGCATCCGTTTTTATTGTTGGAGGTTTTTTACTGAAAGATCTCAGAACAATTCGGTTTATTAATATGTTTGGCTGCATTTGCTTTGTGATTTATGGCATCTTCCTGAAAGATTTCAGAGATTTTAATCAATGGCTATTACCTGTAATTATTCCTAATGCAATTTTAGCTTTTGTACAGATTTATCACCTTACGGTAAAAAAAGCTTAAAGATTACAATTATGATATTTTGAGAAAAAATTCTGAAACTTATTCAGTAACATATTATTGTACCTTTAAAGTAAATTGAACTTTATGAGTACATCCAAAATATTCGTCAGATTATTCCTTATTCTTTTACTGGTAAGTTGCGCTTCTAAAAAAACAAAATTTGAAGATTACGTTTTTGAAACTAAAAGCGACAAACAAAATTACATTGCGGCTTACAACGAAGCTTTAAAACTTTGGGATATTCCATATGCCGAAGAAAATGTAAAAACAAGTTTTGGAACTGCACACGTTATAATTGCGGGTCCAAAAAATGGCAAAGACTTAGTTTTACTTCACGGAATGGATGCCAGCTCTACAATGTGGTATCCAAATATTAAAGCTTTAGCCAAAAACCATCGTATCTATGCTATCGATTTTTTGATGGAACCAGGAAAATCAAACTTAACAGCCAAACCACTTTCAAAAGAAGAGATTGTAATATGGTACAATGAAATCTTTGCACATTATAAATTAAAACAATTTGATATTGTTGCCGCTTCCCGTGGAGGCTGGATTGCAACTTTATTAGCCACTCAAAAAACAAATTCTATCGACAAAATGGTTTTATTAAGTCCGGCACAAACCTTTAAATTTATCGATAAAGTAAGAAAAACAAGTGCCGCATTAATGCTAAAATTATTTCCTAGTGAAAAGAAATTTGAGAAAACATTAGAAACCTTCTCTGCACATCCCGAAAAGATAAGTCCCGTTTACAAAAAACAGTTTTATCTGGCCAATAAATACGCAAAATCAAACTCAAGCATGCTTAAAATGACACCTTTTTCAGATGATGAATTACGATCGGTTTCAAATCCGGTTTTGGTTTTAATTGGTGATCACGATGTCATTAATTCGAACGAAAGTTTAGAGCGTGCAGAAAAATATACACCAAACTGTAAAACTATTACCGTAACAGATGCTGGTCATTTTTTAAGTATTGATCAGTCAAAATTTACAACCGATGCTATTATTAATTTTCTCGAATAGCCCACAAACTTTGTATCTTTACAAAACTAATTTTTCATCAGTAAAAAATGAATTTTCAAGTAGCTTCAGATTATAGTCCCAAAGGAGATCAGCCACAAGCCATTCAAAAACTAGCACAAGGTGTTGTTGATGGCGAAAAATATCAAACTTTATTAGGCGTTACAGGATCCGGTAAAACATTTACTGTAGCAAATGTAATTCAGGAAGTACAACGTCCAACGCTTGTTTTGGCACACAATAAAACATTGGCAGCGCAGCTGTATTCAGAATTCAAACAATTTTTCCCTAATAATGCAGTAGAATATTTCGTTTCTTATTACGACTATTACCAGCCTGAAGCTTTTATGCCTGTAACAGGTGTTTTTATCGAGAAAGATTTATCTATCAATGAAGAGCTTGAAAAGATGCGTTTAAGCACCACTTCTTCTTTGCTTTCAGGAAGACGTGACGTTTTGGTTGTAGCTTCGGTTTCCTGTTTGTATGGTATTGGAAATCCAGTTGAATTTCAAAAAAATGTAATCGAAATACATCGTGATCAGGTTATTTCAAGAACAAAATTATTACATAGTCTGGTGCAGAGTTTATATGCCAGAACAGAAGCTGACTTTAATCCCGGAACTTTCAGAATAAAAGGCGACACAGTCGAAGTATACCCAAGTTATGCTGATGATGCCTATCGAATTCACTTTTTTGGAGATGAAATAGAAGAAATAGAATCCTTTGATGCTACAACTTCTCAGGTAATAGAAAAATTTAAAAGACTAACCATTTATCCTGCCAATATGTTTGTGACTTCACCAGAAGTTTTACAAGGAGCAATCTGGGAAATTCAGCAGGATTTAGTGAAACAAGTTGATTATTTTAAAGAAATAGGCAAACATCTGGAAGCCAAACGTCTGGAAGAAAGAACCAATTTTGATTTAGAAATGATTCGCGAATTGGGTTATTGCTCCGGAATCGAAAATTACTCCCGTTATCTTGACGGAAGAGAAGCCGGAACAAGACCTTTCTGTTTATTAGATTACTTCCCGAATGATTATTTAATGGTTGTAGACGAAAGTCACGTTACGGTTTCGCAGGTTCATGCTATGTATGGAGGTGACCGCAGCCGTAAAGAAAATCTGGTGGAATATGGTTTTAGATTACCAGCTGCAATGGACAACAGACCTCTTAAATTTGAGGAGTTTGAAGCCATGCAAAATCAGGTAATTTATGTATCGGCAACACCAGCCGATTATGAATTGCAAAAATCTGACGGAATATATGTTGAGCAGGTTATTCGTCCAACAGGATTGTTAGATCCCGTTATCGAAGTCAGACCGAGCTTAAATCAAATTGACGATCTGATTGAGGAAATTCAGCTGCGTTGTGAACTGGATGAAAGAGTTTTAGTAACAACTTTAACTAAAAGAATGGCCGAAGAACTGGCCAAATACCTGACTAAAGTTAATATTCGTTGTCGTTATATTCACTCTGACGTAGATACCTTAGAACGTATCGAAATCATGCAGGATTTAAGAAAAGGTATTTTTGATGTTCTAATTGGTGTAAACTTACTCCGCGAAGGTCTGGATTTACCAGAAGTTTCACTTGTAGCTATTTTAGATGCTGATAAAGAAGGGTTCTTAAGAAATCACAGATCTTTAACACAAACTATTGGTCGTGCCGCAAGAAATTTAAATGGTAAAGCGATTTTGTATGCTGATAAAATTACGGCCAGTATGCAACGAACAATCGACGAAACCGAATATCGAAGAACAAAACAGATTAATTTCAACACGGCAAATAATATAACTCCACAAGCTCTAAACAAAAAAATCGACAGCGCGTTTACAAAAAATCCTTTGGTAGAATACGAATTAGGTCACACTTTGACTGCGGCAGCTGAACCGGAACCAACGTATCTGTCTAAAACAGAATTAGAAAAAATGATTCGCGAAAAACGTAAATCTATGGAGAAAGCCGCTAAAGAATTAGACTTTCTACAGGCAGCCAAATTACGTGATGATATCAAAAAACTTCAGGAGCAATTACCTTAAAATAAAAATATAACAAACTAACTATCAATTGTTTAAAATAATTACATAAATTTACATATCCATAATCTACTAGTATTCAGTCTTACTTCAAAACTAGATAAATTATGAACACTAGATTTACTTTGACTATTGTTTCTCTTTTGAGTGCAGTAGCACATGATTTTGGGCAAATCAAACCGCAGCCCGCTACAGAAAAAATTGTTACAGATGAATATTTTGGCGAAAAGATAGAAGATCCTTATCGGTATCTTGAAAATCTAACTGATCCAAATGTAGTTACCTGGATGAAATCAAATACTGATTACGCCCAGGCAAAACTAAATGAAGTCCCTGAACGTCAAAATCTAATCAAAAAACTCAAAGAGTTTGATGCCAGAAAAGAAAGTACTATTACATTTCTGCGAATTACTGAGAATAATAATTATTTCTATCTGAAACGAAATGCCAACGAAGAAAATGGCAAATTGTACCACAGAGTTGGCTACAAAGGGGCCGAAAAATTACTTTTTGATCCTGACACCTACAAAAAATCTGCAAAAGTAAATTACAATATCAGTTCTATAACTCCCAATGAAAAAGGAGATAAAGTAGCTATAGAAATAGCACCAAGCGGTTCTGAAAGTGCTGAATTATTAATTGTAAATATTAATGGAAAAGTATATCCGGAAATTTATGATAAATGCTGGTTCAGTAGTCCTTCATGGTTACCAGATGGAAATTCTTTTACCTACGGAAGATTAAATTCTGCTGATGTTACCGACCCAAACAGACTCTTACATTCTAAGGTTTATTATCATAAATTAGGAGAAGACCCCAAAAAAGACATCGAATACTTTTCGGACATTACCAATCCGGAACTTAAAATTAATGCAGAAGAATTCCCTTTAAATTATTATGATAAAAATTCAAATAAAAACTACGGACTAGTTCTTACTGTCGACAATAGAATGAAACTGTACACCACCGATTTAGCAGCAAATTTAAAACCTGCAAAATGGACCACTTTAGTAGATAAATCAGACGAGGTAACAAACTTTAATGTAGATAAAGAATCTATTTATTATTTAACTTATAAAAATGCTTCCAACTACAAAATCATCAAAGTTCCAGTTTCAAATCCTGATATTAAAAATGCAGTAACGGTTATTGATGAACCAAAAAATGGAAACATTACCGACTTTAGACTTACCAAAGATGGACTGTATTATTCACTCACAGAAAATGGCGTAGAGGCCAAAGTCTACTATCTGGCCAAAGGAAAAAAAGATCCGGTTGAATTAAAATTACCATTTCAGGCTGGCTCAGCTACTTTTTTGACTGTTAGCGAAGATAAAAGCGAAATATGGATCACTATTTCAGGCTGGACCTCTCCTACTAAACGTTACTTATACAACCCAACTTCAAATACATTCACTTACCAACCCTTAACAAAAGCTATTGAATATCCTGAATTTAAAGATATAGTCTCTAAAGAAGTTATGATTCCATCCTATGATGGTGTTATGGTTCCTGTTTCTATCATATACAATAAAAACATCAAACTAAATGGAGATAATCCCGTTCTTATGATGGGATATGGCGCATACGGAATTTCTATGGAACCACGTTTTAGCACCGGTTTTACATTGCCATATTGCACTTATGGGGGTATTTATGTTATTACCCACGTTAGAGGTGGCGGTGAGTTGGGAGAAGCCTGGCACAAAGCAGGTTTTAAGACCACCAAACCTAATACCTGGAAAGATCTTATTGCAACTGCAGAATATCTCATTAAAGAAAAATATACATCTCCAAAAAGACTGGCAATCTGGAGCGCAAGTGCCGGAGGCATATTAATTGGAAGAGCTATTACAGAACGACCAGATTTATTTGCAGCTGCTATTCCTGAGGTGGGTTCATTCAATACAATTCGTTCTGAAGTTTCGCCTAATGGCCCGGGAAATGTTCCTGAATTTGGAACTGTAAAAGATCCGACAGAATTTAAAGCCTTATTGGAGATGGATTCCTATCATCATATTAAAAAAGGAACCGCATATCCTGCAACCTTAATCACAGCAGGTATAAATGATCCGCGTGTTATTGCATGGGAACCGTCAAAATTTGCTGCTTCGCTTCAAAATGCAAATACTTCTGACAAACCTATTCTTTTCTATACTGATTTTGAATCTGGTCACGGAATGGGTGACAGCGCAACAAAAGCAATCGAAAAATCAAGCAATCTGATTAGCTTTGCTTATGCTAATACCGGGCATCCAAAATTTCAAACTCCCAAAAAACTAAAACCTTAATAAAACAATACCGCTTAATTGTGCTGTTCCTGAAAAACTTTCAATAATACTTTTGGGTCAATTATTGCATTTGGTGCTTTTTTCATCAAATCCAAAACTCTTTTTACCGCACTTGGATTCAGTCCCATTCCAAGTGCGATTTGCTGAATTGCTGTCGCTTCTCTTTTGTGCAGAATACCATCACAATGCATAATCAGAGCCAGTCTGTAAAATTGCTGAATGCGCTGAAACTCTGATCTAATGACTTGAATAGGATGCTCCTGATGAAATAAATCCTGAAATTCCTCGTCATTGATATTCAATTCCTCAGCTACAATTCTTAGAAAATCAAGCTCACGTTTGTGCAAATGCCCATCTATTGTGGCAAACGTAATCATTTCTAAAAGTAAACTTCTTTTTTCGGCTTCTGTATTCATCAATTTATTATTTTTAGCTAAATTATTGCTTTTAAATATAAAATACAAAACACGGATGATGAAGAGAATTTTCTTAACCATTTTATTATTATTCGTATTTGTCGGAAATGCTCAGCAAAGCACAGTTTCAAAAAACGTGTCTACTTTTACTATTGAATCACCTCAGCTAAAAACAACCAAAAAAATATGGCTGTATTTACCTGAAGGTTATTCGGCCTCAGTCAAAAAAAGATACAGTGTAATTTACATGCAGGATGCTCAAAACTTATTTGATGCTAAAACTTCTTTTGTAGGGGAATGGAATGTAGATGAAAAACTGGACAGCTTAAAAGCTCCCGTAATTGTCGTTGGAATCGAACATGGAAATGATAAACGAATAGATGAATTAACACCCTACAAAAATGAAAAATACGGAGGGGGAAAAGCAGATGATTATGTTGATTTTATTGTAAACACATTAAAACCTTATATAGACAAAAACTTCAGAACTAAACCAAAAGCTAAAAACACAACAATAATGGGAAGTTCATTAGGTGGCTTGGTTTCTTATTACGCTGCTGTAAAATATCCGCAGGTATTTGGAAATGCGGGTGTATTCTCTCCTTCATTTTGGTTTTCAAATGACATTTATACCTTCACAGAGCAATCACCAAAAATCAAAAGCCGATTTTACTTTTTATGCGGCGATAAAGAGGATGAGAATATGGTTGGAGATTTAACTAAAATGGAACGCTTATTGGATACAAAACGTTGTTATTGTCTGCATCTTACTAAAACAAAAATTATAAAAGGTGGTGAACATAATGAAAAATTATGGCGAGATGGCTTTGTAAAAGCTGTTTTGTGGCTAGGCTTTTAATATTAAAAAACAACAATCCTTATTATGAAATTAATTTTAAGAGAATACAATTTAAAACTAAAACACACTTTTACGATTTCAAGAGAATCGATTGATTTCCAGCCTTCATTAATAGTAGAGCTACAAAGTGATGGCTTTTCCGGTTTTGGAGAAGCAACTTCAAATCCATATTACAAAACTACGGTTTCGATGATGATGGCAGATTTAGAAAAAATCAGAGCCATTATTGAAGCATCAGGAACAGAAACTCCGGATGTTTTTTGGGCAAAAATTCATCCTTATTTAAAAGATGATATGTTTGCCTTATGTGCATTAGATTTAGCTTATAATGATTTGTATGCTCGAAAAAAAGGTAAAAAACTCCTCGAACTGTGGAATTATACCCCAGAAAAAAATCCGATGACCGATTACACAATCGGAATTGCTTCAATCGAGAAAATGGTCGAAAAAATGCAGGAACTTCCGTGGCCTATTTACAAAATTAAATTAGGTACCAAAGAAGATATTGCAATTGTAAAAGAACTTAGAAAACATACCAACGCTGTTTTTAGAATTGATGCCAACTGTGGCTGGGGCGTTGAAGAAACAATAAACAATGCAATCGAGTTAAAGAAACTTGGAGTTGAATTTCTGGAACAACCAATGAAAGCTGATAACTGGGAAGGCCACAAAGAAGTTTTTAAACATTCTGTACTCCCTGTAATTGCAGATGAAAGTTGTATTATAGAAGAAGATGTCGCAAAATGCTTCAATCATTTTCATGGTGTAAATGTCAAATTAGTAAAATGCGGCGGACTTACTCCCGGAAAACGCATGATCGAAGAAGCTAAAAAACTAGGTTTAAAAACAATGGTAGGCTGTATGACCGAATCTACTGTTGGAATTTCTGCCATTGCTCATCTATTACCTCAACTAGATTATGTAGACATGGACGGTGCTTTGTTACTGGCAGAAGATATTGCAACCGGCGTAACTATAAAAGATGGTGTTGTAAGCTATTCTGATCTTAACGGGACAGGGGTTACACTTCTATAAAATGATAGTCGAAGAATTTCCAGATCGAATCATTGAAATTAACCAGAAACAATATTTGTATTTTGGCGGAACTGCCTATTTAGGTCTTCCCACGCATAAAGAATTTCAGAATTTAGTTATTCAGAATATTCAAAAATGGGGAACGACTTATGGCAGCTCGCGAACAGCAAATATTAAGCTAAGTGCCTATGTTCATGGCGAAAGCTTTTTAGCTTCTCACATAGGTTCTGAAGCCGCTCTTACAGTTTCTTCGGGAATGCTGGCCGGAAAATTGGTTTTGGAAAAACTAAAAAAGCAAACTGATTGTTTTTTTCATCTAAATGATACACACTCGGCAATTAAAACTGAAGGTAGTTTACCCATTTTTGTAAATGACAAATTAAACGATCGCTTATCCGATTCCAAAAGGGAAAAAATAACAATCCTGACGGATGGTGTTCCATCATTTCAAACAAAACCAGCTGATTTATCCTTCTTAAAACAAATTTCCGGCATCAAAGAAATCACATTAGTTATTGACGAATCTCATTCTTTTGGAATTACAGGACAAAATGGTTGTGGGATTTATTCTTCAATTCTATATCCTATTAAAAGGAAAATAATGGTTTCATCTTTAGGAAAAGCATTTGGATTAACTGGCGGCGTTATTGCAGGCGATTTTGAATTTATTAGCGAAATAAAAGAGTTAGAAACTTTTACAAGCGCAGCCGGAATGAATCCGGCTTTTGTACAGACGCTTTCAGATGCAGCGGAGATCTACACTATACAACACAAGAAACTCATAGACAATTTAGAATATCTCGATTCTATTTTAATCAAAAACAATAATCTCAAATTTGATAAAAACTATCCTTTGATTTATCTTTTATCAAATGAACTGGTAGAAAAATTAAACCAGGAAAAAATCATTATTGCCAGTTTTAAGTATACTAAAGATGCTGAACCATTAAATCGAATTGTAATTACTGCCAATCATCTTAAAGAGGATTTAGATAAAATAATTACCATTTTGAATAGGTATTGATTTTGCAATAACTTCAAATAAAAAGAGGAAATTTCCAGTATTGAAATTTCCTCTTTTTTTTTATGAAACAGTCTTTATTATAGTACTACATTAATTGGCCCACCAAACTTTTGTTTCCATTCTATCAGCTCCCTGAACAGCTATTGCTGCATCATAATTAACAGAATTTAGTGTTTTTACATTAGCTCCGTAAGCTTGTCTTTGAGGGATTGTGGTAGAACCAATAGCACCGGCAGGTAATGTTAATGCTACTGCATTAGAACCAAATCTTCTCCATTCGTTCCATCCCTCATATCCCTGCATATATAAGGCAATATGTTTTTGATAAGCAATCGATTTTATGTCTGCATAAGGAAATTGAAGCACATAGGCGTCTGCAGCAACAGCTGAAACTCCCCATTGTGCCATCGAAGCTTTTATACCTTCGGTATAAAAAGTTGCTGCACTGCCCGAAATCCAGCCTAAAGAAGCTGCTTCAGCTTTAGCAAAATTAACCTGAGCATACGTATAGAAAAAAGCAGGAGCCGTTTTGTTTTTAATAATTGTATTGGTTATGAAAGAATAATTTACAATGTTAAGATTCCCAACAGACGAAGTCAGACCTCCTTGATATATTCCACCATTTGCTGCTTTTTCAGCAAATTTTTCCAATCTCGGATCCTGTGGTGCAGTATTAGTACCTGAACCAATTAACATGTTTACAAAAGGTTCACTGATCAAATAATCTGTTCTGGTTTCAAAACGATCCTCCCACGGATTATCATAAGCCTCATCGGTAATATACGGAAATGTTAAGTTCTGTAAATTTGAAGTAATCGTTCCTGCATCCATTGCTTCAGCAAATTTTGTTGCCGCATATCCGCCGGCAGCAGGAAATCTATTAGACAAACGTAAAGCCATCGTCATTTTTAACGTATTGGCAAAACGTTTCCATTCTGACATTTGTGTTGTTTTTACAGTAAAGATCACATCCCCTTTTGGACCAGCTCCGGCATCTATCAAAGCAACAGCATAATCAATATCTTTAAACAAACCATCATAGATCGCTTCCTGAGTATCAAACTTTGGGAACTGGCTTGATCCAACCTCTAATGCCTGAGAATAAGGCGCCATACCCCAACGATCTGTAATATGCTGAAAAACATAAGCCCTCAAAATCATTGCAACCGCAATCTGATTATTATTAGACCCATTTCCTAAAGCAGAAGCTGCTGTAGATGCATCTTTGTTAAGATTTATAACGGTTTGCAAATTGTTCAAAATCGATACATAAGCTGTAGTATATTCAAAATTGACCACATCATAAACGGTTTCTTTAGGATATTGTCCATTACTTATGTACTGCACATAACAAAGCGGTTCTGTCGCACTTAGCAGCGAAGACATTGATCTTTCTGCTCCAGTTAATAATGAAGCTGTATTAGCCACATTGGGATTATTTGGATTTAAATTTGTATCTCCAAAATCAGCATTGTCGCATGAAACTGAAAATAATGCAGCTGTCAATGCCATAATCGATGTTATAATTTTTTTCATTTTTAAATCATTATAAAGTTAAAACAACATTTAAACCAAGAGATCTGGCATTTGGCAATTGAGCCGTTTCTATAAATGGTGTGGTGGTAGTATTGTACGATTGCAGTTCTGAAGGATCTATATTGCGATTTGCCGCATAAATCAGCCAAAGATTATTAGCATAAACAGCAACATTAATTTTCTGAAAAGGTGTTTTTTGCAACGTATTCCTGTCCAAAGTATACCCCAGTCTAAGTGTTCTCAATTTCACATATGAAGCATCTTCCAAGAAAGGTTCGGTAATGGCTCTCATATTTGCCCAATATGTCTTGGTATTTACACGATAAGCAACATCATTGCCTGTAACTGCATCTACACCTTCTACTAAAAGTCCTCCAGAATTTGGAGCAGCCGTAGAGTTTAAGATTGTTGTTGTAGGTGAACTTACTCCTGCCAAATTTACAACAGGATCCCTTTTAGGATTTCCCAAATCATTATTACCAACGGTTTCAATACCTAAACCTGTTCTGTTAATAAGCGAATTAGAAACGGAATAATATTTACCTCCCTGCTGGAAATCAAAACCTAAACTCAGATCAAAATTTTTAAATTTAACAGATGTGGTTAAACCTCCTGTATAATTTGGCAGAACATTACCTAAATACACCCCTAATTCTCTCACATAAGCCCCCGATGAGTTAAGTTTCGCTTTTCCATTGGCATCTCTCTCAATTCTGCTTCCATAAATCGCACCCCATTTTTCTCCCACTTGTTCTACTAATTGAACATTTCCCATATTTGAATTTCCGGATTGAATAATATTTCTGGTAATTCCGGGTGCTATGGCAACAACTTGTCTGTCTAATGTGGCAAAATTTGCCCCAATATTCCATTCAAAACTGGATGTTTTAATAGGTGTTCCTGACAAAGCTATTTCAATTCCCTTATAAGTCTGCTTTCCTCCGTTTTGAAGCATTCCTGTTGTTCCTGTTGAAGCATCAAGACTTACGAGAGAAGGTAATTCGTTATCTAATCTGTCAAAATAAGAAACATCCAGCGAAAGTCTGTTGCTAAAGAATTTTAAATCCAGTCCATACTCTTTTTCCTGACGATTACCTCCTTTTAATCTGGGATTACTAGGCACTGATTGTGTAGACGACGTTGGATAAGTTCCATACGCAACACCCGTTACATAAATAGGACTAGTTTGATAAATTGCAGGAAACTGAGGAGCCATTGCAAATCCAGCTCTTATTTTTCCGAATGACAGAATTTTATTTTCAGGAATGAATTTAGAAAAAACAAAACTTCCTGAAAGACCGTAAGTAGTCAATTTATTATCATTAATATCTGCGGTTGAAGCATAATCATTACGATACGATCCATCAATATATAAAAAATCATCATAACCTGCAGATGCTGTTAAAAAAGCGGCTCGATTTTCTGATCTATATCTTTTATTATCAATAAATGGAGTTCCTACAGAAGTACTAATACTATAAAATCCCTCAGATACCAAACCTCCAACAGTATTACTCTGCATGTATGTCCTGTTGTAAAATTGATACTCAAATCCCAAGGTTCCGTTTATATCAAATTTGTTTATTTTCTTTTTATAATTTAAAATTCCTGATATCTCATCTTTATTAGTAACCTGAAGACTTTCCGCATAAGCAGGAATCGCTGCTCCTCCCCAGGCATTGGTAATATCATAATAATCAGATCCGATATAACTTTTTCTAAGCTCGGCAGTTGCAATAAAATCTTTAATAATTTCATAAGATCCGCCAATTTTGCCATTGAAAGATTTATAATCTTCCTCATTTGGCTGCTCATATTGATAAAAGAAAGGAGAATTCCATCCCACTGATTTTCCATTAGTCGGACTCATTCTATTCCAGGTCTCAATTTTACCGTTCATTCGATAATTGCGTAAATCATCCATATTTAATTGTCGCTGAAACCATTGTCGCAAGCTCGCTGCGACAGGAAGAATTAAATTGTTACGATTATATCCGGTAGTTTGTCTGTCCTGAAACAAGACTGTAGAGAACATTTTGAATTTTTTACTCAAATTAACCTCTGCAGTAAGATTAATATCATATTGTGTTCTCGCTGTATTTGGTACAATACCTTCTTTGTCTGTTTTTGTCAATCCAAAATTCACAGAAAAATCTTCTCCTCCTTTACTTACTGACAGACTTGATCTTTTAGTTACTCCGGTATTATAAAAACTTTTAACATTATTTGGATTTGGAGAATAGGTGGTTAATTGTCCAAATTCCGGCGTTCCTTCTTCCCAACTGTTCCAGGCACGAACCATTTGTCCCTGCATTCTGGGGCCCCAGCTCTCATCTGCAGTATAATCAATAATTTCCTGACCATCAAAAGCGGCAAAAGATACCGGATCGGTAGCGGGATTGTAAGTATATTTCGAAAAAGTCTGCGAATAGCCGCCACCATATTCATTTTGAAATTCAGGAAATAGATAAGCATTTTCTAAAGAGGTACTTAAATTAAACACTACAGAAACTGCACCTTTTTTCCCTTTTTTAGTTGTAATTACAATAGCGCCGTTTCTGCCTTCCGGTCCGTAAAGCGCTGTTGCCGAAAGTCCTTTTAAAGAGTTAATACTTTCAATACTCTCCGGGTTTATATCGCTTATTGAGGCTACTTTTATATTATCTACCACATACAAAACCCCGGTATTTCCTCGAAGTCTAAGTTCAGACGCTCTAAAGTCTCCACTAGGAGAACCCTGAAACTGTACCCCGGCAATTTTACCCGCCAGGGCATTATTTATATCTGCTTCTCTAACGGTAACAACATCTGCGACTTTTACTTTCTGAGTAGAATAGCCCAATGATTTTTGATCCCGTTTCAATCCTAATGCTGTAACCACAACTCCATCAAGCTCCTTTGCTGCCGAATTCATTTTGACATTAATTATCTCTCCTGCTACAGTAACTTTTGAAGTTTTATATCCCATAAAGGAAAAAACAAGAATTCCTCCCTTCTTACAGGTTATTTTATAATCTCCATCAAATCCAGACGAAGTACCATTTGTCTCACCTTCTTGTTGAATATTAACGCCCGGCATTGGCATTCCTTGTTCATCCGTTACAATTCCTTTGACTTTTATTTCTTGTGCAAACAAAATAGTTTTCACAAAAAAGAACGTAACAAAAGAAAAAATAATTTGTCTCTGTTTCATAAAACTTAGTAAAAAAATAGTTAGTAAATCCGTTTCATTTTAACGCAATTTAACACTTTATACTTACAAAAAGCTATTTCAAATAGTTAAATTGTAAAAAAAATCCTATTTTAATATATCTGTATGAAATGTTTATATTTTTAATTAAAAATGGTATTGCTTTTCCTTTTTTCTACTTTAATTATTCAACTCTTCCATTTATCGTTTTATAAAGAATGCAATTGCATAAAAAAATAAGGCTAACTAAAATTTAAAGGATATAGTAATGTACCTTTGTAAAAAATTAAATAATGACAAACAACGATATACTTAAGAAACTTCGCGTGGCTTTGATGCTCCGTGACGACCAAATAGTTGAAATTTTAGAATTGGTAGATTTTAGAATTACCAAGTCAGAATTGGGTGCTTTTTTCAGAGCCGAAGATCATCCTAATTACATGGAATGTGGCGATCAGGTTTTACGTAACTTCCTGAACGGATTGGTGATTCATCTGAGAGGAACTAAAGAAAATCCTAAAAACCCAACAGATGTTTTAGCGAAACATAAAGCAGAGATTCCGAAGAAAGAAACTTCTAAAGACAGACCGGAATTCAAAGCTGCTCCAAAAGATTCTGAAAAATATAGAGGTGATCAAAGCTCATCAAAGTCAGGTTCATCAACAGGAAAACCTAAAAAGAAAGCATTCCCAAAAGGAAATGGAAAACCATCTGTTGTAGAAAAAGTGGTTTTCAAAAACGGTAAGAATAAGAAATAGTTTTTACCGTAATTCCAATAATTTATCTGGAGCTAATATTTTTTAGCCACAGATTAAAATGATTATAATGATTTTTAAAAATCTGTGTTAATCTTTTTAATCTGTGGCTATATTTTTTGCGCTAAAATTTAAATCTTATTTTCTTCTATTTTATCAAAAAAAGCATCTTTAAAAGTAGCACCAATTGGCAATTCTTTTCCATTTAGAAAAACAGAAAAATTATCAGTCGATTCAATATGCTGTAAAGAAATTACATGTGATTTATGAATCTGAATAAAATCATTTTCAGGAAGTGATTCTATAATATTTTTTAATGATGAATGTGTAATAATCTGCTGTTTTGCAGTATGAATACAAACGTAATTCTGAAGACTTTCTACGTACAAAATATCGTTTAGAAAAATCTTCTGAAATTTATTTTTCCCATCTGTTTTGATGAATAGAAAATCAGGTGCGTTATTCTGATTTGACACAATCGTTTTTGATTCCGTATTCAACTTTGAAACCGCCTGATAGAAACGTTCAAATGAAATTGGTTTTAATAAATAATCAACCGCATTCAATTCAAAACCTTCTAAGGCAAAATCAGGATAAGCCGTTGTAAAAATTACTTTTATATCTTTTGAAATAATTCTCGAAATCTGCAAACCTGTTAATTGCGGCATCTGAATATCAAGAAAAATAACATCAACTGACTGTGTATTTAAAAATTCTAAAGCCTTTAATGAATCATTAAAAACGCCAGCTTTTTCAAGAAAATGAACTTTACCAATATAATTCTCCAGAATACGGGTTGCCGGTGGTTCATCATCAACAATAATGCATTTAAAAGCCATAAATTATTTTTTTAGCGGTATTTTTAAGTAGGTTTTAAAGGTATTATTTTCTTCCGTTTTTTCAAGTACAAATTTACCTTTATACATATATTCTAATCGTTTGGTCAGGTTATCAAAACCAATTCCGGTTGAAGAATAATTCTCGCCTTCAACAGTATAATTAAAAGTTGAAATTTCTAAAAAGTCTTCTTTTATTTTAATCAAAATAACTGCTTTTTCCTGCTCGCTGTTAAACTTTCCGTGTTTAAAAACGTTCTCTACAAAATGAATTAAGGCTGACGAGAGAATTTTTTCATTTGAATAATTTCCTTCAACTGAAAAGTCTAAATATAACTGATCTTCAAATCGTTTTTTCTGTAAATGAATGTAATTCTGAATAAACTGAATTTCTTTTGAAAGTACTGCCTCATCTTTATCTGTTTCTGTAATCACATAACGAAGTAAATCTGAAAGTACCAAAACATCTGAAGCCATTTCATCCTCTTTTAAAACCAACTGACTGTAAAAAGAATTCAGCGTATTAAACAAAAAATGCGGACTTACCTGCGCTTTCAACATTTGAAACTCTGCTTTTTTATTCTCCAGAAGCAATTCCTGATTTTGATGTTGCGTAGTATGAAACTGCCAAAACAAAAAAGTCAATGCACTTAAAAGTACAGCTGGCAATCCGAAGAAAAAATTGTCTTTTATATAATAGGTTATTTCTCTGGCTTCTTCATAGTAGTTGTGCATTCCGGTAATATTAAACATAACAACTTCTTGCAAAAAATAGCGAACAGCCGCAAAAAGCAATAGCGAAACTGGAATTGTCAGAATATAAAAAACTAATTTCTTCCTGTTTAAAAACCATTCACAGAAGTAATAAAAATTGAGAATGTAAATGCAAAATATTGCCAACAGATGAGTTGGCGTAATTCCATAACATATTGCTTTGATTACAATTTCTATTTTTTCATCATTAAGACCAATATCCCAGAAAATGTAGGTTAGAAATAATAAAAGGAAAAAGACAATGTGATAATAAAAAGGGATTTTTGATTTCATAGTTTTATGATAATTAGCTCAAAAATACAATTAAGACTTTAATCAAAAATGACATTTATTTAAAACATGCTTTTTTAGGGATGAACTATCAAAAACTTTACATGAAATTATTACTCTGCAAATTTCATGTGTTTATAAAATGAAATCCTATGTTCATCAAAAACAAAAAACAGAAGTCAAAAGACGGAATACATTTGTCATGAATTTAAAAACAAAACGTCATGCACAAAATCATTTTATTTCTTACAATTATTACATTAAACTTAACTTCTGCTCAAACTAAGAAAAAACAAATTTTATTAATTGGAACTTTTCATTACGCAAATCCAGGCCATGATATTGCCAAGATAAAAACTTTTGATGTAATGTCTGAGAAAAGCCAAAAAGAGCTCGAAATAATGAGTGACAAAATCAAGAAATTTGGTCCTGATAAAATTTTTGTAGAATGGAAATTTGCCAAACAAGCTGAATTAGACAAGTATTACAATAAAAACACCGACAGTTTACTCAAAAAAGATTTAAATGAAATTACTCAATTAGCATTACGTACTGCTAAAAAACTGAATCACAAAAAAATGTATGGAATTGACTATCGTACCCGTTTTCCTTATGATAGTTTAATGATGTCAATGGAAAAAGCAAATCAGAAAGATTTAATGAAAAAAACTACTGAGTCAACAGAAAGGTTTGTAAAAGATAATAACGAAAGAATGGCTAAAAGTTCTTTAACGGATCTTATGCTTTACTACAATGAAAAAGCCTCTAATGAAGATAACATTCAATGGTATTTGGAAGTAGCAAACAGGGCTGGACATCCAGACGATTTTACTGGTACTTCTTTAGTGTCAAATTGGTACAAAAGAAACTTATACATGTATTCTTTGGTTCAAAAATTAACCGAAAGCACCGATAATAAAATTATGGTTTTACTTGGAGCTGGACACGCTGCAATGCTAAGAGAATTTCTAGCACATGATCCAGAATTTGAAATCGTAGAATTGGCTACAGTTTTGAAATAGTAGTTTTCTAACAACATCATTAAACTTTGCGTAGACGCACTACAGTGCGCCTCTACGGTATACATTATCCATAAAAACAAAAAATCATGCAAAAAATCATTCTATTATTAGCTCTTATTACATTTAACATGACATCTGCTCAAACTAAGAAAAAACAGATTTTATTGGTTGGAACGTTTCATTACGCCAATCCTGGTCTTGACGTTGCTAAACTAAACAGTTTTGATATCTTGTCTGAGAAGAGCCAAAAAGAACTCGAAATAATGAGTGACAAAATCAAAAAATTTGGTCCAGATAAAATATTTGTAGAATGGGAATTTAATGAACAAGCCGATTTAGATAAGTTTTACAATAAAAACACCGACAGTCTTTTTAAAACTAATAAAAACGAAATAACACAACTGGCACTTCGCACGGCTAAAAAACTGAATCATAAAAAATTATACGGAATGAATCTCTATACTCCTTTTCCATATGACAGTTTAATGATGTCAATGGAAAAAGCAAACCAACAGGATTTATTGAAAAGAAATAATGAGTGGAAAAAAAGGAATGAAAAAGACCATAATGAAAGAATAGCAAAAAGCTCATTACAAGAACTCATGCTACATTACAATAAAAAAGAAACCGAAAATAAAAACATCCAATGGTATTTGGAAGTAGCAAATAGAGCGGGAAATCCAGATGATTTTACAGGACCGTCTTTAGTTTCAAATTGGTACAAAAGAAACTTATATATGTATTCTTTAATTCAAAAATTAACTGAAAGCACAGATAATAAAATAATGGTTTTAGTAGGCGCCGGTCATGCCGCATTGATCAGAGAATTTATAACACATGATCCAACATTTGAGATTGTAGAATTGGCAACTGTTTTGAAATAAAGACAATTTAACCGCAAAGAGCGCAAAGAATTTAATCTAACATTGTCCCTATAAACGCAAAGTTCGCAAAGCTATAATGATAAAGCTTTGCGAACTTCTCGTTTAAAAATACTTTAACCAATTACTCAATCTACGCATTGCCAACGGTTTCAACCGTTGGAGCGCAATATAATCACAACCTGCGTCCCCAATCCCCGTGGTTGAAACCACGGGCTATAGTTGAAATTAGGAAAATTATATGGATAACGCTTTGCGAACTTTGCGTTTGTATTTACAATCCTTGGCAAAAAACCTTGCGTACTTTGCGGTTAAAATAATTCCAAAAAAAAATCCCTCCAATGATTGGAGGGATTTTCTATATAAATTGATTTCTTATTTAATTAAGAAAGTGCAGCTTTAACTTGGTCAGCAGCTTCTTGGAATTGAGTAGCTGATAAGATTGGCATACCAGAGTTGTCAATTAATTCTTTTGCAATTTCAGCATTTGTTCCTTGCAAACGAACGATGATTGGCACATTGATAGCGTCTCCCATGTTTTTGTAAGCATCAACAACACCTTGAGCAACACGGTCACAACGAACGATTCCTCCGAAGATGTTAATTAAAATAGCTTTTACGTTTGGATCTTTCAAGATAATTCTGAAAGCTGTCTCAACACGTTTTGCATCAGCAGTTCCACCAACGTCAAGGAAGTTAGCAGGTTCAAAACCAGCATATTTAATTAAATCCATAGTTGCCATTGCAAGACCAGCTCCGTTTACCATACATCCTACAGTACCGTCAAGATCTACATAGTTTAGACCAACTTCTTTCGCTTCAACTTCGATTGGATTCTCCTCACGGATATCTCTCATTTCAGCATATTTAGGTTGTCTGTATAAAGCGTTATCGTCGATGTTAACTTTAGCATCAACAGCCATAATTTTATTATCAGATGTTTTTAAAACCGGGTTGATTTCAAACATAGAAGCATCAGAACCAATGTAAGCATTGTATAATGCATCGATGAATTTCACCATTTCTTTAAAAGCATTTCCAGAAAGACCTAAATTGAAAGCAATTCTTCTAGCCTGGAAACCTTGTAATCCTACATTAGGATCAACTTCTTCAGTAAAGATTAAGTGTGGAGTATGCTCAGCAACTTCTTCGATATCCATTCCACCTTCAGTAGAATACATAATCATGTTGCGTCCTGTACCTCTATTCAATAAAACAGAAACATAAAACTCAGAAGTTTCGCTTTCACCTGGATAATAAACATCCTCAGCTACTAAAACTTTGTTTACTTTTTTACCCTCAGCAGAAGTTTGAGGTGTAATCAATTGCATTCCGATGATTTGTTCTGCTAACTCTTCAACTTGTTGTAAGTTCTTAGCCAACTTAACTCCACCACCTTTTCCACGACCACCTGCGTGAATCTGTGCTTTTATTACATGCCATCCTGTACCAGTTTCGGCAGTTAATTGTTTTGCAGCAGCTACAGCTTCAACCGCATTATTAGCTACAATTCCGCGTTGAATGCGTACTCCGTAACTTGCTAAAATTTCTTTTCCTTGATATTCGTGTATGTTCATAATATAGAATTTGTCTGGTTCTGAATTTAGTTCAGAATAAAAGTGCGACAAAAGTAGCAAAATTCAACTTAATAGTAAAATCTTTTTCCAATTAAAAATGAGTCAAATTAATATTAACTGTGAATTCATTTTCAAAGAAAATAAATCGTTAAGCAATCACTGTTTAATTGTTAACTAAAAAACACTATATCGTTTGAGATTTAACAAAAATACCAACGAATTCAACACCTAAACAACGATTTTTCCTAATATATTTTAAAACATATTGTCATTTTATCATTTCGCCATGCCTTAAATAACGATTTTATTAATTAAGAAGTCTTTTTCTAATATTACAGCAAAAATGTAAGTCAAATTACGATTTCAATACATTATATTTAACGAAATCTTTATTTTTGTAGAAAAAATATCAAGAATGAGAGTTAAAGAACAAGGGCTTTATTTGCCTGAATTTGAACACGACAATTGTGGTGCAGGATTTATTTGTAATTTGAATGGTATTAAGTCAAATGATATTATTCACAAAGCATTAGACATCTTAATTAAATTAGAACATCGTGGTGCCGTTAGTTCTGATGGAAGAACTGGTGACGGAGCCGGAATTTTATTCGACATTCCTCATGATTTTTTTAAGAAAGTATGTGACTTTGAAATCCCTGAAACGCGCGAGTATGCAGTAGGAATGGTTTTTTTACCAAAAAGCAAAAACCAGGTTTCTTTTTGTATTAATGCCTTTGAAGCAACTATTAAAGATCAGAATTTAAAGATCTTAGGTTGGAGAGATGTGCCAGTTGACGTTGAAAATTTAGGACAAATTGCCGCAGAAAAAGAACCAACAGTTAAACAAGTTTTTGTTTCTAAAAACGGACAGGATTTAACTGAACAAGAATTTAATGCAAAACTTTTTGCAGCTAGAAAAATTGCTGAACATGCCGTAAGAGGGTCCAAAACTTCAGAAAGCCACATGTTTTATTTTACTAGTTTATCGACCACTACTATAATATATAAAGGTCTATTGATGCCGGAAGACATCAGCCGTTATTATATAGATTTGAAAGATCCAGACCTGGTGACGCGTTTAGCACTTGTACACCAGCGTTTCTCTACCAATACATTCCCATCCTGGGACTTAGCTCAACCGTTTAGATACATGTGTCATAATGGTGAGATCAACACACTTCGTGGAAACGTAAGCCGTATGCGTGCTCGTGAAGAGCTTATGCAGAGTAAAGTTTTTGGCGATGATATCAAAAAATTATTCCCAATTATCTTAGAAGGAAAATCAGATTCTGCTTCTATGGATATGGTGGTTGAACTTTTATTAATGACAGGTCGTTCACTTCCAGAGGCAATGATGATGGTTGTTCCTGAAGCTTGGGAAAAACACCAGACAATGTCTCCTGAGAAAAAAGCTTTTTACGAGTTTAATGCTTGTATTATGGAGCCTTGGGATGGTCCAGCTTCTATTCCGTTTACAGATGGAAACGTAATTGGTGCTTTATTAGACAGAAACGGACTTCGTCCTTCTCGTTATACATTAACACACAGCGGTTTCGTAATCATGTCATCAGAAATTGGTGTACTAGACATCGATCCGGAAGATGTAATTCAGCACGGTCGTTTAGAGCCGGGAAAAATGTTCCTGGTTGACATGAACGAAGGTCGTATTATTGAAGACGAAGAAGTTAAGAAAGCGATTGTTACAAAACGTCCTTATCAACAATGGATTGATGAAAACTTATTGCCATTAGCAAAAGTTCCCTACACTAACAACCCTACTCCTGTTGAAAAATTAGATTTCCAAACCAGACAACGTTTATTTGGTTATACAATCGAAGATTTAAAAACAATCATCAACCCGATGGGAGGACAAGGAGCTGAAGCAATCAGTTCTATGGGTAACGATACGCCTTTGGCAGTATTGTCAGATCAGCCACAATTGTTGTACAACTACTTCAAACAATTATTTGCTCAGGTAACTAACCCTCCTTTGGATGGTATTCGCGAGGAAATCATTACTGATATCAGTTTAGCAATTGGTGGAGATTTCAATATTTTTGAAATTGAATCTAAACAATGCAAAAAACTAAAAATCCAAAATCCGGTTATTTCTAATGAGGATTTGGATAAAATCAGAAATATTGATCACGCAGATTTCAAATCGGCTACTATTTCTACGTTATACAAAATAGAAAAAGGAGTTAATGGTTTAGAAAGAGCACTTGAAAAATGTGTTCAGGCAACTTTCAAAGCTGTAAATGAAGGATGTAATGTTATCATTCTTTCAGATAGAGGCGTAAGCGAGCAATTGGCTCCAATTCCAATGTTATTGGCTTGTTCTTACATTCACCATTCATTAAACATTTTACAGGTTCGTTCTAAATTCGGAATCATCATCGAATCTGCAGAACCTCGTGAGCCTCATCATTTTGCTTTATTGTTCGGATACGGTGCAAGTGCAATCAATCCTTACATGGTAAACGAAATCATTTACGATCAGGTAGAACAAGGTTTCATTACAGGAGTAAAAGCAGATTATGCTGTTGTAAACTACAACAAAGCGATTGCAAAAGGAATCGTTAAAATCATGAACAAAATTGGTATCTCTACATTACATTCATACAGAGCTGCTCAGATTTTCGAGATTTTAGGTTTAAACAAAACATTCACATCTAAATACTTCCCTTACACTCCATCAAGAATTGAAGGTATTGGTTTAATGGAAGTAGAGAAAGAAGTTAAGAAACGTTTCCAAAAAGCTTTCCCAAATTCAAAAGTTGCTAGTTTGCTTTCTCTTGAAATTGGAGGTATTTACAGATGGAGGCGTGGCGGTGAAAAACACATGTTTAACCCAACCACTATTTCTAAATTACAACAAGCGGTTCGCTTAAACAGCCCTGAAAGTTATAAAGAATACTCAAATGCCGTTAACGAGCAAAGCTCAAACTTAATGACGATTAGAGGTTTATTTGAATTCAACAATTTAGATCCAATTTCTATTGACGAAGTAGAACCTTGGACAGAAATTGTAAAGAAATTCAAAACGGGTGCAATGTCTTACGGATCTATTTCTAGAGAAGCACACGAGAATTTAGCGATTGCAATGAACAGAATTGGCGGAAAAAGTAACTCTGGAGAAGGTGGGGAAGATCCAAAACGTTTCCAGAAAGAAATTAACGGAGATTCCAGAAACTCTGCAATTAAACAAGTTGCTTCAGGACGTTTTGGTGTTTCGATCAACTATTTGACAAATGCTAAAGAAATCCAGATTAAAATGGCTCAGGGAGCAAAACCTGGTGAAGGCGGACAATTACCTGGAGAGAAAGTAGTGCCTTGGATTGCTGAAACCAGAAACTCTACGCCTTATGTAGGTTTAATTTCACCTCCTCCTCACCACGATATTTACTCCATTGAGGATTTATCTCAGTTGATTTACGATTTGAAAAATGCCAATCGTGAAGCACGTGTAAACGTAAAATTAGTTTCTGAAGTTGGAGTTGGAACCATCGCTGCCGGTGTTGCCAAAGCAAAAGCTGACGTTATCTTAATTTCTGGTTACGACGGAGGAACGGGAGCTGCACCATTAACATCTTTACAACACACAGGTATTCCGTGGGAACTTGGTTTAGCCGAAGCTCAGCAGACTTTGATCTTAAACGATTTAAGAAGTCGTGTAGTTTTAGAATGTGACGGACAGTTAAAAACAGGACGCGACGTGGCGATAGCAGCTTTATTAGGAGCTGAAGAATTCGGTTTTGCAACTGCACCGCTTGTAGCTTCGGGATGTATCATGATGAGAGCTTGTCATTTAAATACTTGTCCGGTTGGTATTGCAACTCAGGATCCTGAATTGAGAAAAAATTTCAAAGGAACTCCAGAGCACGTCATCAACTTCATGTATTTTATTGCTGAAGAATTAAGAGAAATCATGGCGCAATTAGGTTTCAGAACTTTAAAAGAAATGGTGGGTCAGTCACAAAAATTAAATGTGAACAAAGCGATCAAACATTACAAAGCAAATGGTTTAGATTTATCACCAATTCTATACAAACCGGAAAAAGCGAAAACACAGCCAAATCACAATACAACACAACAAGACCACCAACTTGAAAATGTATTGGATTTTGATATCATCAAAGAAGCGATTCCGTCTATTTATAGAAAAGAAAAAACAAGAGTAACCTTTAAAATTAAAAATACAGACCGTTCTGTAGGTGCTATTTTGAGTAACGAAATCTCAAAAATTTATGGCGCGCAAGGATTACCTGATGACACTATTTTAGTTGATTTTGAAGGTTCTGCCGGACAAAGTTTTGGTGCTTTTGCAACAAACGGGTTGTCGTTTAAAATTCACGGAAACTGTAATGATTATTTAGGAAAAGGTCTTTCCGGAGGAAAACTAATTGTAAAAGTACCTCCTACTGCAACTTTCAAACCTGAAGACAATATCATTATCGGGAACGTTGCCCTTTACGGAGCTATTACCGGAGAGGCTTATATTAATGGAATGGCCGGAGAGCGTTTTTGTGTGAGAAATTCCGGAGCAACAGCAGTTGTTGAAGGAATTGGAGATCACGGTTGCGAGTACATGACCGGTGGTACAGTAGTAGTTTTAGGAAAAACAGGAAGAAACTTCGCAGCTGGTATGAGCGGTGGTGTTGCTTATGTTTACGATCCGAAAAACAGATTCGATTCAACGGTATGCAACATGGAAATGGTTGCCTTCGATCCTTTGGAAGAAGAAGATGTTACTAAACTAAGACGATTGATCAAAAATCACTCATTGTACACCAGCAGTCCATTAGCAAAAAGAATTTTAGCAGACTGGGAAAACCAACAACAGCACTTCGTAAAAGTAATGCCAACTGATTACAAAAAAGCATTACAAAGAATTGCAGAAGAGAAAAAAATAGAAGAATTAATAGCTGGATAAAAATCAATTTCAAAAAATAAAATTCCAAATTCCAATGGCAATATCAGTGGCAATGTCTTCCTGAGCGAAGTCGAAGGATTGGAATTTGGACTCGAGCGATAGCGAACAGGCGAAGCAATTTAAAGAAATTGGAATTTAATTTAAAATGTCATGGGTAAAATAGGCGGATTTAAAGAATATAACAGAGCCGACGAAAGTAATTTAGCAGTAGCAGAACGTGTTTCAAACTACAACGAATTTACTATTCCGTTAGCAAAAGATAAAATAAAAGAACAAGGTTCAAGATGTATGGATTGTGGTATTCCATTTTGCCACAGCAGTTGTCCATTAGGAAATTTAATTCCTGACTTCAACGACATGGTGCATCAGGAAGAATGGCAGAGTGCATTAGAGATTTTGCAATCGACTAATAACTTTCCAGAATTTACAGGACGCTTATGCCCTGCTCCATGTGAGAAATCATGTGTATTAGGCATCATCAAAGATCCTGTTGCGATAGAAAACATCGAGAAAAACATCGTTGAAAGAGGTTTTGCAGAAGGATGGATCAAACCACAAACTCCTAAAAAGAGAACCGGAAAAACTGTTGCTGTTATTGGTTCAGGTCCTGCGGGACTTGCAGCTGCTCAACAATTAAACAGAGCTGGTCACACGGTTACTGTTTTTGAAAGAGACAATGCAATTGGAGGTTTATTACGTTACGGGATTCCAAATTTCAAATTAGAAAAAGGAATTATCGACAGACGTGTAGCAATTCTTGAAGCAGAAGGAATCACTTTCAAAACTGATGTAAATGTTGGTGTAAACTTTAGCGTAGCCGAATTAAATGCATTCGATTCTATCGTTTTATGCGGAGGAGCAACAGAAAGAAGAAGCCTTCCAACTAAAGGAATCGAAAGCAAAGGTGTTGTTCAAGCAATGGATTTCTTAACACAGCAAACTAAAGTTTTATACGGAGAATCAATTCCAGATCAGGTTAAAGCAACTGGTAAAGATGTAATCGTTATTGGTGGTGGAGATACTGGTTCTGACTGTATTGGAACTTCAAACAGACACGGAGCTAAATCGGTAACTAACTTTGAGATTTTACCTAAACCTCCGGTTGGAAGAAGCGAGTCAACTCCTTGGCCTTTCTGGCCGCTGCAGTTAAAAACATCTTCTTCTCACGAAGAAGGTTGCGACAGAAACTGGTTAATCAATACTAAAGAATTCATTTCTAACGATAAAGGTGAATTAACCGGATTAAAAACGGTTGAAGTGCAATGGAAAATGACTCCGGGTCAACGTCCTGAATTAATAGAAAAAGAAGGTTCTGAGAAAATCTGGCCTTGCGATTTAGCTTTATTAGCTTTAGGATTTACAGGTCCGGAGAAAACTCTAAGCGAACAATTAGGCATCGAAACTGATTTTAGAAGCAATTACAAAGCAACTAATTATCAAACAAACGTTCCTCACATTTTCACTGCAGGTGATATGCGAAGAGGACAATCATTAATCGTGTGGGCTATTTCAGAAGGTCGCGAAGCAGCAAGAGAGGTAGATTTGTTCCTTATGGGATCTACAAACTTGCCTACTAAAGGAAAAGGAGATCTTCCGAGCCTATAATTTTTCTAAGGTTCTGAGGTAGTAAGATGCTAAGGTTCTAAGATACTGAGTTTCTCTCTTAGAATTTTATTTACTCTTATTCCAATAAACAACATAACTACTAACAAACCCTTGAATTTATATTCAGGGGTTTTGTTTTGTTTTTTAGCCACAGATTATCATGATTAAAAGGATTTTTTTTCTGCCACAACTCGAGCGATAGCGAACAGGCGAAGCAATTACACAAATTTTCACTAATTTTTATTTTTTGGGCCAATTTCTATTTCAAACATAGCCCGTGGTTTCAACCACGGGAAACGTTACGGATTGGGCGTAATCATATATTACGTCCCCGTGGTTGAAACCACGGGCTATATTTTTAGCATTATGCGAAAAATCTAAAATTAAAAATTCGTGAAAATTTGTGTAATTCGTGGCAAAAAAAAACAATCTATACTAATTATCCCGGCAGCTATCGGGGGCGATAAAAAAATTTCAGAAGCATTTAAGAATTAGTATTATTAGCTAAATTAGTAGCTAAAAACTTACTATCTTTGCTTCTCAAAAACTTAGCAAGTCATTATTATTTATAAAAATCCAAAATAAGCAACTTTTTGTTTAAAATTAAACAATTTGTTATAATTTGTTATTTTTCGGCAATTTATTTGCTGATACACAAAAGAGTAATAACTTTGCCCAAAATAATTTGAAAAATGCAAGCAAAAGATTTACTGCAGTTAGCAGACCAATTTGGAAGTCCATTGTATGTTTACGATGCCGAAAAAATCCAATCTCAGTATAACAGGTTAACTAAAGCTTTCTCTAAGGTAGAAAACTTAAGAGTTAATTACGCCATGAAGGCATTGTCAAACGTTGCGATTCTTCAGTTATTAAAGAACATGGGGTCCGGCTTAGACACTGTATCAATTCAAGAAGTTCAACTAGGACTTCATGCTGGCTATGAACCTGAAAAAATATTTTTTACACCGAACGGAGTTTCTTTGGAGGAAATCGAAGAAGTTGCTGCAATGGGTGTACAAATCAATATCGATAACTTATCTATTCTGGAGCAATTCGGAACAAAACATCCACATATTCCAGTATGTATTCGTATCAATCCACACGTAATGGCAGGCGGAAACGCTAACATTTCTGTTGGACATATCGATAGTAAATTCGGAATTTCTGTTCACCAGATTCCGCATATCTTGCGAATTGTCGAAAACACAAAAATGCACATTGTGGGTATTCACATGCACACAGGATCAGATATTTTAGATATCGAAGTATTCTTGTATGCTGCTGAAATCTTGTTCGATACCGCTAAACATTTCAAAGAATTACAATTCTTAGATTTCGGAAGCGGATTCAAAGTACCTTACAAAAAAGACGATATCGAAACAGACATCGAAGAATTAGGTAAAAAATTATCTAAAAGATTCAATGCTTTCTGTACAGAATACGGCAGAGATTTAACGTTGATTTTTGAACCAGGAAAATTCCTAGTGAGCGAAGCAGGTCATTTCTTAGTAAAGGTAAACGTAGTAAAACAAACAACCTCAACAGTTTTTGCTGGAGTTGACAGTGGTTTCAATCACTTAATTCGTCCAATGTTATACGGATCTTCACACCATATCGAAAACATTTCTAACCCGAAAGGAAAAGAGCGTTTTTACTCTGTTGTAGGATACATTTGTGAAACTGATACTTTTGCAAACAACCGCAGAATTCAGGAAATTACTGAAGGTGATATTTTATCTTTCAGAAATGCAGGAGCATATTGTTTCTCAATGTCTTCAAACTACAACTCAAGATACAAACCAGCTGAAGTTTTATGGATGAACGGACAAGGAATCTTGATTCGCCAAGCTGAAACATTTGAAGATTTACTTAAAAATCAAATTCCGTTGCCACAAGAAATTGCAGCAACAGTTTAAAATAAAAAAAAAGAGAATATTTATTTAATCCCGTTTCTTAATTGAGGCGGGATTTTTTTTTACTCCAGCAAAAAATTATAAAATATATTGAATTTTTCTAAAAAAAATAATTCAGAAAGACTACAAAAAGCGTTTTCAATAATTGTTTCATTTAATGCAAATTCAATCTGTTTTTTTCATAATTTCGTTCTTAAATCGTCAGAAAAAACACAAATAAAAAATCACAACTAATTACAATACAAAACCTTAACACCATTACTTTTTATAAATTCATAATCTTAAAAAATTTAAATATGAAGTATAAACAATTAGGAAATTCCGGTTTAATTGTATCTGAACTTTGCCTTGGAACAATGACTTTTGGCCAAGGAGAACATTTTGGATTTCAGTCTACAATAGATGAAAAAAAAGCAGCTGAACTAGTAAATAATGCTATTGATAATGGTATTAACTTTTTTGATACCGCAGACGGCTACGGAAACGGACAAAGTGAAATTATTCTTGGTAAGGTTTTAAATAAAAACCGTAAAGATAATCTAATCGCGACCAAGGTATCTTTTAGAACAGGAGAACAGGCTTTTAATGCCGGAGTAAATGCTAAACATATTATCGAGCAATGTCACAATAGTTTAAGAAATTTGCAAACAGACTACATAGACGTTCTATTACTCCATAATGATGATCCTATTACACCAATTGACGAAACATTAAAAGCGCTGGAAAACTTAGTTCAACAAGGTAAAGTTCGTTATGTTGGATTCTCTAATTATCAGGCCTGGAAAGCTAGTGCAATGACACAACGACAAAAAGATCTACATTACAGCCCTTTTGTAGCATCGCAAATGCATTATTCAATTTTAAACAGAGAGGTCGAACGTGAAATAATACCTATGAGTTCACATTTTGGAATAGGAATGATGGTTTGGTCGCCCTTAAGCAGTGGTTTTTTGACAGGAAAATATACAAGAGACAATCCAAATCCTCAAGACAGCAGACTAAACAACTTTGACCTTGGACTTTTTGACAGAGAACTTGGATATACTGTTATTGACAAATTATCCGAAATCGCAAAACGTCACAACACTACTCTTACTGCAATTTCTCTAAGCTGGCTATTAACCAAAAAAGTCGTTTCGTCTGTTATTATTGGCGTTAGTAAAACCGAACAGCTAAAAGAAAATCTAGCATGTCAGGAAATTCAACTGAGCCAAGATGAAATCAATGAAATTGACGAGTTAACAAAATTAGAACCCAAATATCCTGCAACATTTATTAATCTTCAAGATTCTATTTTATTGAATGCAAAAACAAAATAAGTACCTTTTTATTGTAGATTATGAAGTACTAAATCCTCTTATTAGCAGGATAATAATCATTTAAATCCCGTTTCTTAATTGAAGTGGGATTTTTTTATTTTAGATTTCTATGCGCTTGTCAGGCTGAGCGAAGTCGAAGCCCGCACAAAGTAAATCGCCAATATAAAACACGGATGACACGGATTCGCTTCACGAAAACACGGGTTAAAACAGATTTTTCTCTCCCAATACACTAAACAGTTTGCCATTTCTGACCTAAGTGAGAAATAACAAACTTCACGAAAAATTCCCTTTACGCAACAGACCCGACAGGTTTTAAAAACCTGTCGGGTTTATGAAACTCTAATAATTCGAGATTTTAAGTATCTCCCGCCAAAAAAAGCGGATCGTACCGATAGCCATCGGGATTACTGAGCTGGATAAAATTTTTGAAATCAAAAAATAAATTTCATAAGAAAAACCGTATTTTTGTTTCAATATTTTTTAAATACCTTTGAAATATGAGCACAACAGCAAAACCAAAACATATCGGTAGAAACATCAGCCGAATTAGGGAACTTCGAGGTATGAAGCAGGAAATACTTGCAGAAGCTATTGGAACAAGTCAGAAAGCTATTTCTGTAATTGAATCAAATGAAACTATTGATCCCGAAAAACTTGCTCAAATTGCAAAAGCATTAGGAGTTTCAGTAGAAACTATTGAAAGTTTTTCAGAAGAAAATGTGTTTAATTTCTTTAATAACTTTTACGATAACAGCGCAAATAATGGAGCTCAAGGAAGTGGAGATACTAACAATTCTTGTACTTTCAATCCCCTTGATAAAGTTGTAGAACTTTACGAACGTTTGGTTCAGGCAGAAAAAGACAAAAACGAGTATTTAGAAAAATTATTAAAAGGGAAATAATTACTCCAAAATATAAATTATACAAAGCACAACTATCTTATGATTTTGTGCTTTTTTTATAAAAGAAAAACAATCGGTCTAAAAGCATAAAATGGAATTTAACTTTAGCAAAAGGCCAAAAACTACCACAGGTTGTCAATAACAACTATAAGTAGCGTAATAACAACTATTGGTAGCTGACTTTATTTGCAAACAGGCAATGAGGCAATATAGCTTTGCAGTATCAAATAAACAAAAACAATTATGATGCTAAATTCAAAATCAGTAGGTAATAAAATTTCCACGGCCAGAAAGAAAAACAACCTTTCACAAGCAGACCTTGCGCAACAAGTTTCAATTAGTTCTCAAGCAGTTGGCAAATGGGAAAGAGGCGAATCTATGCCTGACATTGCAACATTAAACCGAATTGCCGAAATTCTGGGTGTAGACTTAAACTATTTTTCCGAAACATTCAAATCTAATGTTTCAGAAAGCCAGTTTGAAACCACCAAAAAGGAATCTGTAGAAATTCCAACAACAAAACTTAAGACTAGTTTAGGTTTAAATTGGAATATGTCATCAGGAAACTGGGTAAATGCAGACTTTTCCGGACTAAATAATCTTAAAGATAAATTCAGCACTTCAAATATGAAGAACTGTAAATTTATTGGTTCTGACTTGTCGAACTTAACACTTAAATCCAACAATATTTTAGGCTGCGATTTTTCTAATTCGGATTTGAGAAATAGTAAAATCCAGACTTCAAACTTAGACAACAATCAGTTTATTGAATGTTTACTCATAGACACCGAATTTTCATCCAGCGAAATTAAAAACTGTAATTTTTCAAAGGCGAATTTTTCAGGAGTTGAATTAAAAACATCTGAACTTAAAAAGTGTATCCTAGAAAACGCTGTGTGGAATCTGTCAACATTTAAATTATCACATATTTCTGATGTCGTTTTTAATGGCACAATAGACGAATGTTCTTTTGAAAACTGCTCTTTCACAAAAGTTACTTTTAAGAACGCAACAATTATAAATACTTTTTTTAAAGGCAAAAGGCTAAAAGGTATTCAATTTGTTGACTGTCACGTTGATCGAATAACCTATGAATTTCTTAAAAACGGAAAAGCTGATTTAACTGGACTAACTTTATTAGCATAGTACCAAGACAACTGAGAAAATAACAACGTAAAAACTTTATGGATACAAGCGAAACGTTTGTGCTAGCAAGCAAAAAAGAACACAACTTTTTATAAATTGCCTCCAGTTTTAACTGGAGGAATATGTAAAAATTAAAAAAGGCTTTAGCCAAATTATTTACAATTTGGCTAAAGCCTTAAACTCCTTTTTCATTTTCTTATCCAGCTAAAGCTGGACGCAATTAAATCTTCTTTTTCCCTTCAATATTCGGTAAAAATCCTGTAATAATCCCAATCAAAGGCAGAAACGCACAAATTTTAAAAACATATTCTATACTCGTTGCGTCGGCAATTTTCCCTAGAACTGCCGAGCCTAATCCTCCCATTCCAAAGGCGAATCCGAAGAAAAGACCGGCTACTAAACCCACTTTTCCCGGTAATAATTCGGTTGCGTAAACCAGAATCGCAGAGAAAGCCGAAGAAAGAATCAATCCGATAATTACAGATAAAGTTCCTACCCAAAATAAATCTACATAAGGTAACATCAAAGTAAACGGTGCAACTCCCAAAATAGAAACCCAGATTACATATTTTCTTCCAAATCGGTCTCCAATTGGGCCTCCAATTAAAGTTCCGGCTGCCACAGCGCCCGAAAACAGAAACAAATATATTTGCGACTGCTGAATCGTGATATGGAATTTATCAATTAAAAAGAACGTATAATAACTCGTAATACTGCTCATATAAAAGTATTTAGAAAAAATTAGTACCAATAAAATGATCAACGAAGCAATAACTCTATTTTTAGATAAATGATGTGTTTCGATTTTATGTGTTGCTTTATTTGCATTTCTTTCAGACAAATGTGCAGTGTACCAAAGCGCAATTTTGTACAAAGTAAAAATTCCGACTAAAGCGATAATACAAAACCAGGCAACATAACTTTGTCCATGCGGAATTATAATAAAAGCTGCTAACAAAGGCCCAATTGCACTTCCCGCATTTCCTCCCAATTGAAAAATAGACTGAGCCAGCCCTCTTTTACCTCCCGAGGCCAGATGTGCTACTCTGGAAGATTCAGGATGAAAAATAGAAGATCCAATCCCAATTAAACTTACTGATAGCAATAGAAAAGTGAAACTAGAAGCAATAGAAACCAAAAATAATCCGGTCATGGTGAAACACATTCCTATAATAAGGGAATAAGGTTTAGAATTTTTATCGGTATACATTCCCACAAACGGCTGCAGAATTGAAGCTACAATTTGATAGGTAAAAGTGATAATCCCGATTTGAGTAAAACTCAATCCGAAGTTTTCTTTAATAAGTGGGTAAATTGATGGAACTATAGCTTGTAAAAGGTCATTAATTAAATGCGAAAAACTGATTATAAAAAGTATTGAATACGTTGTTTTATTAATTACTTCTGGTTGTACTTTAACGGCTTCCATGAGTTGTTTTTAGATTAATGGTAATTTTAAAAATAACAGCTGTATTATTTTTTTACAAAATTGAAACAAATAACAATGTCAAAATTGCTATATTTGGACAATGAATAATCAGATTCGGACATATCGAATGGCACAGGATTATGGATACCAGGTCGATCCATCAATACCTGTTATAGGTTATACCGAAATGGTAAACAATGAAATGTGCATCTCGCATTCGCATCCCAGAGCACAGCTTATTTATGCTACTCGCGGTGTAATGCATGTAGTGGTAGGTAATCATATTTGGGTTGTAAATCCGTTGCAGGGGCTGTGGCTTCCGGGTGGTGTAGAACATGAAGTTACTTTTCAGAAAGATGTTAATTATTACAGCGTTTTTATCGATCCGTCTGCAACTAAAGGCTTACCAACAAACAGCTTTTCTTTTGATATTCCGATGTTCTTAAAACAGCTGGTTTTCAAAATTATTTCTTTTGGCACATCTGGAAATCTCACGTCTTCGCAACGAAGAATTATTGCAGTTTTTCTGGATGAACTGGCGCTGATTGTACCAAGTGCCACTTTTTTACCAACAACAAATAATGAAAGACTGCAAAAAGTGGTCGAACTTTTATTAAATGATGTGGCAAGTAAACACACTATTGATCATTATGCAGAGCTTTCTTTTATGAGCAGCAGAACATTATCCCGTTTATTTATTAAGGAACTGGGAATGAACTTTAGTGATTGGCGTACTCGTCTAAAACTGATCGAAGCTATTAAACGATTGGGCGAAAAGCAGTCCATAAAAGAAATTGCCTTAGACTTGGGTTATGAAACGGCCAGTGCTTTTATTTTTATGTTCAAAAAACATTTGGGAAAAACGCCTTCTAATTATATTTTAGAAGATGAAAATGATACAGATAAAATATCAGCGTAATTTTTACTTTTCAATACCAAATGCAATAAACTTTAATAAGTTATTTTAGCTCAACAAACAAAACACAAAAATACTCAAGTAGAACTGGAACGCATGCCTCAATGCAGAAAAAAAGCTATGAAAACACTTTGCTTACTATTAATATTTCTAGGATTAGCAATAATTGGAATTGAAGCTATAAATGATTTTGAAAAAACTAAAACATTTTATGCTACACTAGATCCTCAAAAATATTATTATAAAGATATTCTATATGTAAATAACAAAATCTCCCCTTCTGCTGTTGGTAGCAATAAAACTTCCTGGATATTTTCCGGGGTATGTAAATCGGATAAGTTAAAAACAGGAATTTCTATACCAAAAAATATTGTTGAGGAAAGAGCCTATTTTGGTCAAAACAAAATTTCAATCTGGAGAATCAAAATTGCCAAAAACGTAGTTCTTTACAGAAGACAAAATAATATTATTAATAATGCTTTCTCTTATGAAATGCGTGATTATTGGATTGGCTCACTTTTTATTTTAATGATTACACCAGCCTTAATTTGCTATATTATACTAAAAAAGAAAACGAATAAAAACATATCAAAAGTATAGTTCTTTTAGAATTCCTATGGAGATAAAAATGGGACTGTTACTGCGATGCTATTAATTTGCAAATTGTCTTTTTTTGTTTCAAAATTAAATGATCAAAACAATTGCAATATTTCTCCTGTTTGTATCAAGTATAACAATGAATGCTCAAAATTCAGATCTTTTAAAAGGAAAATGGATTTTTAAAAAGGCGTTAAATAAAGAAGTGGACGAACTTGGCAAACAAACTTTGAATTCACACATTATTAACAAAATGACTTTTGAATTTAAAAATAACGCTGAATTTATTGCATTCATGATGGGACAAAATATGACTGAAAAATGGACGTTGTCTAAAAATTCAAAAGTGATAACTCTAAACACAACAGACGGGAAATTTGAACTTTCTATTCTAAAATTAGCCCAAAAAGAGATGTTATTAAGATTAGGATTGGGCGAGTTTTTAATGCAAAAAAACTAGCATCTGATTAGATACGATTTCAATTTGTACTAAAAAATGATTCAATTGCCAAAGCCCAAAAACAATTAATTATCTTCGTCTTAGAAAAATAATTACATCCAAAAAAACACCTTTAAACCAAATGAAAAAAATAGTAGCAATAACAATTTTGTTCTGTTTTGTTGCAGTTGCAAAAGCTCAAAATTCAACTGACTCTTTTAAAGAATCGTATTTAGGTTATGAAATTGAATATAAGAAAAACACAAAACTAAAAGATTTTGAATATAAGGCTTTGCTGGATAGTGCTAACATAAAAAAATATACATTATTTTTTATCAAACTGCCTGCAGACGGTAGTTTCAAAAATAATTACGCCATTTTAGTATCGAATGATAACATAAGAAAATCAGCTTATTTCTATCCTTCTGAAACAAACAAAACATCCAATTTGGACACAATTTCTTTACTTGCAAAAAAACTAATAGCCATAAATTTTAACCCAGAAAAAGATGTTATTGAAGCTGATAAAAACATCAATTCTACAATACTTCAACAAGCTCAAAAAAGAATTTCAAATCTTGTTGCCAAAAACTATAAGGAATTTGCATTATCAATTCATCCTAATAAATTAAATAGTAAATCATATACAGAATTTGGAAAAGAATTAGAAGCTACTTTTAATCAAAGCGGAATAAACTTAAAATATTTAAAAGGAGTTCCTACTATTGTTTCTAAAATTGTGGATCATAATGGGCAACTTGAATGTTTGATGAAATGGCAACTGGATATTAAAGCAGATAATCGAAATGATCAATTAAACTGGAACATTTTAGCAACATCAATTGATAATGGCAGTAATTGGTTTTTTACTCAATTTGGAAACAAACAAGATTTAGAAACCATGGCAAATGATAATTTTATAAAACTAAATCAAATAATTATCTCAAAACTGACCTTAAACAATTATAACTAAACAAATAAAAAAGGAATATTAAGATCAGACCTTTACAATCATATTATTAAAACTGAAAATGTATATTTCGATACTAATTCACATACTCAAACGCATACGAAATAGAGTATTATTTAAAAATAATCTGTACAAATCTTATAAATTCTATGTCTGACATTACTACATTTGAAAACCTTGATCATGCGATACAAAAGCCTGGCGGCAAACCTGTTCTTCTGGAAGCATTGTGGGACGGAGACACCACTGGATGGCATTTATGTTTATTTACGTCTGTAAAATCAGGTGTCTTCAATAAAAGTATTAGTCGCCATTTTATAGGACGCGTATTTTTAAATGGAAAAAATAGAGACGAAGCTCTTTTAGCAAAAGAACTGGGAGAAAAAGCGGCAAAAAAATATGATTTAGAATTTTACTTTCCCTCACCAAACGAGCCAGATGATGATTGCCCTCAATGGACAGAGAGACATTTAGCCATAAACTGTCAAGGTTGCGACAAACTAATTATCCCAACTACCAGTCCTTATTTACCAAAACATATTTGTTACAACTGTCATCTTTTACAAGAACAAAACAAAAAGTTAATCAATAATGAGCCAATACAAGATGGTATTATTTTGTATTTATCAAACTCTGACAGAACTGAAAAAATAGGCTTTTACGGAGGTTACGAGTATTTATTCCTTTCAAAATTCAACATCCCTAATTTATTTGAATCAGATGAAAATGAATTTATAAAGGTTTTAATTCTAAAGAACGAAGAACTTCTGAAATTAAAAGATAATATAGAAAAAGCACTGGACTCAAAGTTAGGAGAGTATATTGCTCCCGAAATAAATGAAAATGAGCAACGCTTTTCTAAATCAATTTATGAAGTCGAATACAACGACGTAAAATATACTTTAGAATCCAGAAGAAATAAAGATCATTCTTATATTCTAGAAGGCATAACTGCTCTTAAACATCTAACCAGAGCATTGGCTGAAAACTATAATTTAAATATTTGTTTTTCTCACGGATTCAAATATCAACAGGATTCTATTTTAAGATACATAAACTATGTAAAAGGTGGAATCACGAATATTAATGAAATAAAAGAACATTACAAAAAGCTTTTGTCAATAGAAGATATTTTAAAAACAATTGAGGAGTTAAGTGCCTATGAATGTTTGACTTTTAATGGTTTTAATATAAGTATAACTCCTTTAGGGCAAAATATTGTCTAGATATGCAGATTACCAGCGCTCCTAAATATTTTCTTGAAAAACTGAATTTCTTTACAATAACACTAAGCAAATCAAAAAGAATATTGCAACACGTACGAAGTCCGAAGACTTTAAACCGCGCTGCATCACAACAAACATAGCCAGATAAACTCAAATAAAAAACCTATTTTAGCTTAAAAAATCAAACCCAAAATCAATGAAAATTACGATTCCCCTATCGACACTATTTCTATTACTTACTACTAATTTATTCAGCCAAACCATCGCTGACTTAAAACTAAAACCAAAAGAAATTCCCAAAAGCTATACTTTGCGCGATGGTAATTATTGTATTACCAATCAGGCCTGCACTTTTTATACCGATATTGAAACCTACAGTAATATTGTTGGAACGGTAAAAAGTAAAAGCATCCAAAGCTTTAAAAGTCCAACAGACAGTGGTTCTATCATGTATTTTGAATTTGAAAACAGATTTAAAGGCGATCGATTTCTGCAAGGATTACTATGGGGAAAAGATGGTCAGCCTACAGATGCACATCCGGAAGAATATCTTGCAAAAGGAAAATTCCTGATCATCTGGAGTTTTCATCCCGACAGTGATATCAAAGAAAAATCAGAAGCTAAAATAGAAGCTCTTTTACAATAAAAAAACCTAATCACAGCTTCATTTTAAATTAGTAATTTTGATCGCTAAAAAAATATAAAAAATGAAACCTCAAATACGAATCCTGCTTTACTCTATTCTTTTCTTTTTATACCTTACTTCAACGCATTTATTGCTTTCGTTGGGCGAAATATTAAAGACTGATCCTTATATCACTCTGGGTTGTGGTTTTGTGGTTTTAAATCTTATTTATGCCTTTTTTGCTTTAAAATGGACACCATTATTAAATGTAATCTACGCTATTGCAATTGCAGTTTTGGCACTATTTCTGGCTTTAAAATTTACAAATTTGCATTTGCTTTTAAAATACGATCCTTATCAGGTTAAAACCGCCATATTTGCCAATGCTGTTTTTTCTATCATTTTTTGGGAGATTATATATCAGGTAAAAATTAGAAGAAAATAAAAAAATATTTAATCGACTCCACGGAATAACTTAATCGGACAAACTAAATCTCAAAATGAATCAAACCGAAGCTCAAATAACTGATGCAGAACTCAATATTATAAAAAGAAAAATTCGTAAAACTAATATTTTCTTATTTTTATTTTGGGCATTTGTTATTTTCTGGGGTTGGGGGCTTTGCGATTTAAATACCCTGTTTTCTTTTTTTAATATTATTGTTGCCGTATTTGTCATTCTGACTGTAATAATGTGCATCATGAGTTACAAAAGACTAAAACTGACAAAAAATGATTTTGCAGAGCGAATTAAGATTGTCACCGAATTTAAAGTCATTGATAAGCATTGCACCTCGACAAAAAGCTATCGCTATACACTTGAATTTGACTCAAAAGATATCCCTAATTACGAGGTCAAAAAAAGCCACTATGATCTTATAAACATAGATGATTCCATTTCGATTGAGTACTCAAAAGCTGCTTTTTGGATCCTTAAAATTGAGCATAACGGCATTGATATAGAAAATAAGCAAATGATTCAATAAGCAATAAAGTTTTAGATTTTCGTACGTATTTTTTTATATTAGCATCTTGAATTTTTCCAAGCCAAAATCAATTTACATGAAAACTAAAATTTTAATCCTATTATCATTAATTACTGTTTCTTGCAAAAAAGAGGTAAAAACAGAAAACGAAACCGCTCCGGTTGTTCCAAAAAAAACGGAGAAAGTTTCGATTAATGAGACATCCGAAAATCTAAAATCGGATACTATAGTAATTTCGACCAAACACAAAACAAACAAAATTTTATGTGATCTTGACGGAGACCAATTAGACGAAACGGTAGAAATTGTAAGAAGTACTAAAAACAAAAAAAGCGGTCTGAAAATTACGTACGGAAACGGAAAAAAGACCGATTATTTTGGTTTTGGAAATACTGTTCTGGCACAAGGTTTTGACGAAATTGACTGGGTTGGTGTATTTGAAAAAGCACCAAAAAACGAAATTTACTGGAACAACGTCAGCGATGAAGGCGAAATTATGGGCGATGACGAAATAAAAGAAGAAGACAAAATAAAATTACCAAACGACGGAATCTTTATTCATGCCGAAGAAAGCTGTGGCGGAGGAATTATTTACCTAAAAAACGGTGAATATGAGTGGATTCAGCAGGAATAAGCAAAATACATTCACTTTTAACTTTTAACAATTCTGAATATGAAAAATACGTTAGAAATTGCCAATCGTTTTAAAGAAGTAATCCTGAACGGAACGTGGATTGCAAATACCAATTACAAAGATCAACTCGAAAATCTGGATTGGAAAATTGCAGTTTCGCCACTGCAAAATTTAAATACAATTGCTCTTCTGGCACAACATATTCATTATTATATAAAAGGAATAAATACCGTTTTTAAAGGCGGACCGCTTGATATAAAAGACAAATTCAGCTTTGACTTTCCTCCTATCGAATCGCAACAACAATGGGAAACTTTTCTGACTGAATTCTGGAAAGACACAGAAGAATTTGCTTTCTTAATCGAACAAATGTCCAGCGAAAAGCTCGACGAAGGTTTTGTTGATGAAAAATACGGCTCGTACAAAAGAAATATCGAAGCCATGATTGAACACAGTTATTACCATTTAGGGCAAATTGTACTAATCAAAAAATTACTGACGAACTAAAAGCATATCTTTTTAAAAATTGTAAAGCTTCAAAACACTGAAGTTTATACCTGATAAAAATCCTTAATGAGAAAATTAATTTTACTTCTGCCCTTTTTACTATTATTTTTTAGCTGCAAGAAAGACAAGCAATTACCTAAAAAAGAAAACAATATTGTTGCAGACACAACAAATACAGTTGACACTGAAAATGACAGTATAGCACTCTTAGATCTAACCAGAAAGCTTTATAAATGGGAAGAAGAAAAAAGCACAGGAGAAGATTTTAGTCCTGCAAAAGATAAAGACACAGACAGTATTTATTCCGGTCTGGATTTATCGCTACATAAAGCAAGAATTAAAGAACTGGAAAACACCAATTTGTTTTCAAAAGATTTTATTGCAAACTATAATAAAATAGCGCTAAAACTTGAAAGCGAATTTAAAAATGGAACTTTGGTATGGAATGTTGGCGAACTCCCTCCATTTGGTTCAGACTCTAGTCCGTGGTGCAATTGTCAGGATACACCCAATAATTTTTTGAATAAAATCTGGATCATGCACCTTACCATACAAAACAATACAGCAAGCTATAATTGGAGCTGGGGCGATGGTGTAGTATATAACGTAAAAGCCATAAAAGAAAACAACGTTTGGAAAATCTCTTATCTCGAAGGTTTTGATTATGACAGTTATCTGGGAAGCTTTGCAAAAAACAATGATTTTACAGGAAAATGGCAAAATGGTATGGTTTCGCTTAATATTGGAGATCGTTCTTTAGCATTTGAATATCACGGACAGTGCGTTTACTTTTATCCGGTACGCAAAATAAGTGATACTGAGTTTGAAATGATCTGGTCCAGAGAAATGGATTGCAAATTTGATAATGGTACAGATAATACCTTTGGATTAAAAAATGTTCCTCAAATTGGAAAACCATTTTCAAAAATCACACTTAAGAACAACACTTTGCATGTTCAGTATTATTACAAAGAATGGGTAGAAAAATATAGTGCACAAATAGAAGATGTTTTTACCACCGAATATACAAGAGTAAGAGAAAGTTATTAAAGTAAACTATAAATTCTCAGTCTCATTTGACTAAACGAATACTTCTTTATCGATTGCCAATAGAGTTTAGAAAATTTAGTATTTTAGATTTCCGAAAAATAAAAATAATTTGTCACAAAACATGAGTAAAACATACCGACAAGGCGCAATTGGAGCTTTAATTGACGAATACGAAAGAGCCATTTTAGATTTAAGTCAAACCATTTCGGATTTTAATGAAGTTGAAATTACAACAATAGTTAGCGATCAGGTTCCAGGTTCAAAAACTGAATCGGTACAGGCAGTGCTTTCACATGTTGTACGTGCCGGATATTTTTATGCATCTTACATTCGGGAATTATCGGGTGAGCAGGTTTATTTTCCTGAGCTTATCTTAAGAAACACGATATCTGAATATCAAAAGGATATGACCGATTTTTTAATCTTCACAGAAAATACTTTTAAAAACCTTACAGATCAACAACTGGAAGAAAACGACAACCAGAAAAAAATATTGACCTCATGGGGACAAGTCTATGATTTTGAGCAAATAATGGAGCATGCTATAGTACACATTTTGCGCCATAGAAGACAAATTGAAAAATTTAAAATACTATTGCGCAACAATAAAACTTAATCGTTAAAATTTGATCTCTCTTCAAATTTCATAATATATCCCAATGTATTTTGAGTACTTTCGGTTAAACCATATTTAAACTGAATTTCAAGGTAAACTCCTGCGGTGTTAACATCTAGCTTTATTTTTCCTAAACCTTTTTCTATACCAACTATGGTAAATTCTTCATTTTTTTCAGGAATCTGAATATCGTACCATGTACTTGGTTTCAGAAGTTCTGTTTTGCAGGAAACGCCATTTGTATTGCAGGAATAATCAATCACTTCTACAAAAACAGAAACCAATTTTTGTGTATCGATTAAACGTGCAGACGAAATATAATTCGCATTGGCTATAATCTTTATTCCGTTATTAGCCAGTTTGTTGCCATTGCCATTGTTATTATAATTCCAATCACCAGAATGCCATATAAACTCCTTATAATTTTTCATTATTACTTCTTTTTTAAAACAAATTAAAGCCGATTAATGTTTTCTAATGCAACACTAAACGGCACTGATGCAGAACCTGTTCCGCCACCTTTCAATACAATATCAGCACTTGTAACACCAAACAAATTAATTTGTGAATTAATCTGAGTAATACTATTAGCGTACAAAATATCTCCTTGTTTGATGCCCGAAGCAACGCCAACAAATAATTGCGGCTTAAATTCAAAAAAAGCTTTTTCTCCCGGATTTATATTAGTTCTTGTAGCTAGCAAACTACCATCTCTGTAACAGTTTACACTAATTTCACCTGTTTTTAAAGAATTTCTTATTTCGATTTCTTCAGGATTATCTGCTGGTATTGATGAAATTTGAGGCATGATCCCATATCCGCCTTCAATTACATCATAAGTTGCTCCGTTGGAAGCTGGAATTTGTGGCGTATAATTTCTAAATGAATCAGCTATTGCAACACTATATCTTGTTGAATACTTAAATGATTCCTGATCCAGTCTCTCAGAGTTTTGGATTACTTTCCATGCTACAGCAATTTCACCAAATTCAATAGCAAAATTTCGCTGATAAAAAACCACGTCGATTTTATTCGCATAATCATCAGTTTTATTGATAAAATTTAAGTAAATATTTTTCATGATTTAATGATTAAAAATTATTGTAATGTCTTTACCAATCTAATCTCAGCACTCTTTTTCAGCTAATCAGAAATATCAAATTTGAAGTAAAAAAGAGGAATCAAATTCATCGAACAATTTAGTGCGAAAAACTAATTCCTATTAGCGTATTTATACCCTTTCTGAAATCTGGTAAAGGGGAAGTATCACAATAAGAAATAAAGATAAAAACGATACAATCTCTTTTTTAAAAACCTTTTCTGCTTCTAAAAAATCTTAAAAAAGGCATAGTTGTTGAAAGTTAAAAGAGATATATTTACACCCTCAAAAGGAATACCTATGCAAAAAATTACTATACTCTTTTCTATCTTATTTTTAACCCTTTCGTCTTGTGGCGTAAAAACAACACAATCACTTATTAGTGACGGTAATTATGATGCTGCAATAGATCGCGCCGTTGAAGCTTTGAGAACCAAAAAAGATTCTAAAGGAAAACAGGATTATGTTTTTTTACTTGAAGAAGCATTTGCAAAAGCCAAAGACCGTGATTTGCGCAATCTGGAAATGATGTCAAAAGAAGCCAATCCGTCAAACGCAGAACGCATTTATAATACTTATCTGCAATTAAATAACCGTCAGGAAAAAATTCGCCCTTTGTTGCCTTTGCCTTTATTAAAACTGGGAAAAAATGCAACTTTTCAGTTTGACAATTATTCAGATGCGATTGTAAACAGCAAAAATGCACTTTCAAAATATTTATATGAAAATGCTTCTGCCCTCTTGAAATCAAACAATAAAATGGATTTCAGAAAGGCTTATGATGATTTCTTTTATCTGGAAAGCATTAATCCCGGATATAAAAATGCAAAAAAACTAATGGACGATGCTCAGTTTAAAGGAACTGATTTTGTAGATGTTTATGCCAAGAATCAAACCAATATGGTGATCCCGAAAATGCTTCAGGATGATTTACTGGATTTTAAAACCTACGGACTAAATGATAAATGGACGGTTTACCATAATGCAAGACAAAAAAGCGTAATTTATGATTATAGTTTGATCATCAATTTTAGACAAATAAATATCTCGCCTGAACAAATTAAAGAGAAAGAATTCATCAAAGAAAGACAAATTAAAGATGGTGTAAAAACCCTTTTGGACAGTCGCGGAAGACCAGTCAAAGATAGTTTGGGCAGAGAAATTAAAGTAGATAATTATAAAATGCTCCGTGCAAATATTTATGAATTTAGACAATTTAAATCCTGCCAGGTTACTGCAGTGGTAGATTATGTCGATGTGAGAACAAATCAATTGTTACAGTCATTTCCTGTTACAAGCGAGTATATTTTTGAGAATATATATTCAACTTACAAAGGCGACCGCAATGCCTGCGAGGACAGTTATATTAATTATTTTACAAAACGTGCCGTTCCTTTTCCAAACAATGAGCAAATGGTCTATGACACAGGCGAGGATTTAAAAGCAAAAATTAAAGATATTATTGTTAGAAATAAATTTCGAGGATAAAACATCTTATTTCAGACGTACAACTGTACGTCTCTATACTATATAAAGACGCATTTTAATGCGTCTTTTTTATTTTCAATTCACTCACTTTCAAAAAAAATATCACTTTTTTTATTGCGCAACCAAAAAGTTGCGTATATTTGCAACTGATTAGTTGCTTAATTATAATAAAAAAATGAAACGAGATATTTTTCAGGCCATTGCCGATCCGACGCGAAGAGCAATTTTAGTTTTAATTTCCTCAACTGCATTAACACCAAATGCACTTGCAGAACAATTTAAAACCACAAGACAAGCTGTATCTAAACACATTAAAATTCTGAATGAATGTGATTTACTGGAAGAAAAAAAAATGGGAAGAGAAATTTATTATCAACTTAAAATTGACAAAATGAAAGAAATTGATCATTGGCTGGAACAATTCAAAGCCATTTGGGAAAATCGCTTTGATCAATTAGATCAGGTATTAATGAACTTAAAATCTAAAGAAAATGAAATCTAATCTTTTAATGAATTTTTCCGTAGATAAGGAAAATAAAATGGTAAGTGTAAAACGCGAATTCGATGCGTCATTGCCAAACGTTTGGGCCGCCTGGACTGAGGCTGATATTCTGGATCAATGGTGGGCTCCTGCTCCATATAAATCCAGAACCAAAAGCATGGAATTTAAAGAAGGCGGAAGAAGACTTTATGCAATGGTAGGGCCTGAAGGCGAAGAGCGATGGAGTACTTTTGATTATACTTCGATCTCTCCAAAAACCAATTTCAAACATACTGCTACCTTTTCTGATGCTGAGGGAAATCCGAATTCAGAATTTGGAAGCTCGTACTGGGATATCACTTTTTCTGAAGAAGGTGGCTTGACAGTTGTTGACATCGCCATAAAACGCGACAGTTTTGCCGAACTGGAAAAAATAATCGAAATGGGCTTTAAGACCGGATTTACAGCTGCAATGGAAAGTCTGGATAAAATCTTTGAAGCGCAAAAATAAAACCATTTCTATAAACCGAATTAAATCATACTAACTAAAAAATAAAAAAAATGAAATCCACACTTTTAATGAATTTTACAGTAAATAAAGAAAATAATACCGTTAATGTAAAACGCGAATTTAACGCACCATTGTCTAACGTTTGGTCTGCGTGGACAGAAGCTGAAATTCTGGATAAATGGTGGGCACCAGCTCCATGGAAATCCAAAACAAAAAATATGAATTTTAAAGAAGGAGGCCGCAGATTGTATGCTATGGTTGGCCCTCAGGGTGGAGAACATTGGGCAATTGCAGATTTTACTTCTATAAGCCCGAAAACAAATTTTAAATACCTGGATGCTTTTTGCGATAGTGAAGGAAATCTAAATACTGATTTTCCACGTTCTGACTGGAATGTAAATTTTACCGAACAAGGGAATTCTACTTTTGTTGATATCGTTATTAAACACGAAAAACTTTCTGACCTGGAAATGATTATAGAAATGGGCTTCAAAGAAGGTTTCACCATTGCAATGGAAGGTTTGGATAAGATCTTTGACAAGAAGTAAGAATACTGAATCTTATAGATATAATCCCGTTTCTGTTCAAAGCGGGATTTTTTTATATCATTTAGTTATCGCTTTAATTCGTATTTTCGGTAATCTGAAAATAACAAGATCAAATTTTATGACTAAACTAAGTTTATATCTAAGTTTTCTTTCACTTCTGTTTATTACTTCCTGCAAAGAGAAAACAGTAAAAGATCTTGTTACAGAATATCATAGTACAGGAAAACTAAATGGATCAGTACTTTTAGCAAAAAATGACACTATCCTTTGCGATACTACTCTTGGCTATAGCAATTTCAAAGAAAAAGTGCTTTTAAAGAAAAACACACCTATTTATATTGCTTCACTAAGCAAACCTTTTACTGCGATCGCAATAATGCTTTTACAACAAAAAGGAGCTTTAAACTATAATGACAAAGCATCTAAATACATCAAAGAACTACCCAAATACGCTCAACAAATAACAATATACCAATTACTTACTCATACTTCAGGACTAAAAGATTATGAAGACATTTTAAAACAAAACAAAAATTTGACAAATAAAACTGTTTTAAAATGGTTGCAAAATTTGTCCTCTTTAAACTTTCCTTCGGGAACTAAATACGAATATAGTAACAGCGGTTATATTCTTTTGTCCTTAATTATTGAAAACAGCAGCGGTAAAATCTTCAAAGAATTTATCGAAGAAAATATTTTAATACCATTAAAAATGGAACACACTTTTGTGTATGATGAAACTAAACCTGAAATTCTTAACAAAGCAACGGGGTTTAATAAAGAAAATCAAGCTGACGATTACAATCAGCTGACAACCGGCGACGGAGGTATTTACTCTACACCCTCAGATCTATACAAACTTGATAAAGCATTACGAAGCAGCACATTCATCAACAAAGAAAACCAAAAATTAATGTATGAAACACCGGAGCTAAAAAATAAAAAGAAAGGTGAGTACGGATTTGGCTGGTTTATTCTTAATGAAAACAACACCAAAATCGCAATGCACACAGGCGGTTTAAACGGCTTTAGAAGTTTGTTTTGGAGAGATTTAGATCACAACATTACTTTGATTACTCTAACAAATCAAGGCGATTCTTTTCCTGTTTATGATTTTTTAAACGATGTAAAAAAAGTACTTTCCAAGCAGCAATAAAAAACAATAATGCTGCATTATGATTTTTAATTCGTAATTTCACTTACAGAAAAACAATAAAAAGCACAACAAACCACAAACCCTTTGTGGATTATTAAATACCCTATAATGAACCGAATTATTACAATTATCTTCCTGTTATTTTCTTCAATTTCAATTTTTAGCCAAAACACTAAATCAAAATCAACTGAAACAACCAAACCTTTTGTACTTGGGGTTATTGATGAATTGCAATCTAAAGAATTAGGCGAAAACAGAATTCTAAATATTTATCTTCCAGAAGGCTATAATCCAAAAGACAACGAAAAATATCCTGTAATCTATCTGTTGGATGGTTCTGCCGATGAAGATTTTATTCATATCTCAGGCTTAGTACAGTTTAATAGTTTTGAATGGATTAATCAGGTTCCAAAATCAATTGTTGTTGGCATAGCAACAGTAGATCGAAGACGTGACTTTACTTTTCCCACTACTCTTGAAAAAGACAAAACCCGTTTTCCAACCACTGGGCATTCTGATAAATTTATTGCTTTTATCGAAAAAGAATTACAGCCGTTTATAGATAAAAAATACAAAACCACTACTTCTAAAACAATCATTGGTCAGTCTTTAGGAGGATTATTAGAAACCGAAATCTTACTCAAAAAACCTTTTCTTTTTAATAAATATGTAATTGTAAGCCCGAGTTTATGGTGGAATAATGGTTCTTTGCTTAATTCAGATTCTGAAATTCTGCATGAAAATTTCAATCAGCAAACTGAAGTTTATATTGCAGTAGGTAAAGAAGGACTTACGCCAACTGAAATTCCAAGAGTTATGGAAGTCGATGCTAATTTATTAGCCGAAAAAATAAAGGCATCAAAAAACAAAAACATCAGAGTCTACTTTGATTATTTACCGACAGAAAATCACGGAACAATTTTGCATCCGGCAGTTTCAAATTCTTTCCGATTCTTTTATCCTCAAAATAAAGAGTAAAAAATGAAGCTCCCAATAACAGCTGAAGACCTAAAAGATGATTTTTATAAATCAGTAGATTTGGTTGATAAAATTGGAGATCTAAGAATTAGGCAATTAATTCAAATTTTATCTAAAATAGAAGATCAAATAATTATTGAAGGGATTATTCAGATTTTTGAAAATGAAGAGAGAATTGATTCTATTTATACGGATCAAAAATATGCCGGAATGATCTTAAAAAATCTAAATCCAAAAACAAAAGAAAGTATAGAACTAATAATTATACGGATTCTAAAAAACTGGAATAAAAGTGTTGAAGAGCTCCCCTTTTGGCTAAGAGATAATTATGGAATTGACAACCTTAAAAAAGCACTTTCTGATATTGAAAAAAAGAATTTATCAGACTTAGAATCTAATAACTTAGAAACAATGAAATGGTTTTTAAGTATTAAAAATTAAGATCCAACATCAAATAAAAAACCATAAAAGCTAATTTAAAATCTGAACAAGTAAGGAAATAACTGGTAAAAAAATATTTTTGTATCTTTGCATCACTAAATAAACAACACAATCTCTATGTGAAAAATAATTTCTTTCGGAAAAAATAAATAGTAAACCTACTGCGGTTGGCTATGATTATACACTTTCAAAGAAGAAATTATGCTTTATTTACAAAACATCTCCTATATACATGGGAACAGAGATCTTCTGTTCGACAAAATCACTTTTACAGTTAACAAACACGAAAAAATTGCCTTAATTGGGAATAATGGTGTTGGAAAATCAACTTTATTAAAACTTATTTCAGAGGAATTAAAACCATCAGCGGGAGTATTAAAAACCGATTCCAAACCTTTTTACATCCCTCAGATTTTCGGACAGTTTAATCATCTAAGCATTGCTCAGGCTCTACAAGTTGAAGATAAACTGAATGCACTCCGGGAAATTCTTAACGGGAATGTTTCTGAAGAAAACCTCAACACTTTAAGCGATGACTGGACAATTGAGGATCGCTGCAGCGAAGCGTTGCAATACTGGCAGTTGCAGGATTTAGATTGGAACCAAAAACTCGAAACACTTAGCGGCGGACAGAAAACAAAAGTTTTTCTGGCCGGAATTTCAGTTCATCAACCTGAACTTGTTTTACTTGATGAACCAAGCAATCATTTGGATATTGCAGGAAGAGAACTGTTGTATCATTTTGTAAAAAATACTTCAGCAACTTTAATTATGGTAAGCCACGATAGAAAATTGCTGAATTTACTGAATTCTGTTTGCGAATTGAGTAAAGACGGAATTACCATTTATGGAGGAAATTATGATTTTTATACCGAACAAAAGCAAATCGAAACTAATGCTCTGAGTCATGATATTCAAAGCAAAGAAAAGGCTTTACGTAAAGCAAAAGAAAAAGAACGTGAAACTCTTGAACGCCAAAATAAACTGGACTCTCGCGGTGAAAAGAAGCAAAAGAAAGCCGGAGTTTCCCGAATCATGCTAAATACTTTACGCAACAGTGCCGAAAACAGCACGGCTAAAACAAAAGATGTTCACGCCGAAAAAATTGGTGGAATATCAAAAGACTTACAAAACTTACGGTCGTCATTACCCGATATTGACCAAATGAAATTTGGTTTTGACAAAACAGAGTTACACAAGGGTAAAATTCTTTTTACAGCAACAAATATTAATCATAGTTTTGAAGATCAATTGTTATGGAAAGAACCACTCAATCTTCAAATTTTAAGCGGAGAAAGAATTGCCATAAAAGGTGTAAACGGCTCAGGTAAAACTACTTTAATCAAAATAATAACCGGAGAACTTCAACCAAAAAACGGAACAGTTTACAACGCAAATACAAAAACAATCTATATTGATCAGGATTATTCTTTAATCGAAAATCAATTATCGGTTTATGACCAGATACAAAAGTTTAATGATTCCGGTTTAGAAGAACATACATTAAAAATGAAGCTGAATAAGTTCCTGTTTTCTCAAAATGACTGGAATAAATCATGCAGTGCTTTGAGTGGTGGCGAAAAAATGCGTTTACTACTCTGCTGTTTAACCATAAATAAACAGGCTCCCGATATTATTATTTTGGATGAGCCAACAAATAATCTGGACATCCGGAATCTTGAAATTCTCACTGCTGCAATCAATGAATATAAGGGAACTCTGATTGTGGTTTCGCACGATGGTCTGTTTTTGGAAGAAATAGAAGTTGAGAAATTTATTGAATTAAGTTAAGCATGTCATTTCAAGGAACGAGACTCGAGCGATAGCGAAGAGACGAAGTAAATCTCACTAGAAACTCAACAACAGCACGCGTTCAGCATGTGCGATTCCTCGTTCCTTCGGAATGAAAAGATTGCAGAAACTTTGTCAAAGTTTTAACTCCAAAGCATTACAATCTAAAACCTGAAATCATCCAAGCCATCCTTCCCTATCCAAACTTCTGTATTGTATCGCTTCTGCAATATGCAGCGAAATTACATTCTCTGAATTATCTAAATCTGCAATTGTACGTGCAACTTTCAAAATTCTGTCATAAGCTCTTGCAGAAAGATTTAAACGTTCCATAGCATTTTTTAGTAATTCTTTAGATTGTCCATCTAAGACACAAAACTCACGGATTAGCTTACTGCTCATCTGTGCATTGTAATGAATATTTTCGACGCTTTCAAAACGTTTAGTCTGAATTTCACGCGCGGCAGTTACACGTTTACGGATTTCGGCACTGCTTTCGGCTTTTCGGTCATCGGCTAATTTCTCAAAAGGAACCGGAGTAACTTCAATATGAATATCAATCCGGTCTAAAAGCGGACCTGAAATTTTACTCATATAACGCTGCATTTCGTGTGGAGATGAAGTATTTGGCATACTTGGATCATTAAAGAATCCGCTTGGACTTGGGTTCATACTCGCCACAAGCATAAATGATGAAGGATAAGTCACCGTAAATTTAGCCCGCGAAATAGTCACTTCGCGATCTTCCAAAGGCTGACGCATTACTTCTAAAACATCTCTTTTAAACTCCGGTAGTTCATCTAAAAACAGAACACCATTATGCGCCATCGAAATTTCTCCCGGCTGCGGATAACTCCCACCACCAACTAACGCAACATTAGAAATAGTGTGATGCGGACTTCTAAAAGGCCGCTGGTTCATTAAACCAACTTCTTTTAGTTTTCCGGCTACGCTATGAATTTTAGTCGTTTCAAGTGCTTCGCGCAAAGTCATTGGCGGTAAAATACTCGGAACGCGTTTTGCCAGCATTGTTTTTCCGGCTCCCGGCGGACCAATTAAAATAATATTATGTCCGCCTGCTGCTGCAATTTCCATATAGCGTTTTATACTTTCTTGTCCGCGAACGTCTGAAAAATCATGTTCAGGAAAATCCAGTGTTTTATAAAACTCAGCTCTTGTATCAATAACAGTTGGTTCTAAAGTTCCTTTTCCTGCAAAAAAATCAATTATTTCTTGTAGATTAGAAACGCCATAAACATCTAAGCCAGTAACAATTGCTGCTTCTTTTACGTTTTGAACAGGGAGAAAAAAACCTTTATAACCTTCTTCTTTTGCTTTTATAGCAATAGGCAGCGCACCTCGAATAGGTTGTAAACTTCCGTCCAGAGAAAGTTCACCCATAATAATATATTGCTCAATTTCGGGAGCTTTTATCTGATCTGATCCAACAAGAATTCCCATTGCCAAGGGCAAATCGTAAGCAGAACCTTCTTTTCGAAGATCAGCGGGTGCCATGTTTATCGTTATTTTTTTTCCAGGAAGACTTAATCCGTTATTTTTCAGAGCGGCGGCAATTCGGAAACTACTTTCTTTTATAGCATTATCAGGAAGCCCCACTAAATGATAACCAATCCCTTTATCCATATGTACCTCAATCGTAATTGTGGTTGCTTCTACTCCAAAAACTGCACTTCCGTAAACTTTTATTAACATATAATTCTTTCATTAAATATTTTTAAAGCTAATGAAAATTAATTAAATGTAAATATTTTATTACAAAATAAATTAAAATCTATTATAAACTGAACTGCAATATTTCCTACACCGATAATTTCATTTTTAACTTCCGATGTTTCAATGTTAAATCATAACAATTAAAAATGTTAAAACATTAAAATATAACCCACCAATTACAACATTTAATTGTTTTACAACAAACAAAACCATTTTTAACTAAAAATAACGCATTATAACTTCAACAAAAATAACATTCTAATGAAAAGAGCAAAAAAAACGTTGCCAAATTATAAATTTTAGGATCATTTTAACAACCACATGCAAATTTGATAGGGGTTAAATTTAAAAATTAACAAAAATTAAGCATTGTACTCTATTTTTTATAGGGGTGTTGAATGATTTTATACTTTTAACAAAAATTTAAAACTAAATAACTATGCGAAAAATTATTTTAAGTGTGATCCTCATCACGATTTTATTACTCTCTATTTTTTCTATCTCATTTGTTACTGAATCAAAAACATTAGGCGCTCATGTTGTCGAATTAAAACTGGACACAGGTGATACAGCATGGATGGTGGTTGCTACAGCATTTGTTCTATTAATGACTCCCGGATTAGGTTTTTTCTATGGTGGAATGGTAGGCAAGAAAAATGTAATTAGCACTATGCTTCAAAGTTTTATGGCCATGGTAATTGTTACCGTTCTTTGGGTAGTAATTGGATTTGGGCTTTGCTTTGGACCATCAGTTGGAGGTTTTATTGGAGATCCGTCATCAAATATATTTTTCAATGGAGTTAGCGCAAACACGGCATGGGAACTGGCACCAACAATCCCAATGATACTTTTTGCATTATTCCAGGCAAAATTTGCCATCATTACTCCGGCATTAATAACTGGAGCTTTTGCAGAACGTGTACGTTTCTGGGCATATTTATTATTTATGGTTTTATTTATTTTATTCATATACGCACCTTTATGCCACATGACCTGGCATCCTGATGGAATGTTCTTTAAATGGGGAGTTCTTGATTTTGCCGGTGGTACAGTAGTACACATGAGCGCTGGTTGGGCTGCTTTGGCCGGAGCAATATTCTTAGGCAAACGTAAAGTTCAAAAAGTAAATCCTGCAAGAATTACTTATGTATTACTAGGCACTGGTTTATTATGGTTTGGATGGTTTGGTTTTAATGCAGGTTCTGCCGTTGGAGCAAGTAGCCTTGCCGCTCAGGCTTTAGGAACCACTACAATCGCCGCTGCATCTGCTGCTATGGCCTGGGTTTTCCTTGACAAAATATTAGGGCACAAATTATCTGCAATGGGAGCTTGTATTGGAGCTGTTGTAGGTTTGGTTGCCATTACGCCGGCTGCAGGCTTTGTAAGTATTCCTCATGCTTTGGCAATTGGTATTATTGCTGCCGTAATTAGTAATCTTGTGGTTAGTAAATTCCCTAAAGGAAAAATCGATGATGCTCTTGATGTTTTTGCCTGCCACGGTGTTGGCGGAATGGTAGGAATGTTATTAACCGGAGTTTTTGCTTCTAAAAGTGTAAATGCAATAGTTGGCGATAATCAAGGACTAATTTTTGGTGATGCAACTTTATTCTTAATACAATTAAAAGCGTTGGTATTAGTTTCAATCTTTGCTTTTGTAAGTTCTTATATTTTATTCTTTATTGTAAATAAAATTACTCCGCTAAGAGTTACAGAAGAAAAAGAAGAATTAGGATTAGACATCTCTCAACACGGAGAATACCTATAAGAAAATTAATTTTCACTTTCCTTCCTGATAAAAAAAATCCCTCTAAGTTATTACCTTAAAGGGATTTTTATTTGAATTAATATCAACTTATTAGTCCTTGATGATTATTCACTATACTTTTAGTTTAGTTTATTAATCATTTACTCCATATAATTATAAAGAAAAAAAACTAGGAACTAAAAAACTATTTAAAATTTGCAATTCCTTCTTTTAACCATTTAAGATACTCTTCTACCCCAACATAACTGATTGTCGGTTTTGAGTCATGCAAATTATTACCTTCTAAATCTGTAATAACATACAAAAGCTGTGTATTGGTTTTATATTTTGAAATCATAAAATCAGTCCATTTATCTCCTACCGTAATAATTTCGTCACCTGCTTTGGTAACAAACTGCTCCTCTTTTGGTAATTCTCTCTTATCATCTACATATAAAGAAATCAGAACAACCTCATTTTTTAGGATTGGTAAAACTGCCGGATCAGACCAGACATTGTTTTCCATTTTTCTACAGTTTACACAAGCATATCCTGTAAAATCAAGCATTATAGGTTTGTTGATTTCTTTTGCGTAAGCTAATCCATCTTCATAATCATGAAAAACCATTATTCCATGTGGTCCTAATTCTGCGCCAGCCGGAAGTCCTTTTATATCTGCGCTAGCATTTGAATGTCCAGAACCTCCAACTCCAAATGGGCTTTCGCTATATTGTGGCGGTGGCGGGAATGCGCTGATTAATTTTAATGGCGCTCCCCAAAGTCCCGGAATTAAATAAACGGTAAAAATAAGTGTTAACAATCCCAAGTACAATCTTCCAACAGAAATATGCTGTATTGGACTATCATGAGGCAATGTAATTTTTCCGAATAAATACAACGTTAAAGCTGCAAAAATTGCAATCCAAATGGCAATGAAAACCTCTCTTTCTAAGAAATGCAATTGCAATACTAAATCAGCATTTGATAAGAATTTAAATGCCAATGCCAGCTCTAAAAACCCTAAAACTACTTTTACGGTATTTAACCAGCCTCCCGATTTTGGTAATGAATTTAACCAGCCCGGGAACATTGCAAATAACATAAACGGAAGTGCCAATGCTAAAGAGAAACCAAGCATTCCGATTATTGGAGCAATTCCTCCGTTTGAAGCCGCTTCTACTAATAACGTTCCAACAATTGGTCCTGTACAAGAAAACGATACAATTGCCAAAGCCAGAGCCATAAATAAAATCCCAATCAAACCACCTTTGTCAGCTTGTTGATCTGCTTTGTTTGCCCATGAATTTGGAAGCATAATTTCGAATGCTCCTAAAAATGAAGTTGCAAAAATGACCAAAATAACAAAGAAAATTAAATTGAACCAAACATCTGTAGACAATGCATTTAAAGCATCGGCACCAAAAATTTTAGTTACAATCAATCCAAGAATTACGTAGATTGCAATAATTGAAATTCCATAAATAATAGCATTCCTGATTCCTTTTGCCCTGCTTTTACTTTGTTTTGTAAAGAAACTTACTGTCATTGGAATCATTGGGAACACACAAGGTGTAAATAATGCCGCAAAGCCTCCTAAAAAAGCAAGGAAAAAGATCGACCATAAACTTCTTGAAGGTGCGGGTGCCGGCATATCGGCCTTAGAAATCGGTTCTTCAATATTTGATTTTACGACTTGTGTTTTTGCACTGTCAGTTGCTTTTTTTGCTGTATCAACAGCAATCCCTGCAACTTTTGTTTCGTCCAGTTTTGATTCAGTCAGTGCAGGAACTTCCTCCATTTTAAAACTGGATGGAATTGCGATCGAGAATTTTTTATTAGAATTAATACAAACCTCTTTACAAACCTGAAAATCAAATTCAACATCAACCGTTTTTAAATTTGGGTTAATAATTTTGATTTCCTGCGTTATATGTGCTTTCCCTTCAAAGAAAGTTTCATTTACTCCAAAAACATCATTAAAAGCGGTTCTGGTTTTTCCTTCTTTAGCTTTTCCTACTAATTCGTAATTTCCTTTTTGATTTTTGAATGCAATTTCTAATGCAAGAGGTCCGCCTTCAGGAGTAAATTGCGAATACATATGCCAGTCTTTTTCGATCGTTCCGTCAAAAACTAAAACAGCATTGTTTCCCGCTTTCTTTTCAATTTTAGCAGTCCATTTAACCGGTTCTAAAACCTGTGCATTACTTTTAGTAAATGCAAAGAAGAAAAACAGTAAAAATAAAATGGATCTACTCCAGGCACTTTTTGGCATTATCACTTGACGGTATTGATTAAAATTCATTATTGCAGTTCTATTTTAAGTATTTTATTTGTTGTATTATCAATTTTAAAACGTTCATCTTGTCTAAGTCCTACAACCCAGACGATTTGATTATCTGAACATAAAATCCATGTTTTTTCTTTTTCAATCAGAGATAATTTTTCATCTTTAAAAAGTTTGCTCACTTTTTTTGATTTCCCCTGCATTCCAAACGGATGAAAAACATCTCCCTCATTCCATCTACGCAAAATTAAAGGAAACCGGATTTTTTCAGCATCCACAAATATAGACTTATTTGATTCTATAGTTATGTGACCTACGTTACAAAGGCTTAAATTTAAGGGAAAATTAACTTCTGTTTCGTTTTCATTAATTTCAAATTCTTCTTTTTCTGACGTTTCTAAAAAGGGACTCAAAATCAAAATTTCTCTGTTTTTCAATAATCTAAACTCACCCGAAAGGACTTGTTTACCAGATTGTCCGTTTACTAAATCGTAAATATCACTCCAGGCAGTAAACCCAAATTCATTAAGCCATTGATACAAATACGATTTATAATTTGGAAGTTTTTTTAACTGATTCAGATCAAAGTGAATTTCCTCTCCCTCCTCTTTCGCTACCTGTTGATAAATCATAATAGAGGCATCTTCCACCATCTCCTGCGATTCCTGCAAATACGATTGTGTTTTTTGAAAAGCATCCAGAAAATTAGGATTGATTTCCTTTAAGATTGGTACTAAATCATGACGAATTTTATTTCGCAGGTACTTATTTGATGCATTGCTGCTGTCTTCACGCCATTCAATATTATTTTCCTCAGCATATTTTAGAATTTCATCTCTTGAAAAAGGCAAAAGCGGACGAATAATTTTATCATTTTGCTCCGGAATTCCGATTAATCCTTCTAATCCTGTTCCCCGGGTTAAATTGATAATAAAGGTCTCCAGATTATCATCAGCATGATGCGCCGTTAGAATATAATCGAAGTTTTGTTCTTCCAAAAGTTCATAAAACCAACTATAGCGAAGTTCTCTTGCCGCAACCTGTGTTGATAATTTATAATCTTCGGCAAAAGCTTCGGTATCAAACTGAGTAGTAAAAAATGAAATATTATGCTCACTACAATAATTCTGAATGAATTCCTGATCGCCAAAACTTTCTAAACCACGAAGCTGAAAATTACAGTGCAAAACAGCAATCTCATAAGGTAATTGCTTCAATAAATGCAGCAAAACCACACTATCTAATCCACCGCTGACAGCAAGAAAAAGTTTCTTATTTGCCAAAAATGGGAACCTTGATATGATATGATTTTGAAATTTTAAAAGCATGCGATAAAAGTAAAGAATTAAATTCTATCTATTTTTAAATGAAATGTTAAGCGTGGAGTTTTTTTTATTCGCCACGATTTATTTCTCACGCAGTCCCGATAGCTATCGAGAGCAGATTGAGCAGATTTATTTTAGCCACAGATTAAAAAGATTTGCACAGATTTTTAATCCTTTTAATCCTTTAATCTGTGGCTATAAACTTTAAAAACTACTGCAATACTTCATGCATTGCCTTAGCTTTCAGTAAACATTCTTCATATTCTTTTTCAGGAATTGAAAGCGATGTTATGGCACTCCCAACAGAAAATGAAACATATTTCTTTTCCTGATTGTATAAAATACTTCTGATCACGACATTAAAATCAAAATCTCCTTCGGGTGTAAAATAACCAACAGCACCGCTGTACAGACCTCTTTTGGTTTCTTCCAGATTTTCGATAATTTTCATCACTGAAATTTTTGGCGCCCCGGTCATGCTTCCCATAGGAAATGTTGTCTTTAAAACATCAACCACAGAATATTGAGGATCTAACTTAGAAGTTATCGTCGAAATCATCTGATGCACCTGCAAAAAAGAATAGATTTTGCAAAGCTCTGCAACCTCAACTGAACCCTTTTGAGCTGTATGCGACAAATCATTTCGAACTAAATCAGTAATCATGATATTTTCAGCACGTTCTTTTGAATCAGATGCTAAAAAAAGTTTTGATTTTTCATCCTCTAATGGATCCGAAAAACGTTTTGAAGTTCCTTTTATCGGCTGAGAAATTATGGTTTCTCCTTCTTTTTTTAAATATCGTTCCGGTGAAGCAGATAATAAATATTGCTTATTATTTTTAAAGAAAACAGCTAATGGTGCCTGCGAAATCTCATTGAGTTTCTGAAATTTTTCCAATGGATTTATAATCGCATTTTCTGAGAAAAACTCCATACAAAAATTCGCTTCGTACATATCGCCTTTATGGATATGTTCCAGTATTTTATTTACTTTTTCAACATATCGTTCTTTTGAAATTCGTTGTTGCACTTCTCCCGAAGCCTCGGGACCGCTCAGTGTGACAAATGGTTCAGACTGGATTTGCATAATTTCTTCAAAATCATCGTCGACCTCATCATCACACAATCGCAAATATTGAATTTCAAGCTGATCTCCTTTCAGCAGAAATATTTTTTTTGGCTGAAAGAAAAACATATCAGGAAAATCCAATCCGTCAAAATTAGTTGATTTTAATTCCTCAATATCATTCTTTAAGTCATACGAAAGATAGCCCAAAAGCCAGTCTTTGGTCGTTTGCTGATATTGTTTTAAATCATCAAAAGCATTTTGAAAATCTGTTTTTAGAGATGTAAAAGCATCAACAGCCAATAAACAATCGAAATTTGAATATTCTTGCGGATATGAATTACTATCCAGAAAAACAATCTCTCTAAATTGTTGTGACCAGCTTAATAATTGCTGTTTGAAATGCGCTGGATTTGAAATCTTTTTATGAATTGAAACTCTCAAAAATGAATGGATTTAAGACTTCAAAATTACGATAAAAAAAATCCTTCGATAGAAAGAATCTCTTAAAATTATTTGGCACGCTTTTTAGTATATCGATTTTAAGAGCATTCCAGAATAATTCAACCAATACATCAAATTTTTAACGAACAAACTTTTTAATTATCAATCAAACTTAAAAAACTTTATGAAAACAATTGCAAAACTAGGTTTAACCACCTTAACTTTTACTGTCGTATTATTTTCCTGTAAAAAAGCAGATTACGCTTCTTCAGAAAATGCTGATTTAAAAGCAACGGCTGACACTACAGCTATTTCATCATCTGCAGCGGTCGAGAAAAAAGACAGTAAACAGAAATTTATTAGAACTGCAGATATTAAATTTAAGGTTAAAAACGTTGTCAAGTCCACGTATGCAATTGAAAATGCTACTCAAAAATTTGGAGGCTTTGTAACATATACCAATTTACAAAGTAATATTCACGATCAGATTAAAACTAAAATTAGTCAGGATAGCACTTTAGAAACCACTAAATATTCAGTAGTAAACGATATCACTATTCGCGTTCCAAATACGCAATTAGACACCGTGATTAAAACGATTGCCAAACAAATTGATTTTCTGGATTTCAGGGTTATTAAAGCTGAAGATGTTTCTTTAAAAGTATTAGCCAACCAGCTTTCGCAGAAAAGAAGTGCTGTTACAGAAAAAAGAGTTGCACAAGCAATTGATTCTAAAGGAAAAAAAATAAATGATATTGTCGAAGCCGAAAATACGCTGGAAAATAAAAAAGAAGAAAATGACAATCGTACAATTGAAAACTTGTCTATGCAAGACCAGATTAACTTTAGTACTATTACATTACAGCTTTATCAAAACGAAACCATAAAGCAGGAAGTAATGCCAAGTGAAAAAGATAGTGCTGCATATAAACCCAATTTAGGAATCCAAACTATTGATGCTTTAAAAAGTGGCTGGTATATCTTGCAGGCGATTTTAGTTTTCATCATTAATCTTTGGCCTTTTATTTTGATAAGCATAGGAGGCTTTTTCCTTTACAAAAAATACGGAAAGAAATAAGAAAAGTGTTAATAAAATAGCAATATCGTAACAAAAAAATCGTTATATTTGATATACTATTCAATTAATCCTAAAACAAGGCTGTTTTGATTGTAAAATTCTCATTAAAGATCACTGAAAAGCTCCATTTTATAGTGCATTAGAGAATTAGATTAGACGATTTACAAGCGCATATTTTATTTTTTTAACCTTTTTAAAAAATCCTAAGTATTATGAAAATTGCTACTATTATTGTCCGTGTTTTAATTGGTCTTTTATTCCTTTTTGCCTCCATCAGTTTCTTTTTTCATTTAATGCCAGCCGAACCGGCAACTAATGATGATTTTAAAGCTTTCAATACAGGTTTAATGGCTTCTACCTACTTAATGCCTTTAGCCAAATCAATTGAGTTGCTTTGCGGAATAGCATTTGTAACAGGACGCTATGTCACATTAGCAAATATTTTGATCTTGCCTATTACGGTAAATATCTTGTTTATTAATTATTTCCTGACGCCAGACGGACTACCTCTTGCGGGATTATTGTTCATTGGCAATTTATTTTTAATTTACAGATATTGGGATAATTACAAAAGTGTTTTCACTGCTTAATTTTTTTTCACCCTAAAATAAAAACCCGACAGCTTCAAAACTGTCGGGTTTCTTTTTATCAATTCATCTTATCTTGTTTGACCCAGACTAAATCAGATATATTGTATCCAATTTCCCGAGCCTTGATAAGAAAATCTGCTTTTATACTTTCCGGGATTGTTTTTTCTCTAGAAAGTATCCACATGTATTTTAAACTTTCGCCTGCAACCAGAGCATATTTATAATCCTGATCTACTGCAATAACATTGTACCCGGCATAAAAAGGACCAAAAAACGAGACCTTAAGCATACCAATATTGTCCTTTTTGACAAATTTGGCTTTCCCGATGCTTTCTTCCCATTTGTCTTTTTTGACATCATAGCCCTTATTATTGACTTTTATGGTACCGTTATCATTCAGAGAATATTCGGCGGTTACATTATTTAAATCTTTTTCCCATTTGTAATCTAATCTTGCGATCTCATACCATTTTCCCAAATACTTTGCCTTATCAAAATTGGTAACGGCAACTGCTTTTTCAGGAATCGTTGAACCACAGGAATAAAGTACAGCTGCAATTCCCGCTCCAAGAAGAACTGGAGCTATATACTTATTTTTCATAATGTTATCTTTTAATTAAGATAAAGATACCATCTGAACAACACATCTAATTTACAAAATTTTTCTGAAAATTTATATTTTTTCAAACTTTTAAAATAGTAATAACCAAAAATAAAAAACCGTCAATTCTATAGTCTTAGAACTGACGGTTTTTAAATATAACTTACGTAAATGTTATACGTGTAATGCTCTGTTTTCTGTAGCTGCCAATGCTGCTTCTTTTACCGCTTCAGCAAAAGTTGGGTGCGCATGGCTCATTCTTGAAATATCTTCAGCAGAAGCTTTGAATTCCATTGCAGTAACTGCTTCAGCAATTAAATCTGCTGTACGTGCTCCAATCATGTGAACACCTAAAACCTCATCTGTTTTTTCGTCAGCAAGGATTTTTACGAATCCGTCTAAATCAGCACTTGCTCTTGCACGTCCTAAAGCTTTAAATGGGAAACTTCCTGATTTATATTTAACTCCTGCAGCTTTCAATTGCTCTTCAGTTTGTCCAACCGCAGCAACTTCTGGCCAAGTGTACACTACACCAGGAATTAAGTTATAATCGATATGTGGTTTTTGACCTGCTAAAATTTCAGCAACCATTACTCCTTCTTCTTCCGCTTTGTGTGCTAACATTGCTCCACGAACAACGTCACCAATTGCATAGATATTTGGCGTACTAGTTTGTAAATGATCATTTACTTCTACTTGTCCTCTATCAGAAATTTTAACTCCGGCTTTATCAGCGTTTAATCCGTCTGTATAAGGACGACGACCAACAGAAACTAATGAATAATCTCCTTCAAGAGTGATCGTTTCTCCTTTTGCATTTTCAGCCTGAACCGTAACAGCATCACCGTTTCTTTCTACTGATTTTACTTTATGAGAAACGTAGAATTTCATTCCTTGTTTTTTCAATACTTTAGTTAATTCTTTAGAAAGAGAACTATCCATTCCCGGAATAATTCTATCCATGAATTCTACTACAGAAACCTGAGCTCCTAAACGCAAGTAAACTTGTCCAAGCTCGATACCGATAACTCCACCACCAATAATAACTAAGTGTTTTGGAACTTCTTTTAAAGCCAAAGCTTCAGTAGAAGTGATGATTCTTTCTTTATCAATTTTGATAAATGGTAAAGAAGATGGTTTTGAACCTGTAGCGATTACAGCATATTTAGTTTCAATAGTTTCTGATGTTCCGTCAGCTTTTGCAACAGCAATGTGTGTTGCGTCTACGAAAGAACCTAAACCATTAAAAACAGTAATTTTATTTTTATCCATTAAGTAGTTGATTCCACCTACGGTTTGATCTACAACTGCTTGTTTACGAGCAATCATTTTCTCTAAATTGATTTTTACGTCTCCTGAAACTTCAATTCCGTGATCTGCAAAATGAGCAATTTCAGCATAATGATGAGAAGAAGATAATAATGCTTTTGAAGGAATACAACCTACGTTAAGGCAAGTTCCGCCCAATGAATTATATTTTTCTACAATGGCAGTTTTAAAACCTAATTGTGCGCAACGAATTGCTGATACATATCCTCCAGGACCTGAACCTATAATGACTACGTCAAATGAACTCATAGTATTTTGTTTTTATTTTTTAGCGGTTACAAAATTAAGCAATAAAGTTCTGTTTAAAGTTTAAATCTCAATGTTTTTTGTGTGAAATTTTGGGTGGGAGTTTTACCACGAAGAGCATGAAGAATTACGCAAAAAAACATAATTTACTAACCAGCATCACGTAATTCATAAAAAAATCACCTTCACTTTGATAAGTAAGAAATAACCCTATTTTTGTAATGCATTTAATCTGTTTCGAACTTCGCAACCACGCAAAATATTGAAAGATTATGCGAAACCTAATAACAATCACTATCACTAAAATGAAACAACTTCTAGTTATATTACTGACTTTTACAATTATATCCTGTAAAAATAAAACCCAAAACACTATTTCTAAGCCAAGTGAAACAGTGAAATTTACAAATTTAAAAAATAGCCAAAAATCAAATTCCGCGCATAAAGTCACAATTGACTTTAAAAAAAATAAAGACTTACTTGACATTATTCTACTTTTACCTGATAGTACTTTTTCAAGTTGGGAATGGAAACTTGAAGATCGAACTAAATGGTACAATGAAATCAAGGATCACAATTATTATATTGATAATGACCCTAACTTTTTTAATCAAAAATATTTTGAACCTCATAAAGCTGGCTTTTCAATTGTTGATGGTTTCTGGTCGATAAATATTTATAAGACTTCTGAAAACTCATACATTGTAATTACCGACGATATTGTTGGAGATGGTAATTCGCTAAATTTTTATGAAGCATACTCTAATATATTAAAGCAATATTTAGACGAAAAGACAATTTTTTCAGACTTCAAAGAACAATTAAAGAAAAAAGAAAACACTGAAAATTGCGAAGACAAATTTGAAGAAATGAATGATCCAATTTTCGAGTTTGATTTCACAACTTCTAATAAAGTTGAAATTGAAAGTTCCTGGTACTTAACAAAAGAAAATTACGAAAATTGTTTAACCGGAAACGCCATAACATACCATTTCAACCCAAAAACAAAGAAATTTGAAGTAGAAAAAATATATTGGAAACCTAAAAACGAGAACTAAAAAACATCACCTAAGAGCTATTCAGTGAGATTGCAAATTTTGCAATAAAATCACATTTCTGCTTTGCAGGAAATTTTATCTTTATCGAAAAACATATGGTTCTGGCCTTTGTTATCTAGTAAAACGACAGAACGTTATGCGTAATTGAAATTAACATATTAATACACTAATAGAAAATTTAAAAAAAATGGGAATTTACCTAAGCTTTAATTTTGTCAAAAAGGATAAAGAACTATTTGCAGGAGAACTTCCGTCTCTACGAATGTATGAAGCTAAGCTACCTTTAGTAGAGAAGAATTTTTATAATAATGGTAATGATAGTGTTTCGTTTTACGGCGGGGGATACATTTTTTCTGAATTTGAACAAAATGCTGGAAATAGATGGGAATATTATCAATACCACAATGATTGCTATTTTATCAATATGGTAAATACACTGTGCGGGATTGACCAAAGAGACTATGATGACCGAACAGTATTCTTGTTTGAAATGGATTTAATTAAAAATGCATTTCAAAACGTAATTAAATATGCAAAAAATGGCGGATTCACTAACAAAGAATATTACGAAGAGGATATGAAACTTCTGAATATATTTCTTGAGAATATTATAAAAAACGAGGAGAAAAATCTTTTGATTTCATGCTGGATTGGGTAATAAAAAACTACACATAACAGCTTTACTAGATTTAGAAAATAGGCTAAATGGAAAAAAATGTTTTGTGTTTATAATGATTTAACAAATCCAAAAATGGGCCTAATTTAATCCCAAACCTTCTGTAGTACAAAAACACCAGGCATTAGCAACGAAAGTGAGGTCGATAACTAAACGGAAAAATGAATGAGAAATAAAATCATAAAATGAACAAGAAAACAATCCAAGAAATATTGAATGGTATTTCAATCGAAACAGAAGAGGCTCTATTAGAAATTTCGGATGAAATTTCCATCAAAGAATCAATTGGAGAAATAAAAAATAAAGCAACACTAGAAGCATTTACAATTTTCATTGGAGTTCAAACAATTGGCTGTTGGAAATCTGGTGGTTGGGCTACTGGAATTTTTGGGAATTATCCGGAAATTGTCCCCTATATTCCAAGTGCAATGAAAAGTTTACAATTAGAAAATGTAGCCCAACTTGTAGAAAAAGCAATCCATTTATTTCCTGAAAAAACAGACTTTACTGAGAATGACCAAGACTATTGTGATGTAATTAATTTTCTAGAGGGACACGACCGATTTATTAAGAATAAACAAAAATTTGAGCAATATTCTTCTGAAGAAAAATCTCAAATTCGAGAAAATTATCACAATGCAATAGAAAAACTTGAAAAAGAAGTAGATCCAATATGGGGATATGACGCGCCAAATCAAGAAGGTTGGGGAAATATTATACATTTCTTGAAAAGTAATCTCAATGCGAAAATTTGGAAAGAATAAAAACATGATGACTGAGCGCCACAAGCGAGCCGGGTATTTGGCGAAATTTAAAGATGGTTTTGTATTTGAGACCATTTATTTCGCCTGTACAGTATATCGCTCGAGTGGCAAATGCAAAAATAAAACCTAATTTAGTCCCAAACCCGTTGTAGTACCAGAACGTTAAATCAATTTTAAAAACATACCAATTATATGGAAAACAATAATATTAACCCTTTAGAGGGATTTCAAAAAATGCTATTACAGCAACATGAAAACGCAAATGGAAGTATAGATAAAAAATTATACGATGAAATTATCAAAACTGCTGAAATAATTGAAGGAAAAGGAGATAAATCAAATCTAAAAGAAATAATAGACAATTTAAGAGAGAGATTTAAAAATGAAGACTTAAATCAAGTCACAAATTTGTTTATTTATTGTCAAAGTTTTTTAACTACCAACGAAGAACCTTTACCATTGCCTTCTCAACTATGTATAGCTATAGGTAAATTATTCACTCATGAAAACCTTCATTATACAGCAAGTAAAATTTATAGTGATGATGAAATCGACGGAGGAAGTGCATTATCTTTTTTAGGGTATTTAGCAATGCACGAACAACATACACCATATATTCTTAATTTTATCAAAGAAAACTTCAGTGGATTTTCTAAAAACAAAAAGACAGAATGTGTATTTCAACTAAAAGAAATACTCCCGGAAAATGAAATAGCAAAACAAATAATAGAAGATAGCGGGATTACTAAATATGAACTAATTTTTAGCACAGAAGAAGACTCAACTTCCAGACCTATTACCTTTAAAAGAGATAATTTTAAGAAAGCAGACAGTAATGTAAACCCGAATTTCCAAGAGCAAAAACCGGATAATCAAGAACCTAAACCTAAATTACCTTGGTGGAAATTTTGGTAAAATAACTACCCCATGAGACCAATAAAAATACAGAAATGAAAAATGAATTAATCTTATTCCCCAAATTAGAAGACGTCTTCAACAATGTTACAGACAGACATTCCGAAATATTCTTACCCGTTGTTGCAATTCCCAAAACAATGATTAACGAAAATTGGGAAGGCTACTTTTTTGTCATTCAATTTAATGAGGATCCATACAACAGAGAAACTGTACAATATTTCACTGAATATTGTACTGATACAATGATTTCTTTTACGATCGAAAACGGCAAATATAATTTCGACACAAATTTAGGTTATTTTAATACGACAGACGATTGGGAAGAATATCAAGTCGAAACAAAAGAGAAATTTGAAGAATCTAAAAATGATTTTTTCAATACCGGAAATCAATTCAATATCGCCGAAATCAAAATTGGAGGAGAACCTGAGTGGTGGCAAGGAGATGCAACACCAAACGACCCAAGCGGAAATCCAATGATATTTGTTACCGAAATCGAAACAGATCCATTTTGTGCAGACTCTTGCGACAAGAAAATTTTTGTTTTTTACAGTAAAGAACATAACCTAATCGTTCATTTATACCAAACAACATAAAAAAGCCAAACACAACATCTTTTTTCAAAACCGGCACAAAAAACTTATAGACAAACAATGACAGTTTTGAAACTAAAAGTAAATAGTGGAAATTTTGGTAAGATAATCACCCAGAAGACAATAAAATGAAACAACTACTCAAACTTATAATTATTGCTTTTGCATTTATTCCAATTTTTGGATTTTCACAAACAAACAAAAACTACATTACTGTTGGTTATTCCAGCATTTGTTGCGGAACGCCATCAGAAAAACCTGTGATGGATTTTGTCAAAAATTTTGAAAAGAAAAACAAATTAAGACCATTCGAAATGTTTGTTGAAAATGGTTTAGGAAAAGAAGGCGAACACGCTTTTTATATTGGAATAGATAATTTGAAAAGTAGCCTTTTAAAATCTTTTCTAAACGGACTAAAAACTACAACTTCCAACCAAAATAAAAAACGTTCAAAAAACAGAGACGGATATGTAAATTTGGACGAAAACCTTACGTCAAATTCTACCTTGAAAGACATAAAAGCCAAACCAAGAACCAGAATTAGTTCGCTGGAAGTTTATAATTATAAAAAATAAAATACCTATTTTCTCTTTGAAGTAAAATGCAGTTAAAATCATATTCTGCCAACTTTGTCATTTTGACTGCAAGTCACTGATCACGGAAAAAAAACTTAGTCCCGAAGCTTCGGGATAGCAACTTAGAACCTTTAAAAAAACCTTTTTCCCTTTGCTACTATGAACCTTTGAACCTCCTAAAAAGAAATCACCGTCGAATTTTTCACTTCACTAATCATAAACATACTTTGAGTACTTCCAATGTGCTGCAGCGAAGTTAATTTGGTTACTAAAAACTCGCGGTACGCTTCCATATCTTTTACCAATACTTTTAGAATATAATCGTAATCCCCACTTACGTGATGACATTCTAAAACTTCATTTAGTTTGATGACTTCGCTCTCGAATTTGGTCAGGAATTCCTTTGTGTGCTGAATTAACTTTAAATGACAGAACACTACAAATCCTTTTTCGATTTTAGACTTATCAACTAAGGCTACATAGTTTTTAATAATTCCTTCCCGCTCTAATTTTTTGATTCGTTCATAAACGGCGGTTACAGATAAATTAAGTTTTAGAGATAATTCTTTGTTAGTCTTTTTACTGTCGGTTTGAAGTAAAACGAGAAGCTTTTTATCGATGGCGTCTAAAATCATTATAGTCGATGGTTTATAGTTAATAGCTGGTAGTTTCTTATAAGTGAAAGAAAATCTATTTAATTACTTTTTGCGAATCAAATTTAGATTAAAAATCATAAAAATCACATTTTTATAATTTTAAAATCTAAATAATAGACAAACACTTGATTAATTTTCTAATTCAGTTTTATTTTGGATAAAGAAAAAGAGATTCTATGTTCAATCAACTTGAAACCTGAAACCTTAAACTTGAAACAAAACAAAAACTAACTATAATGAAAGACTTTAACCCTGCTGATAAAATTCAGGATTTACAATATTTTGGCGAATTTGGTGGTGTAAACCCATCTATTTCAGATTCTTCTACTTATACTTTTCTATCGGCTAAAACAATGTTTGACACTTTTGAAGGAAACATGGAAGGCTGTTATTTGTATTCTCGTCATTCTTCACCTAGTAATTTATATTTAGATCAGGCTTTGGCAGCAATGGAAGGAACAGAAACAGCAAATGTTTCGGCTTCAGGAATGGGAGCTATCACGCCTACTCTATTGCAATTATGCGGTGCAGGCGATCATATTGTTTCAAGTAGAACAATCTATGGCGGAACATATGCCTTTTTAAAGAATTTCACTCCGCGTTTTGGCATTGAGACGAGCTTTGTTGACATTACAAAACTGGATGTTGTAGAAAAAGCTATCACTCCAAAAACCAAAGTTTTGTATTGCGAAACCGTTAGTAATCCGTTATTGGAAGTAGCCAATATTGCTGGTTTAGCGCAAATAGCTAAAAAACACAATTTAAAATTAGTAGTCGATAATACATTTTCGCCTTTATCCGTTTCTCCGGCAAAACTAGGCGCTGATATTGTGATTCATAGTTTAACGAAATACATTAACGGAAGCAGTGATACTGTTGGTGGTGTAACTTGTGCATCGAAAGAATTTATCAATTCACTAAAGAATGTAAACAGTGGTGCGAGTATGCTTTTAGGACCAACAATGGACAGTTTGCGTTCTGCAAGTGTGATGAAAAATTTAAGAACACTTCATATTCGTATTAAGCAACACAGTCATAATGCACATTATCTGGCAGATCAGTTTGAGAAAGACGGTTTGAAAACGGTTTATCCGGGATTAAAAAGTCACCCAAGCCATGAATTATACAAAACGATGATTAATCCTGAATATGGTTTTGGAGGAATGATGACAATTGATGTGGGTTCTTTAGAAAAGGCCAATCAACTAATGGAGCTGATGCAAGACCGAAATTTGGGTTACCTCGCTGTAAGTTTAGGATTCTACAAAACATTGTTTAGTGCACCGGGAACCTCAACTTCAAGTGAAATTCCTTTAGAAGAACAACACGAAATGGGATTAACGGATGGTTTGATTCGTTTTTCTATAGGTTTGGATAACGATATTGAGCGTACTTATAAAATGATGAAGGCTTGTATGGTTGAGCTTGGAATTTTATAGAGCTATTTCACAGAGACTTATAAAGTTTTCACGCAGATTAAAAATGATTTAAGCAGATGCTCGCAGATTTCATTCATAGCTAAATTCAAACTAAATCTGCCTTAATCTGCAATCCCGATAGCTATCGGGAGCGTGAAAAGAACTTTACGCCTTTGCGGCAAAAAAAAAACATAATCTGGGAGGCAAAAAAGTTTATACCTTCTTACAAAATCGCAACAATTCTTTATAAATAAATTTGCAAGATTTTTTATTAGTTTGTTTGAAATCCGCTGGAGATCTTTTTCTCTAAGCGGATTTTTTTTGCTTTTTAAAAAATTCTTATCCATTCATTTACAACAAATTAAAAACAGACCTGAATTATTCGCAAAAAAAATAACAAATTCCGCGAATAAAGTTTTTTTACTATTTGTTTCAGAAAAAGTTTTAAACACTAAAACGTTGTAGTCACTGAACTTCAGATTATTACATAATTTCAATGTTAATTAAATATACTTTTATCAAAAAAATAACCACTTAACTAACTAAAATGAAATTATGAAGAAAAACCTACTTTTGTTGTATGCCCTGGTACTTCCCTTTGCTTTTTTGCAGGCACAAGTGAATACTTCTTATTTATGGCATCTCCATCAGCCCACTTATTGGGGCGATGTGAGTAAAAAAAATCCTAACCGATACCAAATTGTAAAAGAGTCACAAGACCTGAAACTTTCGGGAGCGAATAATGATAAAAACGGACTGGCTCATCCTACAAATAATCTTGAGGAAATTTTTGGAACCGGAGATCGTGTTGCTGCTTATCAGTTTGCTCCAAAAAATGCTATTAATTCTATTCGTGATTTAGCAAAAGCCGGAGCGCAAATTACATACGGAGGATCCTTGATGGAAAATGTAAATGAACTTGCACAAGCTAATCAATGGGGATATTCGAATTCCTGGACTCAAAACATTAAAGATGCAAAGTCATGGAAAACTTCTAGCGGGTTCTCGCGCATGGAAGTTGTTTCTTTTACAATGCATCACGCTCTTTCGCCATTATTAAGCGACGAGGCACTAAAGAAAGAAATTAAAGCACATCAATATTACAGTGCTCAATTATTTGGAACGCACGACTCTAAAGGATATTGGCCAGCTGAATGTGCTTTTTCTGAACGAATTATAAAAACCCTGACGGAGTGCGGAATCGAATGGTCTGTAATTGCCAACAGCCATTTATCCAGAACGCTGGCTGATTATCCTGTAAAATATGGCTCAGGTGGAACTATGTGTGATGTTCCTAACAAAGCAGACCAGGTAGAAACTATAGGCGGTACATGGTTTTCTGCACAAAAAGATGCTCGCGGAGGACAGTTTGCTGTTCCTTACTCTTATCTTCCTTATAAAGCAAAATATGTTGATCCGGAAACTGCTCAGGAATATAAAATTACTGTAGTTCCTATGGCTGATTACGAAAGTTATGAAGATGGTTACGCTACGATTGGCACCTCGTTAATTGCTCCAATTGTTGCAAAAGCATCGACTTCGCCAAGACCTCCATTAGTTTTATTTGCGCATGATGGAGATAATGCCTGGGGCGGTGGCTCATCGTATTACAACGAATCGGTTACAGGGTTTTCGCATGCATCTGCTGCCAATGGAAACATCCCAACTACAATACCACAATACCTGAGTGACAATCCTGTTCCTGAATCGGCGGTTGTGCACGTTGAAGATGGTGCGTGGGTAAATGCAGATGGAGATTTTGGGCATCCTCAATTTACAAATTGGTTATGGCCGTTTTTTGATCCGGTCTCTAAAAAATTCAATCCAAATGGCTGGACAGAAGATATGATGAATCAGGCTATTACTACTGCCGGAGAAAATCACGCTATCATGGCAGAACAACTGGAAGGCAACAACTTAAGAATGAGTGAAATTGTAAATCCAACATCTGCAGTGAGTCCTGCTGAAAAAGCATGGCATTTTTTGATGGCTGGATATGATAGTGGAAATGCATATTACGGTCTGGCAGAAGATCTGGAAATTAAAACCACACTAGCCGTTAACAGATGCGTGCAATATGCAAAACCTACTCTGGATGCGCATCCGGGTGTCGATGCTACAAAACCTTCTGTTTTTATTCCGCAGCGCTGGCCTTATAATCCGGGAGAAAAAGGATACGGTGCGCCTTATGCTTATAAAGACTTCCTGAATTCGGCAGATTTTACAGTTTATACTTTTGCCTATGATGTAAGCGGAATTGAAAAATCTGAATTAAAATACAGAATTGATGTTGACGGAAAAAACAATCTAAGTTCTAACCAAAATGAAACTTATGCGGGAGGCAGCGAAGTAGGAAGCTGGATATCGTTGCCAATGGCGGAAAGAGTTTTCCCTAAAGGGAATGTGACTAATAGTACGCAAGCTGATTTATATATGCTTCCGGACGTAATTGCTAATCAATATTCGGCAGAAATTGCAGGCATATCAGAAAAGCTGTTAGACTATTATGTTGAAGTAACGGATAAAAAAGGAAACATAACCAAATCTAAAATTCAGCATGTATGGGTTGGAAAAAACCTGGATGTTGCACCAAAAATTGCTTTTACGCCAGACACCGGCAATTCTACCACTGCAATTGATGTAACGATTACCGCTACAGACAGTACAGACCCAAAACCAAAATTGTATTATACTACTGATGGTTCTGCACCAACGCTTACTTCACCATTTGTAGAATCTACTAAAACAATCAACGTTACGCAAACAACAACGATAAAAGCATTTGCAGTAGACAAAGACGGAAATCAATCTGATATCGTGACTAAAACATACACAATTGGAGCGATTCCTGAATTTACAGTATATTTTAAAAAACCGGCTAATTGGAATTCAGCTGTAAAAGTTTATTACTGGCTTCCAACGGGAACTGCTCCTGCAGTGACTTATCCGGGAGTGGCCATGACTCAGGATTGTGGAGATTGGTATAAATATACTTTTCCGTCAACAGTAACAGCTTCTAATTTATTATTTAATGATGGTACTTTAAAAACTGCCGATTTGAATGCTACTGGCGGAATTAAATATTATGATGGCGCATGGTTAAGCGCAGAACCTTTAAACAGATGTCCTTCGGTAGCTCCTGATTTTACTTTTTCGCAGGCTGGAGGAACTTTTACAACGGGAACAACTGTAAATCTTACATTAACTGCAAACGAGAGTACTTCAACTATATATTATACTTTAGACGGAACGGTTCCAACAACAGCTTCAACTTCTGCAGTTGGCTCTAAAACTATTGCAATAACAAGCACAACTACACTTAAAGCTTTTGTAAAAAATGCTGCCGGAGCAGTTTCTGCTGTAAAAACAGAAAACTATACTTTTAGTACACCGACCACTTTTACTGTATATTTTAAAAAACCAACTAACTGGGGTTCTGCCATAAAAATTTATTATTGGTCACCAACCGGAACTGCTCCCGCTGTAACCTATCCGGGAGTTGTAATGACTCAGGATTGCGGAGATTGGTATGCTTATACATTCCCATCGACAGTAAGTGCTTCAAATTTGTTGTTTAATGATGGTAATCTAAAAACAGGGGATTTAAGCACTACTGCAGGGATTAAATATTATGACTCAGGCTGGTTAAGCGCTGAACCTGCAAACAGATGTCCTGTTATCGCTCCTGATTTTACAAATTCTAAAACTGGCGGTACTTTTACGACGGGAACTACGGTAAATGTTGTTTTAACTGCAAATGCGACAACCTCAACGATTTATTACACTTTAGACGGAACAACTCCTACTACAAGTTCAGCCTCGGCTATTGGCACAAAATCATTTGCTTTTACTGCAAACACAACTTTAAAAGCTTTCGTAGTCAATACTGCCGGAGTTTCATCAGCAGTCAAAACGGAAGTTTATACTTTTACTGCAGTTCCAACGCTTACGGTATATTTTAAACCTCCAACAAACTGGACTGGTGTTCCAAAAGTACATTACTGGAATGCTGTTCCATCGGGAAGTGCGGCAAATACAACCTGGCCAGGCGTTGCAATGACTGCCGATACAAATGGCTTTTATAAATACACCATTACTGGTCCAACTGCTATAAATGTAATTTTTAACAATGGTTCTAGTGGTTCTGCTAATCAGACTGCCGATTTACTAAACAAGACAGATGGCTATTCTTATACATGGGGTTCAACTACTTCTAAAATGGCTGTAAATACTGAGACTGAGGAAACACAAACTTATGCAGTACGTCTGTACCCAAATCCTGTTGAACAAACCTTGCAAATAAACTCCACTATTCCGATAAGCGAATACAGTATTATTTCGGCACAAGGAAGTATTGTTCAGGAAGGAAAATCTAATACAAGTACGATTGATGTAAGTCGATTAAGCAAGGGACTTTATTTTATTACTATCAGATTGGAAAATGGTGTGGAAACCATGCAAAAGATTATCAAAAAATAAAGTTTTTTAAGTCTTTATTGAAGAAAGAAAAAAGCCGTTCTGAATTTCAGAACGGCTTTCTGTTTAGAAGATTTTAATTTTTTACCGCCACGAATTCACAAATTTTTAGATTATTAATTCGTGAATTCGTGGCGGAAAACTTTACACAAAATAAAAAACCGTTCTGAACAATTCAGAACGGCTTTTATTTATCACTTCTTATAATAGACAACCTCTAACTTTCAGGTGTATTCAGTTTACTATTTTTTCGGCTATATGTAAAGTAGATCAATAATCCGATTAATAACCAAATTGTGAAATAAATCCAGTTCCAAACACTTAATTCGGCCATCATGTAAAGACAGCAGATTAATCCTAAAAGCGGAATCAGTGAAAGATTTTTTCTGAAAGCCCAAACCGTTAATCCGGCTAAAACCAATAAGAAAATCCACATTGGAATTTTGTGTTTAAACAAACTAAACCCTGATTCGTATTTTGCCGAATCACTAATTGGCAATCCTTTTACAACCTCAGCATATTTAACCTCATCATCTTGATATTGGCTTAATAAATGTTCCAAATCTGAAGTCTCAGAAGTTTTATTATTTACATCAACGCTTTTTAAATAATTGAAAACTTTTTCAGAATCTTCTTTATTTAATGATGTTACAATTGTTGTCGCATCAAAAGTCTGCGCCTCGTTATTAATAAAAGCCATTGTCGCTTTATTATTGAATGCAAAAGCATAATACAATCCAACAATAATTAAAGCAGGAAGTATATATTTTGAATTCACATAAGGTGTTTTGAATTTTCCTCTTGGAATATCCGGTTTGTTCTGCAATACCAAAACTCCCGCACAAACCAATACAAAGGCAAACAAAGTTCCGATACTGCATAAATCTGTAACCATTGTCAGGTTTAAAAATAAAGCCGGTACTGCTACCACAAAACCAGTTACTATAGTTGCAAAAGACGGTGTTTTGAATTTTGGGTGTACTGTAGAAAATTTCTTTGGTAATAAACCGTCACGGCTCATACTCATCCAGATACGAGGCTGTCCCATCTGAAAAACCAATAAAACACTTGCCATTGCAATTACTGCACTTACAGCAATAATTCCGGACATCCATTTTAAGTGTAATTTATCAAAAACAAATGCAAGCGGATCACCCACATTTAATTCGCTATAACGTACCATTCCGGTTAAAACCAAAGCAATGGCAATATATAAAAGTGTACAGATAATAATTGCCCACATCATTCCGCGTGGTAAATCACGTTGCGGATTTTTACATTCTTCTGCAGTAGTCGAAATAGCATCAAAACCAATATAAGCAAAGAAAACTGCCGAAACTCCTTTTAAAACTCCGCCAACTCCATTTGGTGCAAAAGGATCCCAGTTTGCTGTATCTACATAAAATATACCAACAGCAATAACCAAAAGTACAATACAAAGTTTTACAACTACCATTGCGTTACTCGCATTACGAGATTCTTTCATTCCTCTGTAAACCAAAGCTGTGATTAAAATAATGATAAACAAAGCAGGCAAATCGGCTACAAAATGAAAAGAACCAATTGTTGGTGCTGTTGTCCATGCTGTATAAGAAGCCTGTAATGATGCACTTAAGTTTTCGAATGATTTTCCGCCATGCATTAAAGCTGTAGCATCATTAAATCCGTTTGAAGCTGTTAGGTAATCCATCTGAATCCATTGTGGTAAATGGATTCCTCCACTCTGGAGCAGCGTGGTAAAATAATCGCTCCAGGATATTGCGACCGTTATGTTTCCAACGGCATATTCCATAATTAATGCCCAACCAATAATCCAGGCAATGAGTTCCCCAAAAGCAACATACGAGTACGTATAAGCACTTCCTGAAACCGGAACCATTGAAGCAAATTCTGCATAAGCAAAAGCAGCAAAACTACATGCCAGTGCTGTAAACAAAAACAAGAAGATTACCGCCGGACCTCCATCTGCACTAGCTTTTCCGATTGTACTAAAAATACCGGCTCCAACGATTGCTGCAATTCCAAAAGCAGTTAAATCTCTGGTTGTTAAATGCTTTCCTAATGCATTATGACCGTCTGCTTCGTTTTTTGCAACTTGTTTCAGAATATCCTGTACCGTTTTCTTTCGGAATAAACCTGATAATGCCATAAATGTTTTGCTATTATAAATTAATATATTTCAATTGTGATGGTTTTATTTTGCAAATAATGCAAAAATTATCCTGATTTCAAATATATAAAACGATTTTGTTTTATTGCTATTTATTTTTTGCCACAAAAGCACTAGGACTCAAAGTTTTTTTGCCACCGATTAAAAGGATTAAAGTGATTTTTCAATCTTTATCTAAATAATTTTTCACGCAGATTTCGCAGATTTAGGCAGATTTAATTTTAAATTAGATATAAATAAAATCTGCATGAAATAAAAATCATTCTAATTCTTTTATCCCGATAACTATCGGGAGTGGTTAAAATTAAAATAAAACAAAAAATCCGTGCACATCTGCGTTTTCACGAAGTGAATCCGTGCCATCCGTGTGCCATTCTCACTTAAGACAATTTCTCAAAATACTTACCGGATGCTGTGCTTCTCTGCTTGTTCCGTCAAAAATCTGATGACGACAACTTGTTCCTGCTGCAGCAATTTTTACGTTTTCGGCAGTAGCACGCACTTTTGGGAATAACGTATCCTCTCCCATTTGCATACTCACGTTATAATGTTCTTTTTCATAACCAAAAGAACCCGCCATTCCGCAGCAACCCGAATTGTAAATGGTAACTGTATTATTTTTTGGCAGATTTAACATGGCAAAGGTCGCTTCAACAGAA